>NZ_QTPQ01000001.1:0-356623 GCF_003853425.1 Burkholderia sp. Bp9140
TCAGGTGTGTAAGCGCAGTAATGCGTTCAGCTAACTGATACTAATTGCCCGTAAGGCTTGATCCTATAACAAGTCTGTTTCGGCTCCAGCGATGTGAGCCAGGACTGGTTGGATTCTCGTGTGTGATACACACAACTCAAAATTACTGCTTCTTCCAAGATTGGTCGCGTTGCGAAGCAGCGCGACAACCCTCTTTGCCTGATGACCATAGCGAGTCGGTCCCACCCCTTCCCATCCCGAACAGGACCGTGAAACGACTCTACGCCGATGATAGTGCGGATTCCCGTGTGAAAGTAGGTAATCGTCAGGCTCCCTAAGCCAGAAACCCCCGCCCGAAAGGCGGGGGTTTTTGCATTTGTGGCGCCGGAAACGCGCGATGGCCGCGGGGCGGGGGCTTGGTCGCTGGCGCTGGCCGCACAGATGGATCTCTCCGGGCAATACCAATGAAAAAGCTCGTACCGCTTCTGTTTTGCTTCTCTCTGCTGGGATGTGCTGCGCAGTCTCACGCCGGCTGTGTCCATGTACCGTTTCACGCAAAATTCCAGGATGCAGACGGCGATGTAGGCCCGTTCGCCAATATGAAGTTTTCGCTGATTCGGATGTCTGATGGCGCCGTGGTCTATCAAGGGACAACCGACGACCAGGGGTGAACTGATTGGAGCGATGCGTGTCGAGGTGAGCGGTACAGCCCTCGCCAGGACGGCCAGATGGGCGAGTAACGTTGTCGATCTTCGCCGATATCGGCTCAAATGCGCGCTTTCTTGACGTCAGTGGCGTGTGTGGTTTGTCGCCGAGCCAAGTCTGATCTATGCGCATAAAGTGGCTTCAGCGCCACGTGTCGGCAGAGCGGGATTCGGACGCTTCAAGGTAATATCGCCACTCGTCCGGCTGCCGCGAACGGTTGCCGGTGTGTTCCGCCTTCCGCAACTGCATCGTTCATGACTTCCAGCTCTGCTCAGAGTGGTCGGACGACCGACTTCTTGCCGTATCTCGTCGCCGCGACCTTCTTCATGGAGTATCTCGATACGACCGTGATCGCGACCGCGCTGCCGCAAATGGCGCGCTCCTTCGGCGTCGGGCCGAATGCGCTGAGCCTCGGGATGACGGCCTACATGCTGGCGCTCGCGGTATTCATCCCGATCAGCGGCTGGATTGCGGACCGATACGGTTCACGCACGGTGTTCGGCAGTGCGATCGTGATCTTTACCGGGGCGTCGATTCTGTGCGGGCTGTCCAACGGCGTGGTGACGTTTACGGCCGCACGCCTGTTGCAGGGCGTCGGCGGGGCGATGATGGTGCCGGTCGGGCGGATGATCGTCGTGCGCAGCACCGAGAAAGCACGGCTGATGCGTGCGATCGCGACGATCACGTGGCCGGGTATCGTTGCGCCGGTCGTGGGGCCGCCGATCGGCGGCTTCATCACGACCTATGCGTCCTGGCGATGGATCTTCCTGTTGAACGTGCCGCTTGGCCTCGCCGCGCTGGTCTGTACGTGGCTGATCGTCCGGAATACGCGCGCGAATGAACAGCGACCGCTTGATTGGGTCGGGTTCGCGCTGGCCGGCAGTGCGCTGACCTGTCTGCTGCTGGGTACCGAAACGGCTGGTCAGCAGGATGCGCAATTCACGCGTGCCGCCGTGCTGGTCGGGGCCAGCGTATTGTTCGGCATTGCCGCGTGGATGCATGCGCGGCGTTGCGCGCACCCGCTGCTCGACTTCACGACGCTGAAGGTGCCGACCTTCTCGGTAACGGTCCTCACCGGATCGATCACGCGGATTGCGGTCAATGCGGTGCCTTATCTGCTGCCATTGCTGTTCCAGATTGGCTTCGGGCTGTCGCCGTTCCAGTCCGGTTTGCTGTTGCTCGCGAGCGCGCTCGGCAATCTCGGCATGAAGGCGGGCACGTCGTGGATCCTCGACCGGTTCGGGTTTCGCCGCGTCGCGCTCGTCGACGTGACGATCGTCGGCTTCTTCACGATCGTATGCGGCTGGCTGACCGCGTCGACGCCGCTCGCGATCACGCTGCTCGTCGTATTCGTCTATGGGCTGACGCGCTCGATGCAGTTCACGACGCTGGCGACGCTCGCCTATGCCGATATTCCGTCGCACCAGACGAGCGCCGCGAGCACCCTGTGGAGCGCCGCGCAGCAGATGACGATCGGGATGGGGATCGCATTCGGCGCGCTGGCGCTGCGGCTCGCCGCGCTGATGCGCGGCGATGCGGCCGGGATTCACTATGTACTCGACGATTTTCGCTGGGCGTTCGTTGCCGCGGGCGTGCTCGCGCTGCTGACGTTGCCGGGCTATGCGCGGCTTGCGTCCGATGCGGGCGACCGGCTCCGGGCGAGTGCGGCGCAAGGGTAGGTCGACCGGTCGGTCGTGTGTGAATGGCAACAGGTGCGTATTGTCCCGCTCGGTCGCTCACCTGACGGTGCGACTCGTCGCGAGGGCGATGAATCTCCACACGCGCATTTCATGAGCCAGCACGGCCGCGGTGCTGGCGATGCCCGGTCGCCCTGCTGTGCACGCACGCATCCGGGCACGAGGCAGCGACCGACAATGCCGCGCTCGCGTCGGTTGCCGCTGCCGCGAGTGGCGGAAGGTGACGCCAACCGCATGGCGATGTCAGGCCGCCGCGCGGAATGAGTCCGGGCATGATGCAGCGACCGGCAATGCCGCGCCCGCGTCGACTGCCGCTACTGCGCATCATGAAAGATGATGCCGACCGTATGGCGGTGCCCGGACCGGATACGGCTCACGCCGTGACGCAGGTTGACCCGATAGACCCCGCGCGTTCCCTGCATGGGCCGGCCATGCACGGCGAAGATCACCGCGTCGCCTTGCGTCAGCGGCACCACTTCCACACGCGATTGCATGCGCGGCCGCTGTTCCGTCACCACGAACTCGCCACCCGTGAAATCGCGGCCCGGCGCCGACAGCAGGATCGCGACCTGCAGCGGAAAGACGTGCTCGCCATACAGGTCCTGATGCAGGCAGTTGTAGTCGTCCGGACCGTACTGCAGGATCAGCGGCGTCGGACGCGTCTGTCCCGCCGCGTGGCAGCGCTCGAGGAATGCCGCGTGATCGGCCGGGTAGCGGACGTCGACCCCGAGTGCCCGGTTCCAGCGATTCGCGATCGGTGCGAGATGCGGGTAGATCGCTGTTCGCAATGCGTCGACAACTGCCGGCAGCGGATAAGCGAAATACCGGTATTCACCGCGGCCGAAGCCGTGCCGCGCCATGACGACGCGCGACCGGTAAAGCGCATCTCGCACATAGAGCGATGCCAGTGCCGTGCATTCGTCCGCGGACAGAAGGCCCGGTACGCGAGCGCATCCATAGCGATCGAGTTCGGTACCGGCGGCGGTCCAGTCGAGTGCACCCACGCGTTGCACGAGGTCGACAGATTCGACGGCGGGCTGTAGATCGGCGATGTTCACGGGTGTACCTCGTTCGTCAGCGATGGGGTGTCGTGCGGGTATGTCGTGAGCGCCCAAATAAGCCCGGACGGTCGCGGCGCGATGGTCGGCGAGGCGATGTCGGGAAGCGTTGCGAGCACGACCGTGTCCACGATGAAAGTCGATGAACCCAGTCTAACGGCGTCGGTGTGATGGCGCGCTCCAGATCTTGCGCTTCAATTCGGGGGAGAGAAGACGCAGGTCGCGGCGCGGTCGGTCGGGCACAACGGTGATTCATTGCGACACCGTTCCGCCACTGACCGGGATAAACCCAGGGTAGCGTGCGCGAGAAGGAAGGCGAAAGATGCTGCGAGGCGAAGAGGCGAAGAGGCGAAGAGGCGAAGAGGCGAAGAGGCGAAGAGGCGAAGAGGCGAAGAGGCGAAGAGGCGAAGAGGTGACGAGACGTGGAGACCGAGCCGAATCCTCCACGGCGAGCGGCCGATTCCCCGGCCGCCCGCCGCTCGTCCGCTCAGGCGACCGACCGGAACAGCCAGTAAAGTCCAGCCGCCAGCACGATCGACGCCGGCAGCGTCAGCACCCACGCGAGCACGAGGCTGCGCACCGTGCTCCATTGCAGCCCGGACCCGTTCGCAGCCATCGTGCCCGCGACGCCCGACGACAGCACGTGCGTCGTCGACACGGGCAGCCCGTACGCATCGGCCGCGCCGATCGTCAGCATCGCGACGAGTTCGGCCGACGCACCCTGTCCGTACGTCAGATGCTGCTTGCCGATTTTCTCGCCGACGGTCACGACGATCCGTTTCCAGCCGACCATCGTGCCGAGACCCAGTGCGATCGCAACGGCCACCTTCACCCAGGTCGGAATGAACTTGGTCGCGTGATCGAGCTGCTTGCGGTAGTTGTCGATCGCGAGCTTGTCGTCGGCGGCGAAGGCGGGCTGACCCGACTTCTCGATCAGGCGAATCGCTTCGGATACCAGATACATCGTGTTGCGCACGTTGTCGACGTCGCCCTGCGGCACGGCCGCCATCGAGCCCGACGAGCCGACCGCGGTCGCGAGCGACGCGGACAGTTGCTGCACGGCCGGCAGCACGGAGGGCGTCATCTCGCGGCGCTGCACGAAGTGCTCGACGTCGGCGCGCGGATTCGCGGACGGCGCGACGCCATTCGAGTATTTCGCGAAGGTCGCGGCGGCCTGGTTCGCGACGGCGACGAACGTCTGCGATTCGGCCCGCGTGACCGCCTTGTTCAGCGCATACGCGGTCGGCATCGTGCCGATCAGGATCAGCATGATGAGGCCCATCCCCTTCTGCCCGTCGTTCGACCCGTGCGCAAACGACACACCCGTGCACGTGAGGATCAGCAGGCAGCGGATCCAGAACGGCGGCGGCTGATCCTTCGGTGGCTCCTTGTACAGTTCCGGAATCCGCACGACGGCCTTCAGCAGGAGCAGCAGCAGCGACGCGCACAGGAAGCCGACGATCGGCGAGAGCAGCAGCGACTTGCCGACGCCGAGCGCCTGGCCCCAGTCGACGCCGCTCGTGCCCGACGGCCCGTGCATCAGCTGGTTCATCAGCCCGACGCCGATGATCGACCCGATCAGCGTATGCGAGCTCGACGACGGTAATCCGAAATACCAGGTCGCCAGGTTCCAGACGATCGCGGCGATCAGCAGCGCGAACACCATCGCGAAACCCGAACCGCTACCGACCTGCAGGATCAGCTCGACCGGCAGCAGCTGCAGGATGCCGAATGCGACGGCGCCGCTCGAAACCATCACGCCGAGGAAGTTCCACATGCCCGACCAGATCACCGCGACGTTCGGCGTCAGCGAGTGGGTGTAGATCACGGTCGCGACCGCATTCGCGGTGTCGTGGAAGCCGTTGACGAATTCGAAGCCGAGCGCGATCACCAGCGCGGCGCCGAGCATCAGGTACGGGAACAGCGACCCTTCGCGGATGAGCGACAGATCGGCAATCAGGTGGGTGGCGATATAGACGGCGCCGATTGCGAGCACCAGCAGGAAGACGGCATAGCCGACCTGCCGGGTGCGTTCGGTGGAGCCGGAATTGTTTGCGGCGGACGAAGCAGGCTGATTCATGACGGCATCTCATAAGGGAACCGCAGCCGATCCTAGCTTTCGCTATCCGTCAGTTTGATGACAGTCGGGAGGACGAACCGTTCACATTACACGCATGTAAGAAAGTGGCGCCGTCAATCTCCATATAGTGAACAGGCGGGCCTACGCATCGGTATCGCGTCGAACGTCGTCCGCGGGCAAGGTCCAGCCGTCTCGCGACGCGGTGAATACCATGCACGAC
Organism: Burkholderia sp. Bp9140; assembly: GCF_003853425.1. Lineage (NCBI taxonomy): Bacteria > Pseudomonadati > Pseudomonadota > Betaproteobacteria > Burkholderiales > Burkholderiaceae > Burkholderia > Burkholderia sp. Bp9140. Next base: position 5,740 of record NZ_QTPQ01000001.1, read on the forward strand.
AGCGGCGCGACCTCGATGCGGGTCGCAGCCTTCGTGTCCATCCGACGCACGTGCGCGATGGCCGCCCGAACGATCGTCGCATGGGTGATCGCGACGATATCGCGACCGCGCGGCAGCGCGTTCAACCACGCGCCGACGCGGCGCGCGACGTCCTCGAACGATTCCCCGCCGTGCGGCGACGCGGACGGATCGTCGATCCAGGCGCCGAGTTCGTCGGGCAGGTCGCGCGCGAGGTCGTGCAGCCGCTTGCCGCGCCAGTTGGCGTAGTCGACATCGCGCAGCGCATCGTCGATGCCGGCGCGCAGCCCGAGCGCGTCGGCGGTTTGCTGCGCACAACGTGCGGGGCTGCACAGCACGATCGCGTCGCGGCCGCCTTCGAACGACTCGCGCAGCGCGGCTGCATCGACGAGCCCGCGCGCATCGAGCGGATCGTCAGCGGGAAACGCGCCGGTGCGCATCGCACGGGTCGGCGCATGCGCGATCATGCGCAGCGAGGCAGGGTGGGTCATGTCGATGCTCGGAGGATTCGGGGCGGCCGCGCCCGTCGTGCGCGGGCCTTCAACACGCGCACGTTCGCGCGTACAATTCGCCCGATACGAAGCGCGGAAGCCGGTGCAAGCCCGGCGCGGTCGCGCCACTGTAACCGGGGATCCTCAATCCCGGAAGCCAGACCTGCGTTCGTACCATCCAACATTTGTCGGGGCGCGATTCCCCTGAGGTGCATCCATGAGCGAAGCAGTGCTGAAGCCGGTCGTCGTGCCGGCCCCCATTCCCGTCCGCGAATTGTTGCCGTGGGCCGTCTTCGTCGGCTTGATCCTGCTGCTCGCGCTATATTTCGTCGGCGCGGAACAGGGCGCGACGTCGCTCGTGCCGGGCATGTACGTGCACGAGTTCGTCCACGACGGCCGCCATCTGCTCGGCTTTCCCTGCCACTGACGCGGAGTACACGATGGTTGGAAAGCTGCTCATGCGCGGGATGCTCGCAGGCATCGCCGCGGGCCTCCTCACGTTCGGTTTCGCCAAGATCGTCGGCGAGCCGCAAGTCGATCAGGCGATCGCCTTTGAAGCATCGCACGATGCCGGGAATGGCGATTCGCCGGAGCACGAACACGAACACGAACTGGTCAGCCGCCATACGCAGTCCGGCCTCGGCCTGCTGACGGGCGTCGTGGCCTACGGCGCGGCATTCGGCGGGCTGTTCTCGCTGGTCTTCGCGTACGCATACGGGCGCGGCGGCCGCCTTCCGGCACGACCGCTGGCCGCGTGGCTCGCACTGGCGGCGTTCATCACGCTCGTGATCGTGCCGAACATCAAATATCCGGCCAGTCCGCCCGCGGTCGGGGATCCCGACACGATCGGCCATCGCACCGGCCTGTTTTTCCTGATGATCGCGATCTCGATCGCGACGATGGTGTTCTCGGTCAGCGTGCGCCGCCATCTGCTGGCGAAGCTCGGCCAGTGGAACGCGTCGATCGTCGCAGGGCTCGTGTTCGTCGCGATCATCGCGGCCGTGCAGATCGGGCTGCCGTCGTTCAACGAAGTGCCGGCCGCTTTCCCGGCCGCCGTGCTGTGGAAATTCCGCGTCGCGGCGATCGGCATGCAGGTGATCATGTGGACGACGATCGGCCTGCTGTTCGGCGCATGGGTCGAACGCGGCGAACGCACCGGCATGCGCGCCGCCTGACGCGCATGGCGCGGAGCGTGCCTAGCGCAGCATGCGCGGCGCGCTCCACGTCGATTCGCGCGCCAGCGCGACGAATGCGGCCAGATAGTCGATCGACGCATCCGCCTCGCGGATGCCGAGAAAGATCTGCTTCGAAATCCCCTTCTCGCCGAGCCTGACCGGCACGACCGGCATCCGGTCCGCGTATTCGTCGGCAAGCCATCCCGGCAGCGCGGCCACGCCGCGCCCGCTTGCCACCATCTGCAGCATGATGTCGGTCGTCTCGATCGACTTGTGGCGCCGGGGCACGATGCCGGCCGGCGTCAGGAACTGATTGTAGATGTCGAGCCGGTCGGTCTCGACCGGGTAGGTGATCAGGACCTCGTCGGTCAGCTGCTCGGGCGTCACGTAGTCGGCGTTCGCGAACCGGTGCGTCTCCGCGACCATCAGCACCTGCTCGTAATCGAACACCGGATCGAAGCGCAGCCCCGGCTTGTTCAGCGGGTCGGGCGTCACGAGCACGTCGATGTCATGGCCGAACAGCGCGCCGATGCCGCCGAACTGGAAGCGCTGCTTCACGTCCACGTCGACGTCCGGCCAGCGCGACAGGTACGGCGACACGACCTTCAGCAGCCACTGATAGCACGGATGGCACTCCATCCCGATGCGCAGCGTGCCGCGCTCACCCTTTGCATACTGCTTCATCCGCTCCTCGGCGAGCTCGAACTGCGGCAGCAGCCGGTGTGCCAGCTTCAGCAGATATTGCCCGCCCTGCGTGAGCCGCAGGCCGCGTCCTTCCCGATCCCAGATCGGCGTGCCGAGCTGCTGCTCGATCTTCCGGACGGTGTGGCTGAGCGCCGATTGGGTGAGATGCAGCGCATTGGCGGCCGCCGTCAGCGAGCCCTGGCGCTCGACTTCGCGGATCACGACAAGATGGAATCGTTCCAGCATGGCTATCGCTTATCCCACGAACACATGAACAAATTTAATGGATGAATGAAATAATGCCATTTTATTTCATGGAATGAAATCCCTATGATGGCTGCCGGATCTTCAATTTTTCTCTGGACGGCAGCTTCATGGTTACGACACACAACCTCGGTTTTCCGCGCATCGGCGCGAAGCGCGAACTCAAGTTCGGTCTCGAGCGCTACTGGAAGGGCGAATCGTCGCGCGACGAGCTGAAGGCACTCGGCGCCGAGCTCCGCCGGCGCCACTGGAACGACCAGCGCGACCTCGATCTCGCGCCGATCGGCGATTTCGCGTTCTACGACCAGGTGCTCGACATGAGCTTCACGCTCGGCAACCTGCCGAAGCGCGTGCGGGACTTCCATGGCGATGCGCTCGACAACTATTTCCGCGTCGCGCGTGGCCGTTCGGCGCAGTCGGCGGAGGAACACGCGGCATGCTGCGGCGGTGTCGCGGCCGGTGAAATGACGAAGTGGTTCGACACGAACTATCACTACATCGTCCCGGAATTCCACGCGGACACGAACTTCTCGCTCGATCCGTCGCGCCTGCTCGGGCAGCTGGCCGAGGCGAAAGCGCAGGGCGTGAACGCGAAGCCGGTGATCCTCGGCCCCGTCACGTATCTGTGGCTCGGCAAGGCGAAGGACGATTCGGATCGCCTCGCGCTGCTGCCGAAGCTGCTGCCGGTGTACGGCGCGCTGCTCGACACGCTGACCGCACAGGGCGTCGAATGGGTGCAGATCGACGAGCCGATCCTCGTGACCGAACTCGACGCCGAATGGCGCCAGGCATTCCGCACCGCGTATGCGGCGCTGGAAACGCGCCGTATCAAGCTGCTGCTCGCCACGTACTTCGGCCAGCTTCGGGACAACCTGACGCTCACGGCTTCGCTGCCGGTCGACGGCCTGCATATCGACGCGATCAACGCCCGCGACGAAATCGATGCACTGGTGCGTGAATTGGCGGCCGATCGCGTGCTGTCGGTGGGCGCGATCAACGGCCGCAACATCTGGAAGACGGACCTGAACGCGACGCTCGACTGGCTCGAGCCGCTCGCGAACCTGCTCGGCGCGCGCCTGTGGCTCGCGCCGTCGTGCTCGCTGCTGCACGTGCCGGTCGATCTCGCGAGCGAAGAGAAGGTCGATGCGGAGATCCGTTCGTGGCTCGCGTTCGCGCTGCAGAAGCTCGACGAGCTGAAGGTGCTCGCGACCGCGCTGAACGAAGGCCGCGGCAAGGTGGCCGACGCGCTCGCGGCGAATGCCGCGGCGATCGCGTCGCGCCGCCGCTCGCCGCGCGTGAACAACCCGGCGGTGAAGGCTGCAATCGCCCGCATCGACGCGCAGCTCGGCAACCGCGTGAGCCCCTATCCGGAGCGCGCGCCAAAGCAGTCGGCACGCCTGAACCTGCCGGCCTTCCCGACGACGACGATCGGCTCGTTCCCGCAGACCGCCGAAATTCGCCAGGCGCGCAGCCAGTTCAAGGCCGGCGCGCTGGATGAAGCAGGCTACCGCAAGGCGATGCAGGCCGAGATCGAGCGCAGCGTGCGCGAACAGGAATCGCTCGAGCTCGACGTGCTCGTGCACGGCGAAGCCGAACGCAACGACATGGTCGAATACTTCGGCGAGCAACTCGACGGCTACGCATTCAGCCAGTTCGGCTGGGTGCAGTCGTACGGTTCGCGCTGCGTGAAGCCGCCGATCCTGTTCGGCGACATCAGCCGTCCGAAAGCGATGACGGTCGAATGGATCGCGTACGCGCAGTCGCTGACGAACAAGCCGATGAAGGGCATGCTGACCGGCCCGGTGACGATCCTGAACTGGTCGTTCGTGCGCGACGACCAGCCGCGCTCGGTGTCGTGCTACCAGCTCGCGCTCGCGATCCGCGAGGAAGTGCTGGACCTCGAGAAGGCCGGCGTGCGCGTGATCCAGATCGACGAGGCCGCGCTGCGCGAGGGCCTGCCGCTGCGCCGCGCGCAATGGGGCGAGTATCTGAAGTGGGCGGTCGAATCGTTCCGCATCACCGCGAACGGCGTGCAGGACGATACGCAGATCCATACGCACATGTGCTATTCGGAGTTCAACGACATCATCGCGTCGATCGCCGACATGGACGCGGACGTGATCACGATCGAGACGTCGCGCTCGGACATGGAACTGCTCGACGCGTTCGACAGCTTCAGGTATCCGAACGAGATCGGGCCGGGCGTGTACGACATCCACTCGCCGAACATCCCGACGCAGGCGCACATCGTCGGCCTGATGAGGAAGGCGGCCGAGCGGATTCCGGCGGAACGCCTGTGGGTGAATCCGGACTGCGGGCTGAAGACGCGCCAGTGGGCGGAGGTGATTCCGGCGCTGACGAACCTGGTCGCCGCCGCGAAGACGCTGCGCAACCAGGTGCAATAACGTGCGAACGCTGCGCGCCTGCCGTCGCGGTCGATGATCGGGCGGCACGCTTGCGGCCCGCATGGGCGGGCCGCTTGTCGCAATGAAGGTTCGGGGCGCGGCGGGGCGTTGCGGCGTACCGCCGGATGCCCAATGCAAACGGGCAGGCGATGTCACCTGCCCGTTGCGTGAGGTTACGCGGTACGTGTGCCGCGCGGCAGCACTTCGTCCGCCTTGCCGGGGGCGCCCGCATCGTCGATGCTGACGCGTCGCGAGATCAGCCACACGCACACCGACGACAGCACGGCGGCGCTCATGTACTGGAGCGCGAGCGGCCACCATTGCGGCGCGGCGTTCTGCGCGATCAGCGTGGCGACGAGCGGCGTGAGACCGCCGGCGAGCGCGCCGCACACCTGGTACGCGATCGAGATCGCGGTGTAGCGGATGCGCGCGATGAAGATGCCGCTGACGAAACCGGCGACCACCGAGTAGTAGCCCGATTCCGCGAGCGTCGCGAGGCCGACGCCGACCGTGATCGACAGCGGCGTGCCCATGTGCACGAGCGGCAGCATCACGAACGGCACGATCGCGGCCCAGGCGCCGGTGATCAGCAGCACGCGGGTCGTGCCGAAGCGCTGCGCGAGGAACGCGGCGGCGAGCTGCACGACGAACTGCAGCACGGCGACGATGGTCATGCAATGCAGCACCATCGACCGGTCGAGCGACAGGAACTGCGTCGCGTAGCTGATCATGAAGATGTTGCTGAAGTACACGCCGGCGATCCCGTACACGTTCGCGCCGATCGCGAGCAGCAGCAGCGGCCAGTACTTGAGCGCTTCGCGCACCGGGTTCTGTGCGGTGTTGCCGCTCTTCCTGACTTCCTCGAACTCGGGCGATTCCGACACGCTCGCGCGGATCACGAAGCCGACGATCAGCAGCACGGAACTCGCGAGGAACGGCACGCGCCAGCCCCAGCTCATCAGGTCGTCCTTCGACAGCGTGCTGATCGCGCCGAACGCGAGCATCGACAGGATCAGGCCGCTCGCGCTGCCGAGTTGCGCGAACGACGCAAAGAACGTGCGCTTGCCTTCCGGCGCATGCTCGCCGGCGAGCAGCACCGCGCCGCCCCATTCGCCGCCGACCGCGATGCCTTGCAGCACGCGCATCAGCACGAGCAGGATCGGTGCGATCACACCGGCCTGCGCATGGGTCGGCAGCAGGCCGATCGCGACCGTCGACACGGCCATCAGCATCAGCGTCGCGAGCAGCGAGCGCTTGCGGCCAAAGCGGTCGCCGAGATAGCCGAACATCACGCCGCCGAGCGGCCGCGCGAAGAAGCCGACCGCGAACGAGCCGAACGACGCGAGCAGGCTGATGAGGCGGTTTTCGCCGGGGAAGAACAGCGGCCCGAACACGATGGCGGCGGCGGTCGCATAGCTATAGAAGTCGTACCACTCGATCGTGGTGCCGACGAACGAAGCGAGCGCCGCCCGCTTCGGTTGCTTGACGGAAGTCCCCATCTGTCTTGTGCTCCTCTGGAATCCTCTGATTTGGAATAGGTCGGGCGGGATCAGTCGCGGTAGGCGACGCCGGGCAGCACGCACAGCAGCTCGTACGCGAGGTTCGCGCCGAGCAGGGCCGTGGTGCCGAACGGGTCGTACGGCGGCGCGACTTCGACGAGATCGCAGCCGACGATGTTCAGTCCCTTCGCGCCGCGGATGATCTCGAGCGCCTGCGGCACCGTGAGGCCGGCGATTTCCGGCGTGCCGGTGCCCGGTGCATAGGCCGGGTCGATGCCGTCGATGTCGAAGCTGATGTAGACGGGCGTGTCGCCGACGCGCGCGCGCACTTCTTCCATCAGCGGCGCGAGCGACTTGTTCCAGCATTCCTCGGCCTGGACCACGCGGAAGCCCTGCTCGCGGCACCAGTCGAAATCCTCGGCGGCGTAGCCGGTGCCGCGCAGGCCGATCTGCGTGACCTTGTCGCCGTGCAGCAGGCCTTCCTCGACCGCGCGGCGGAACGGCGTGCCGTGCGCGATCTTTTCGCCCATCATCGTATCGTTCACGTCGGCGTGTGCATCGACGTGGATCAATGCCACCTTGCCGTGCTTGCGGTGGATCGCGCGCAGGATCGGCAGCGCGATCGTATGGTCGCCGCCGAGCGTGACCGGCTTGCAGTCGTGCTCGAGGATCGCGTCGTACGCGGCCTCGATGCGCGCGATGGAATCGTGCAGGTTGTACGGGTTGATCGCGACGTCGCCGATGTCGGCGACCTGCAGCGAATCGAACGGCGCGGCGCGCGTGGCCATGTTGTACGGGCGCAGCAGCACGGATTCGGTGCGGATCTGGCGCGGGCCGAAGCGCGCGCCGGTGCGGTTGGAGGTGCCGAGATCGAACGGCACGCCGACGAAGCAGGCGTCGAGGCCTGCGGCGCTCGCCACGTGCGGCAGGCGCATCATCGTCGCGATGCCGCCGCAGCGCGGCATTTCATTGCCGCCGAGCGGCTGGAAATGGGTGGAGTCGTTCATGGGCTTGTCTCTTCCGATGTGGGGGTGCCGTATCATGCGACGCGGCCTGGCACATAGTTTTACGCGTCACGCCGGAAAGAAGAATGCGAAGATATCGACGTAAACATCGATTTTCATCGATGTATGGAAGGGGAATAGCGTGCTCGGGAATCTGTCGACCCTCGATCTGCGGTTGATCCGCGTGTTTCTCGCGGTCACCGACGCGGGCGGCGTGTCGGCCGCGCAGGCGATGCTGAACGTCGGCCAGTCGACGATCAGCGCGCAGCTGTCGTCGCTCGAGACCCGGCTCGGCTATCGGCTCTGCGAGCGCGGCCGCAGCGGCTTCCGGCTCACGCCGAAGGGCGAGCGGTTCCACGCGATGAGCCGCAAGCTGCTTGCCGCGCTCGACGAATTCGGGATGGCGGCGCGGCACATGGACCGCCAATTGGTCGGCACGCTGAACATCGGCCTGATCGGCCATACGCCGGTCAGCCAGAACGCGCGGATCGCCGAGGCGATCGCCGCGTTCCGCACGCGCGACGAGGCCGTGCGCTTCTCGATCTCGGTGCGCGCGCCGGGCGATCTCGAGGAAAAGCTGCTGAGCAACGAGATCCAGATCGCGGTCGGCTACTTCTGGCATCGCGTGCCGTCGCTGCACTACACGCCGCTGTTCATCGAGCGGCAGGTCGCCTACTGCGGCCGCGGCCATCCGCTGTTCGAGGGCGCCGGCGCGCTGACGCCGGCCGACGTCGCGGGATTCGAGTGGGCGTGGCGCTCGTATCCGCTGCCGGAGGCGCAAATGTCGACGACGCCCGATCGCGTGACCGCGACCGCCGACAACATGGAGGCCGTCGCGCTGCTGATCCTGTCAGGCCATCACCTCGGCTACCTGCCGCAGCACTTCGCGGCGCCGTATGTCGCGCAGGGGCTGCTCGCGCCGCTCAATCCGGATCAGCTGCGCTATGACGTCACGTTCCACATGGTCGTGGCGCGCGACGGGCGCGGCGATCCGCTCGTCGAAGCATTTCTCGAGGATCTCGAGCGCGCGCATCAGTCGCCTGACGTCGTCGCGTAGGCCCGACGATGCCAACAATTTGAACGAGCGTTACGCCGACGTGCCTCGCCGTGGCCGGCATCGACACGCGTCGACGTGACGGGGCGCGTGTCCGTCGTGCGCGGCCTTCCGTCCGGGGCCGCCGGCATCACGGCACCGGCAACCCCGCGTCGTGCTTCACCTCCCGCAGCGACAGCGCCGATTCGATCGACGTCACGCCCGGCAGCATCCGCAGCGAGTCGCGAATGAACGTGCCGTAGTCGTCGAGATCGCGCGCGACCACCTGCAACAGGTAGTCGGCCGTGCCCGCGACGTTGTGGCACGCGACGATCCGCTCGATGCCGAGCACTTCCCGTTCGAACCGGTCGGCGACCTTGCGGTCGTGCGTCGCGAACCGCACGAGCACGAACGCGACGACGCCGAAGCCGAGCGCCTGGCGCGACAGCTGCGCGCGGTAGCGCTCGATGTAGCCGTCGCTTTCGAGACGTTTCAGGCGTCGTGCGCACGGCGTCTCGGACAGGCCGACGGAATCGGCGAGGCGCGCGATCGGCAGGCGGCCGTCGCGCTGCACCGCGGCGAGAATCGCGCGATCGGTTTTGTCGAGTTCGGTCATGTTGGCGGATTCCGTTTCTGGATTTCATGATTGTGGCGGATTCCGCTATGGATCGCCAATCCTGAGCCAAAGATGGCCAATAATCCCTCCTCCTTCAGCGGCAACATAACGTCATTGGAGGACGGGGGCAGACCATGATTTCCACGCACTTGCTGTTGATTTATCTTGCCGCGCTGGCGGCCATTTATGCAGTGCCGGGCCCCGACATGGCGCTCGTGCTGCAGACCAGCATCGGCCGCGGCGTGCGCCCGGGAATGGCGGCGGCGGCCGGCCTGTCGCTGTCGCGCACCGCGCACGTGACGCTGTCCGCCTGTGGCGTCGCGGCGCTGATCCGCAGCGCGCCGTGGCTGTACGAGGCGATCCGCTACGGCGGTGCGCTCTATCTCGCGTACGTCGCGATCCAGGTGTTCCGCTCGCCGGTGTTCGCGCTCGGCGACGGCGATGCGGCGGCGCCGGGCGAGCTGCGGCAGTCGTTCTTCAAGGGGCTGCTGACGAACCTGCTGAACCCGAAGGCGCTGCTGTTCTGCTCGGTGCTGCTGCCGCAGTTCGTGCGGCCCGAGGCCGGGCCCGTCGTGTGGCAGATGTTCGAACTCGGCGCGATGCTCGTCGCGACCGGCGTGTGTTTCGACCTCGCATGCGTGTTCGGCGCGTCGCGCATCGCGGCGTGGATGCGCGCCCATCCGCTCGCGCAGACGGTGCAGCGCTGGACGTTTTCCGCTGCGCTGATCGGCTTCGCGCTGCGCCTGTCGATGGACTGACCCGCATCATCGCAGCGCTGCCGCGCGGGCCGACAGGCCACGCGGTGCACCGCACCGACCAACGCGGGTCGCGCGCAATGCCGGCCTGCGCGCGCCGGCCCCGTCACGGCACGGCGTGCGCGCAAATCATCTGACTGTTCTAAACTTCCCTTAACTTCGCGCTGCCGCGAACCGACTGACCGAACGGAACCGTCTCCCGCCGGCCCTGTCCGATTTCCTGGCTGTTCCGTGCAACGCGGTACCAAGGAGGGTCTGAACATGGCAAGGCATCTTCAAGCCGACCGTGAACCTCGCATCGTCGCCGAGTCGAAGTGTCTCGGTCAGTGCGATCCGGCAGAACGCATCCACGTCACGATCATGTTGCGGCGGCAGGAAGAAGGGCAACTCGATACATTGGTCCACCAGCTCGCCACCGGTGACGCGAACGCAACACCGCTGTCGCGCGAAGCCTTCGCACAGCGTTTCTCCGCCAATCCCGACGACATTCGCAAGACCGAGGATTTCGCGCGCCGTCATCAACTGACGGTCGATCGCGTCGATCCGGTCGAAAGCGTCGTCGTGCTGTCCGGCACGATCCAGCAGTTCGAGGCGGCATTCAGCGTGAAGCTCGAGCGTTTCGAGCATCGCGCGATCGGCCAGTACCGCGGCCGCTCGGGCCCGATCTCGCTGCCGGACGAACTCGGCGATGCGGTGACGGCCGTGCTCGGTCTCGACAGCCGCCCGCAGGCGCGGCCGCACTTCCGGCTGCGCCCGCCGTTCAGGCCTGCGCGCGGCGCCACGGCCGTCACCTTCACGCCGCCGCAACTCGCTTCGCTTTACGGCTTTCCGGCCGGCGACGGCGCCGGGCAATGCATCGCGATCGTCGAACTCGGCGGCGGCTATCGCGCGGCCGATATCCAGCAATATTTCCACGGGCTCGGGATCGGCACGCCGCCGACGCTCGTCGACGTGAACGTCGGCACCGGCCGCAATACGCCGACCGGCGACGCGAACGGCCCGGACGGCGAAGTCGCGCTCGACATCGAGATCGCCGGCGCGATCGCGCCGGCCGCGAAGATCGCGGTCTACTTCGCGCCGAACAGCGACGCGGGCTTCATCCAGGCCGTCAACGCGGCCGTCACCGACAAGACCAACCGGCCTTCGGTGATCTCGATCAGCTGGGGCGGACCGGAAGCGATCTGGCAGGCGCAGTCGGCGCACGCGTTCAACCGCGTGCTGCAGGCGGCCGCCGCGCAGGGGATCACGGTGTGCGCGGCCTCGGGCGACAGCGGCTCGGGCGACGGGCTGCAGGATGGCGCCGATCACGTCGACTTCCCCGCGTCGAGCCCGTACGTGCTCGGCTGCGGCGGTACGCAGCTCGACGCGCTGCCGGGGCAGGGCATTCGCAGCGAGGTCACGTGGAACGACGAGGCGGCGGGTGGCGGGGCGGGCGGCGGCGGCATCAGCACGATGTTCGACGTGCCGGCCTGGCAGCAGGGGCTGACCGTCGCGCTCGCCGACGGCAGCCACACGCCGCTCGCGAAGCGCGGCGTGCCCGACGTGGCCGGCGACGCATCGCCGCAAACGGGCTATGAGGTGTCGGTCGCGGGCACGCCCGCGGTGATGGGCGGCACGAGTGCGGTCGCGCCGTTGTGGGCCGCGCTGATCGCGCGGATCAACGCGGCGGCGAGTGCGGCGGCCGGCGCCTCGGCCGGCTGGATCAATCCCGCGCTGTACAAGAATCCCGGCGCATTGCGCGACATCACCAAAGGCTCGAACGGCACGTATGCGGCCGCGTCCGGCTGGGACGCGTGCACGGGCCTCGGCAGCCCCGACGGCGCGAAACTCGCGGCGATCCTCGCGCGCAAGCCGTCGAGCTGACGCGCCGGCACCTGCCTTTCCAGGCGACGCGGGTTTCCTGCCCGCGTCTTTTTTCACCTCCAGGAGCAGCACGATGGGCAACGATTCCGCATCTTCCGGCGGCGTGTATCCGCTGCATCACGGCGACCACCATTCGCATGGCGTGCCGCCGACCATCAATCCTGTCGCGCTGAGCCACGGCCGCGACCAGCCGTTCTTCGATCCGGTCGCGTACGGCAACGGCCCCGACGACTCGGTGACCGACACGACCGAAGCGGCCGCGATCACGCATCACACGATCCTGATCGACGGCAAGCGGATCGCGTACACGGCGACGGTCGGCCATCTCGTGACGGTCGACCCGAGCAGTTCGCAGCCGGCCGCGAAGATCTTCTACGTCGCGTTCACGGCCGACGGCGCGAAGGAGGAAACGCGACCCGTCACGTTCTTCTACAACGGCGGGCCCGGCTCGTCGTCGGTGTTCGTGCTGCTCGGCTCGTTCGCGCCGAAGCGCATCAGGACGTCGATGCCGGGGTTCACGCCGCCCGCGCCGTACCAGATGGAAGACAACCCGGACAGCATGATCGACCACAGTGACCTGGTGTTCATCAATCCGGTCGGCACCGGCTATTCGGCGGCCGTCGCGCCGAACCGGAACCGCAATTTCTGGGGCGTCGACCAGGACGCGGATTCGCTGAAGCAGTTCATCAAGCGCTACCTGACGAAGAACAACCGCTGGAATTCGCCGAAATACCTGTTCGGTGAGTCGTATGGCACCGCGCGCAGCTGCGTGCTCGCGTACAAGCTGCACGAGGATGGCGTCGACCTGAACGGCGTCACGCTGCAGTCGTCGATCCTCGATTACCGGCAGGCCGGCAACCCGGTCGGCGCGCTGCCGACCGCGGCGGCCGACGCGTGGTATCACAAGAAGCTCGGCGTCGAGCCGGCGCCGGCCGATCTCGGCGCGTTTGTCGAGGAAGTCGCGCAGTTCGCGCGCACCGACTACCTGACTGCGTTGCGCAAGGTGCCGCATGCCGACCCGGCCGCCGTGCGGAAGCTGGCGGACTACACGGGCATCGACACGGCGACGCTGCAGACGTGGGGGCTCGACATCGCGGCTTACAACGCGCGCGGCAATTCGCTGTTCCTGACGACGCTGCTGCAGGCGCAGGGGCTGGCGCTCGGTTCGTACGACGGCCGCGTGACGGCGATCTCGACCGGTATCGCCGGCAAGATCGATCCGAACTCGGGCGGCAACGATCCGACGATGACGGCCGTGACGGGCGTCTACACGGCGATGTGGAACAGCTACCTGAACGAGCAGCTGAAGTTCACGTCGAACTCCGCGTTCACGGACCTGAACGACCAGGCATTCCGGAACTGGGACTTCAGCCATGTCGACCCGACCGGCGCGCAGCAGGGCATCGATGCGAAGGGGAACGTGATCCTCTACACGGCGGGCGATCTCGCCGCGGTGATGGCGTTGAACGTCGACCTGAAGGTGCTGTCGGCGAACGGCTTGTACGATTTCGTCACACCGTTCTACCAGACCGTGATCGACCTGCAGCAGATGCCGCTCGAGGATCAGAAGGTGCGGCAGAACCTGTCCGCGCGCTTCTATCCGTCCGGGCACATGGTGTATCTCGACGGCGGTTCGCGCACCGCGCTCAAGCGCGATCTCGCGACGATGTACGACGCGACGGTCAGCGATACGGGTGCGCGGATGCGGATTCGCGCACTGCAGGCGGGGAAGACGGGCGGGCACGCGTAGCGCTGCCCGTCGTGCCCGCGCCGCGCGCAACCGTTACGGTTCGCGCGGCGCGGTGTTTCGGCCGTAGCGGCCGGCTTACGCGGCCGGCCAGTCGAACGGCGTGTACGGCAGCGCGCGCTTGTGGCGCGAACCGTCGTAGAAGCGCAGCACCGTTTCGTACACGGTGTCGGCGACGGTCTTGCCTTCGAGGAAATCGTCGATCTCGTCGTAGGTGACGCCGTACGCGTGCTCGTCGGGACGCAGCGGACGCAGTTCCTCGAGGTCGGCCGTCGGCACCTTCATCACGATCAGTTCGTCGCCGCCGAGCGCGCGGGCCACCGCACGCACGCGACGCTTGCTCAGGCCGGCGAGCGGCAGCACGTCCGCGCCGCCGTCGCCGAATTTCGTGAAGAAACCCATCAGCGATTCGGCCGCGTGGTCGGTGCCGATCACGATGCCGCGCCGCGCGCCGGCCACCGCGTACTGCGCGATCATGCGCTCGCGCGCCTTGATGTTGCCGTGCACGAAGTCCTGCTGCGCCGGGTTGTCGAACGCGTGGCCGGAGGCGACCAGCGAGGCCAGCATCGCGTCGGCGGCCGGCTTCACGTCGACCGTGAACGTCTCGTCCGCGCGCACGAACGCGAGCGCGCGCTGCGCATCGGCTTCGTCGTTCTGCACCCCGTTCGGCAAGCGCATCGCGATGAAACGGGCGTCGTAGCCGCCGGCGCGCAGCTGCTCGACCGACAGTTGCGCGAGCCGCCCGGCCGTCGACGAATCGACGCCGCCGCTGATGCCGAGCACGTAGGTCCGCAGGCCGGTTGAACGAAGGTACTGCGCGAGGAAATCGACGCGGCGGGCGATGTCGGCTTCGACGTCGAAGTGCGGGGCGACGTTCAGTTCGGCAATGATCGCGCGTTGGCGGCTGGCGTAATCGGCGGATGTCATGAAGGTGGTTCCGGAACGAAATGCAAGGCGCCCATCATAAGCGCAATCGCGGCCCGGCGCCGCGCCGGGCATGCGTTTCCGGCGGCTTCGCGTTGCATCGGCGAGACGCGGTGCATCGTCGTGGTGCAGCGCGCCGGGCGGCGCACCCTGGCGTGCGCGCGGATGCTTCGTTTCGATGCATGAAGGGGGGCGGCAGCGACGGGCGCTTCCGCTTGCCCGCGTCAGCGCCGCGCGAGCACGACGCCCACCAGCGCGAGCGCGAAACCGGCGAGCTGGACGGTCGCGAGCGTTTCGCCGAACAGCAGGTAGCCCTGCAGCGCGGCGAGCGGCGGCGCGAGGAACAGCAACGACGTCGCGCGCGCCGCGTTGCCGCGCCGCAGCATCCACATCAGCATCGTGACCGCGCCGCCGGACAGGAACACGACGCCCCACACGAGCGATATCCACAGCGCCGGCGCACCGATCCAGCGCGTTTCGTGCAGCAGCACGACGAAGAGGGCCGCGACGATCGCCGCGCCGAGGTTCTGCACGGCGACGGCCGTGCGCAGGTCGTTCCGCGCGAGCTTGCCCTTCTGGTACAGCGAGCCCGCGGTGATCGAGCCGACCGACAGGATGGAGACGGCCACGACGAACCACGCGGGCGCGGCGCCCGGCGGCGCCGCGACGCCGCCCGCGACCTTCGGCGCGAGGACGAGCGCGACGCCGGCGAGCCCGAGCGCCATCCCGAGCCAGCCGCGCGCGGGCAGGCGCTCGTTGAACAGCGGCACGGCCAGCACGGCGGTGGCGAGCGGCTGCAGTGCACCGAGCAGCGCCATCACGCCTGCGTTCAGCCCTTGCGCGACGGCCCAGTAGCTGGCGCCGAGATAGACGCCCTGCAACAGTGCGCCCGCGATCAGGTGGCGCGGCCATGCGCGGCGGGCCGGCCACGGCGCGCGCGCGGCGAGCGCCACCGCGCCGAACAGCACGGCCGTGCCCGCGAAACGCGCGAGCAGGAACAGGTTCGGATCGGCGTAGGGCTTGATGGCCCGGGCGACGATGAAGCCGGTGGACCACAGCGCGACGAACGCCGCGGCGACGAGCGAGGTAAGCATGCGTGGCGGGCCGCGATACGGCCGGACGAATCGTGAAGCCGGCCAGTATCGGGGGAAGCAGCGCCGCTGTCTTGTCGGATTCTGCACTCGCCGGTCGCGCGTGCGGGACGCATGCCGCGGCCATGCGTGGCGCGCGGCTTCGGCTGCGCGTGGCGGCGACGGACACTAAGCGCCGCGAGCGCGGCAACGGGTCGGCCGTTCGGCTATCGGCCGGCCGGGCGATAGCGCCGCGGCATGACGACGCGCCGTAGCGCGCGGCAAGGAAGGAAGCTCAGTCGAGCGAGAACGTGTCGAGCGGCTGGTTCGCGCGCACGTCGGTCGCGAAGCGCGCGGCGAGCTGTTCGTACAGCCGGCGGGCCTCGTCGAGCGTCAGGTCGATCCAGTACGGATCGCCGGCCCCGTCGTTGAGTCGTTCCGGCGAGAACTGGATTTCGAGCACACTGCCTTTGCGATACATGGCGCAAGCCCCTTGCTGGTCTGTCGTTCGGCGAAACGCAGAGTGTAGCAATCGCGTGGCGCGCCGATTCGCGCGCATCGGGCAATACAGAATTTCGCTTTCGTGAAACGCGGCCGCCGCCGGACGCGACCTCGTCAAATACCGGTCAAACGGCCGTAATACAATGGCTGGCTTACCCATTACCAGTCGCCTCGGGCGCATTGCGATGCTGGCGGAACAACGTCATCAATACATCCTGTCGGAGCTCGGACGCTCGGGCGCGCTGTCGGTCGCCGAACTCGTGCGCTCGCTCGACGTGTCGCGCGAGACCGTACGGCGCGACCTGAACGCGCTCGCGGCGCGCGGCCTGCTCGTGATGACGCACGGCGGCGCGCTGGCGGCGGACCGCCGCGAGCCGAGCCTGTCCGAGCGTGAAGCGGCGAACGCCGAAGCGAAGCGCACCATCGGGCGGCGCGCGGCCGAATTCGTGCCCGACGATGCATCGGTGCTGATCGACTCGGGCAGCACGCCGCATGCGGTCGCGCTCGCGCTGGCCGACCGGCACCGGCTGTCGATCTATACGAACGACTGGCGTACCGCGTTCGTGCTCGCGCGGCGCAACGGCAATCGCGTGACGCTGCTCGGCGGCGAATTGTCCGATGACGAGGATGCGACGTTCGGGCTCGATACGATCCAGCAGCTCGCGCAATATCACGTCGATTTCGCGTTCGTCGGCGCGGGCGGCATCACGGCCGACGGCGACTGCACCGACTACTCGCGGCTCGCCGCCGAAGTGCGCAGCCGGATGATCGCGGCGGCCGGCACGGCGGTCATCGTCGCCGACCATTCGAAGTTCGGCCGCGTGACGCCGGTGCGGATCAACGGCACGTCGGCCGCGCGCTACCTCGTGACCGAGCGCGCGCCGGACAAGACCGTGCGCCGCGCGCTGACCGCCCGCGGCATCGAGTTGCTCGTGTGCGACTGACGCGGGTCCGACATACAAGGTTCATCGAACCGTCATCGCGCGGGAAGAACCGCCGTCAACACTGACTCATTCATCTCGACCGGCCGGCCCGGCAGGAGCAACGAATGACCGTCAGCGTACGCAGCTATCTTTCCCCGACCCTGGTCCTGCTGGCCTTCGACTGGCCCGACGCGGCGTCGCGCACCGACTTCCTCGGCTTCGCGATCCGGCGCACGCCGGGCTTCTGGTCGGCCGACGGCAAGACGCGGGCGCCGAACAGCTGGCTGCCGAACCGCCTGACGTTCGACGGCCCGGCCGCCGATACGCAGGGCGACGCGCCGACCGACCAGGCGCCGATCCAGAAATTCATGTGGTGGGACGCGCGCATCGATCCGCAGGATCGCGATGCGTCGTTCCGCTATGACGTCTATCCGGTCGTCGGCACGCCGGCGCACCTGCAGGTGCTCGATGCGGAGGCCGGCGTGTGCGATGTCGTGCTGCCCGCGCACGTCGTGGACGGCGTCGGCACGTGGTTCAACCGCGCGGTGGTCAGCTCGCAGGCGTTCGCGAAGCAGGTCGCGGCGCTGGGTCTCGCGCCGAATGCGGCGCCGAGCGCGGACCAGGCGCTGAAGCTGCGCACGTGGCTCGCGAACGACATGGAGCAGGTGTTCGCGGCGATGCTCGATCCCGCGTCGCGCGCGGTGTCGGCCGTCTATCACCTGACGGACACGCTGTGGGCGCTGCCCGCATTCGAGGCGTTCGGCCGTCAGCATGGTGAAGCGTCGCTCGCGATCGTCTACGATGCGCACACGACGGCACGCAAGGGCAAGCCGCCGCTGCCGTCGCCGAACCAGCCGGCCGTCGACGCGCTGCAGGGTCTTGCGACGCTGGCGCCGCGCGATCGCACGCACATCATGCACGACAAGTTCGTCGTGACCGACGCACCGGCGAACGGGGTGACTGCGGTGACGCCCGCGCGCGTGCTGACCGGTTCCGCGAACTTCACGACCGAAGGGCTGACGGAGCAGGCCAACGTGCTGCACGCATTCGATTCGCCCGCGCTCGCCGCGCTGTACAACGCGCGTGCGCAAGCGCTGGCCACGAATCCGACGATCGCGGAGACGGCGAAGTTGTCGCCGGGCTGGTCCGAGCCGCTGACGATCGGCAGCGCGCAGGTGCGCGTCGCGTTTTCGCCGGAGCCGGCGGGGCAGCGCACCGAGATCGATACGATCGTCGCCGCGATCGCGGCCGCGAAGCATTCGGTGTCGTTCTGCCTGTTCATGCCGACCGACGCGGCGCTGCGCGACGCATGCTTCGCCGCCGGCGACCGCGGCCTGATGATGTTCGGCCTGGTGAACCGCATCAACGCCGGCAGCGCGACGAAGGCCGATGCCGCGCAGCACGACGGCCAGCCGCTCGATGCGGCGACGCTCGCGAACCTCGAGCTTTACCATCGCCAGCGCGATCATCGCGACGTGATCGATGCCGCGTATTTTTCGCCGGCAACGGTGCCGCAGGGTTTCGAGCCGGAGCTGCGCCTCTTTCCGGGCGAACCGGCGCCGGCCTATCCGCCGGTCGTGATCCATCACAAGTTCATCGTGATCGATGCGGAAGGCGCGAACCCGATCGTCTATACGGGCTCGGCGAACATGAGCCGCAATTCCGAGCAGTACAACGACGAGAACCTGCTCGAGATCCGCGACACGCGGATCGCGGCGATCTATCTCGCGGAATTCCTGCGGCTCTACGAGCACTATCGCGCGCGGGCGCTGTCGATCGAGACGAAACAGCACGGCGCCGGTTCGCATCGGCAGCTCGCGCTCGCGCCGGATTCGAGCTGGGCGAAGAAGTATTACGTGGCGGGCAGCCCGGAAGAGAAGGCGCGGATCGCGCTGGCGTCGACCGCGCCGACGGAGTGACGTGCGACGTACGCGCTCGGCCGGAACGGGCCGGAAGGGAAGCGCCGCGTGCGTCCGGCTCGTGCCGGCTGCATGCGGCGCGGTGTCATTCGGGAGGCGTGTCGTCCGGCGAACGCATCGCTCGCCGGACGGCCTTCGGGCGGAATCGCGCGGCGTGCCTACGCGGCGACGTAGCGCAGCACCGAGTCGGCGATCGTCTCGCGATGCCGCGCGCGCAGCCGCGGCGCCGACGGATCGCGGCCGAACGCGGCGCCGAACGTATAGCGGTTCGACACGCGGTGGAAGCAGAACGAGCTGATCAGCAGGTGCAGGTCGAACGCGTCGATGTCCTGGCGGAACGCGCCGCTCGCCGCGCCGCGCTCGAGCAGTTCCTCGAGCGTCTTGATGATGCTGACGTTGCGGTTCTTGAACGACTTCAGTTGTTCGAGATACTTCGCGCCGTGGATGTTCTCGATCGACACGAGGCGGACGAAGTCGCGATGCTTGTCGTGATAGTCGAACGTGAATTCGACGAGCCGGCGCATGCCTTCGCGCGGCTCCATGTCGCCGACGTGCAGTTCCTGCTCGAGCGCGCGGATGTCGCCGTACACCTTCTCCAGCACGGCCTCGTACAGGCCTTCCTTGCTTTCGAAGTAGTAGTAGAGCATTCGCTTCGTCGTGTTCGTACGCTCGGCGATCGCGTCGACGCGCGCACCGGCGAGGCCCATCGCGGAAAACTCCTGCGTGGCGACGTCGAGGATGTTGCGCTTGGTTTGCTCGGGATCGTATTTGCGCCGCGCATCGGTCGCAAGCGCGCGGCTTTCGGACGTGGCGGCCTTGCTTCCAGCTTTCATGTGACTTTGTTGTGGGTTGGCGGCGGCATGAAAAAACCATTCTAGCATGCGGGAAATCCCCGTCCCGCCGACCTTCCGCTCTAATCGGCAGCGCGGTTTCGGCCGCCGCCGCCGGCGTTCAGCGCCGGCACGACGCGAGTGCGTCGCGGGCCTGGTACGCGGTGTATGTGAGCTGCGCGGCGGCGAGGCCCGCGAGCCCGAACGTGCGTGTGAGACCGAACGCGGCGAAGCCTTCAGGCACGGGCCGCTCCCCGGCCAGCGCGGCGGCGAGCGCTTCGCCCGCGACGGTGGTGGGGGCCATCCCGTGGCCGCCGAACGCGATCGCATGCCACACGCCGTCTGCGTCGCGCCCGATCTGCGGCATCTTGTGCCGCGCGTAGCTCATCAGCCCGCCCCACGCGTAGTCGACCTTCACGCCGTCGAGTTGCGGATACACGCGCAGCAGGTCGCGCCGCAGCAGCCGTGCGATCGCGTCGGGGCCGCGGTCCAGCACCGAGATCCGGCCGCCCCACAGAATCCGCGTGTCCTTCAGCGGGCGGTAGTAGTCGAACGCGAAACGCGTGTCGTAGATCGCGTACGGCGCGTCGATCGCGTCCGGCAGGCGCGTGCCGAGCGGTTCGGTCGCGATCACGTAGGTCGCGATCGGCAGCACCGCGCGCTCGATGCGCGGCGACACGCCGCGCGCATAGCCGCCGCCGGCGAACACGACGTCCTTCGCGCGCACCGTGCCCTGCGCCGTGCGCACGACGTAGCCGGCGCCTTCGCGCGCGATGCCGAGCGCGGCCGAGCGTTCGTACACGCGTGCGCCGCCGCGCGACGCGGCCGCCGCGACGCCGAGCACGTACTTGAGCGGATGGAAGTGAAACGCGTTCGGCTCGAACAGGCCGCCGTAATAGCGCGGCGTCTTCAGCCGCGCGCGCAGCGCGTCGGTCGCGACCGGTTCCCAGTCGACGTTGAATTCCTGCTTCATCAGCGTGCGCACGCCGTCGAGCCGCGACGGATCGTCGAACCAGTTCGCGAGCATCACGCCCTCGTCGACGATGTCGCAGTCGATTCCGTAGCGGGCAATCCGCGCGCGGATCAGGTCGACCGCATCGACGGTGAGCCGGTACAGGCGACGGCCCTCGTCGCGGCCGAGCGTGCGCAGCAGGTCCGCGTTGTCGAGGCTGTAGCCGCCGAACACGAACCCGCCGTTGCGGCCCGATGCGCCGAAGCCGACCCGTTCGCTGTCGAGCACGACGACATCCCGCACGCCGCGCTCGACGAGACCGAGCGCCGTGCACAGGCCGGCGAGGCCGCCGCCGACGATGCAGACCTGCGTGTCGATCGTGCCGGTCAGTTGCGGGTAGGGCTGGCGGGTAACGGTGGCTTCGTAGAAGTTCTGCATGCGTTTTCGGTGACTCGTAACGGCGGAAAAACGGGCGGCGCGCGTCGATCTTGCCTGAACGCGCGCGCCGCGTCGAATGGGGTTTTCAGCGCGCCGGCCGCCGCGGCCGGGCAGCGGCCGGCGCGGTCGCGCATCAGGCGCCCGGCGTCGGGTTGGCCGGGCTGGCGACGTAGGCCGGATAGCCGGCGTCGGCCTTCTCCGTGGCGTCGGGCGCCGCGTTGCGCGCGATCCACGGCGCGATCTCCATGTCCTCGTGGCGTACGAGGCGGCATTTGCGCACCAGCGCGTAGCCGAGCCAGATCACGAGGAAGAACGGCAGGCCGATGTAGGTCGCGGCGATGCCGGCCCAGTCGATCCTGTCGGCGAGGAACGCCTGGTAGTCCTGGCCGAGCGCGACGATCGCGCACAACGCGAACGCGAACAGCGGGCCGAACGGGAACCACTTCGACCGGTACGGCAACTGGTCGAGCCGATAGCCCTGCTTCAGGAACCCCTTGCGGAACCGGTAGTGGCTGACCGCGATGCCGAGCCACGTGATGAAGCCAGCCATGCCCGACGTGTTCAGCAGCCACAGGTAGACGGTTTTGTCGCCATACAGCGACGTGAGGAAGCACAGCGCGCCGACGGCGGTCGTCGCGTACAGCGCGTTGCGCGGCACGCCGCCGGGCGACAGCTTCGCGAACAGCTTCGGCGCGCGGCCTTCGACCGCGAGGTTGTAGAGCATCCGCGTCGACGCGTACATGCCCGAGTTGCCGGCCGACAGCACGGCCGTCAGGATCACCGCGTTCATCACGCCGGCCGCGAACGCGAGGCCCGCGTGGCGGAACACGAGCGTGAACGGGCTCACGCCGATGTCGGTCACGTCGCTTTTCAACAGGCTCGGGTCGGTGTACGGAATCAGCACGCCGATCACGAAGATCGCGAACACGTAGAACAGCAGGATCCGCCAGAAGATCTGGCTGACCGCGCGCGGGATCGTCGTGCGCGGGTTCTCCGATTCGCCGGCCGCGACGCCGATCATTTCGGTGCCCTGGAACGAGAAGCCCGCGATCATCGCAACGCCGAGCATCGTTGCCCAGCCGCCCGCGAACGGCGCGTCGCCGATCGTGAAGTTGGCCCAGCCCGCGCTCGGGCCGCCCTGCATGATGCCGAAGATCATCAGCAGGCCGACGCCGACGAACGCGAGGACCGTCAGCACCTTGATCAGCGCGAACCAGTATTCGGCTTCGCCGAAGCCGCGCACCGACAGTGCGTTGAGCGCGAAGATCAGCGTGAGGAAGATCGCGCTCCACCAGACGCCCGGCACGTGCGGAAACCAGTAGTGCATCACGAGCTGCGCGGCGACGAGTTCGACGGCGAGCGTCACGGCCCAGCTGTACCAGTAGTTCCAGCCGAGCGCGAAGCCGAAGCCTTCGTCGACGAATTTCGCGCCGTAGGTCGCGAACGAGCCCGACACCGGCATGAACGCGGCCATTTCGCCGAGGCTCGTCATCAGGAAGTAGACCATCAGGCCGATCAGCATGTACGCGAGCATCGCGCCGCCGGGGCCGGCCTGCGAGATCGACGCGCCGGACGCGACGAACAGGCCCGTGCCGATCGAGCCGCCGATCGCGATCATACGCAGATGGCGTGCCTGCAGCGCACGGTGGAGGGACGGCTTCGCGGGCGGCGGGCCGGACGGACGGGGCGAGTCGGGGCGGGCATCTGGATGCATGGCGGGTGCTGGGCGCTGTCTCCGGGATTGTTTTTTGGCTACGAAGTGCGATGCGTCGCCGGCCGCCAGCCGGGCAGCGGCGATGCTTCGCGGGCCCGATCCGGATCGGGCGGGCCGCGATCGGCCGGGCCGCGACGCGTGTCGCCTTCGTCTGTCGTCCGGCCGCTGCTGGCGGCCGTCGGTGCGCCGGGTGCGGTGCACCTCGACGCCGCCCCGATTGTGTGGGGCCGCCGCATGGTCGGCAAACGATATTTCCGCACTGGGTGATGCGGCTTTGTCATCAAGTTGCAGCGCGCCGCAACCGGCGCGGCGGCCCGGCCATCGGCCCTGGACACGTCCGATACCCGTGCCGAAACGGGCGGATTCGTCCTGCCCCGGTGTTGCGTTTTGGGAATGAAGTCGTGAGTTAATATCAATAGCGGCCCGGCTTGCGGCCACCGACAATGTGTCTCATGGATCCTGCCTCGCGAGGCGGGGGCGCGCCGTCCGGCCGGATTTCCGGTGGCGGCGCGGCGCACCGGGCCTGCCGAGCTGCGCATCCGCTTGCACAAGGCGCGCGAACGCGCTCCAATCGAATCACGCGGGCGGCGTCGCCGCCGCACCGATCAATCTGTCCCTGAAGAGGAAGTGATGCAATTCAACGACATTCTTGCCGCGCTCGACATCGATCTCGCCCAGTGGAAAGGCACTGCGCTGACCGCGCGTTCGCCGCTCGACGGCGCGACGCTCGCGACGCTGGCGGTCGACTCGCCCGCCGACGCCGAGCGCAAGATCGACGCCGCGCACGACGCATTCCTCAAGTGGCGCACGGTGCCGGCGCCGGTGCGCGGCGAACTCGTGCGCGTGTTCGGCAACGTGCTGCGTGAGCACAAGGCCGAGCTGGGCCGCCTCGTCACGCTCGAAGCCGGCAAGATCACGTCGGAAGGGCTCGGCGAAGTGCAGGAAATGATCGACATCTGCGATTTCGCGGTCGGCCTGTCGCGCCAGCTTTACGGCCTGACGATCGCGTCCGAGCGCCCGGGCCACCGGATGATGGAGACGTGGCACCCGATCGGCGTGTGCGGCGTGATCTCGGCGTTCAACTTCCCGGTCGCGGTGTGGGCGTGGAATGCGGCGCTCGCGTTCGTATGCGGCGATTCGGTCGTGTGGAAGCCGTCGGAGAAGACGCCGCTCACCGCGATTGCCTGCCACGTGCTGCTCGAGAAGGCGATCCGCGAATTCGAGAAGACCCATCCGGGCGTCGCGCCGAAGGGCCTGAGCCAGCTGGTGCTCGGCATGCGCGATGTCGGCGAGGTGCTGACGTCGTCGAGGAAGGTGCCGGTCGTCAGCGCGACGGGCAGCGTGCGGATGGGCCAGGAAGTCGCGAAGGTGCTGAGCCAGCGTCTTGCGCGCGGCATCCTCGAGCTCGGCGGCAACAACGGGATGATCGTCGCGCCGAGCGCCGACCTCGACCTCGTGGTGCGCGCGGTCACGTTCGCGGCGGTCGGCACGGCCGGCCAGCGCTGCACGACGCTGCGCCGCCTGATCGTGCATCGCAGCCTGGTCGAGCAACTGCTGCCGCGCATCGAGAAGGCCTATGTGTCGGTGAAGGTCGGCAGCCCGCTCGAGGAAGGCACGCTCGTCGGTCCGCTGGTCGACCGTGCGTCGTTCGACGCGATGCAGAAAGCGCTGGCCGATGCGCGCGAGCAGGGCGGCGAAGTGAAGGGCGGCGAGCGCGTCGACGTCGGCCACGCGGATGCTTACTACGTGCGTCCGGCGATCGTGCGGATGCCGAAGCAATCGGCGGTGGTCGAGCGCGAGACGTTCGCGCCGATTCTCTACGTGATGGTCTACGACGACTTCGAAGACGCGATCGACGTGCACAACGCAGTGCCGCAAGGCCTGTCGTCGGCAATCTTCACGAACGACATGCGCGAGGCCGAGCAGTTCATGTCGGCGGCGGGCAGCGATTGCGGGATCGTCAACGTGAACATCGGCACGAGCGGCGCGGAGATCGGCGGCGCGTTCGGCGGCGAGAAGGAAACGGGCGGCGGCCGTGAGTCGGGTTCGGACGCGTGGAAGGCGTACATGCGCCGTGCGACGAACACGATCAACTACAGCCGTCAGCTGCCGCTGGCGCAAGGGGTGAAGTTCGACGTGTGATGCGGGGCGCCCGGGAGGGCGCCTTGACGGTCGAATGAACAGGGCCGGTTGCCGCGGAAGCGGTAACCGGCCCTTGTCGTTTCCGGCGCTGCGGGCGCCGCGATGATCGATCGGAGCGACCGCACGCTCAATGACTCACTTACGGTTCATGTCGCGTCGAACCGTCGCCCGCCGGCAGGTTCTGCACGACCAGCATCTGCGGTGTCGACAGCGTGATCTGCGCCGCGCGCAACTGCTTCAGGATCTCGAACAGCAGGTCGCTCTTCGTCGTGCTCGCGATCCGCGGGCTCGCCACGTAGCCCGTCACGCTCAGCGTGATCCCTTCCGGTGTCAGCTGGCTGAACGTGACCGACGGCGCCGGCTTGTCGAGAATCGCCGGGTGTTCGAGATACGCATCGAGCAGCAGGTCGCGCACCTGCTCGGGGTCGGTGTTCAGCGGGAACGTCAGCATCAGCGTCGCGACGCCTTGCGTGCTGTTGCCCATCGTCACGTTGCGCACGTTCTGCGAGATCAGCTGCGAGTTCGGCACGATCACGGTCGAGCGGTCGGTGAGCTGGATCTCGGTCGCGCGCACGTTGATGCGGCGGATGTCGCCTTCGACGCCCGCGATGCTGACCATGTCGCCGACCTTCACCGGCCGCTCGGTCAGCAGGATCAGCCCCGACACGAAGTTCTTCACGATCTCCTGCAGGCCGAAACCGATACCGACCGACAGCGCGCTGACGATCCACGCGAGGTTGCTCCACTTGACGCCAAGCAGCCCCAGCGTCATCAGCACGAGCAGCACGTAGCCGACGTTGGCGAACAGCGTGACCAGCGATACGCGCATCCCCGCGTCCATGCCGAGCGCCGGCATGAACTCGTTGTCGAGCCAGCGGCGCACCGAGCGCAGCAGGTAGAAGCCGATCGCGAACCCGATTGCCGCGTTCATGATCCGGTCGGGCATGATGTTCAGGCTCTGCAGCCGCTGGCCGCCGATCATCGCGATCGCGCTGTCGAGCAGGTCGCTCGGCGTCGTGCCGAAACCGCCCGTCAGCAGCGCGATGGCCGCGACCAGCATCAGCAGGCTCGTGCCCAGGCCGGACACGACGGTGTGCGCCTGTTCGAGATGCTTGTCGTCGAGCGCGAACAGGTGCTTGATCTGCTGGCCGGTCGACAGGTTCGCGGAGAACAGGCTTTCGCTCGCGTCGCGCGTCAGTTGCGTCAGGATGTAGATGCTGCACAGGACCAGCTCGAACCACACGAGTTCGTAGGTGATGAACCGCGCGACCGTGATGTAGCCGATCACGAGCGCGATCAGCGACACGATAATCGCCAGCGTGACGCCGGCATGGATCAGACCCGCGAGCGTCGAGCGTTGCTCGGGCGATTCGCCGGCGGCCGCGAGCGCGGCGCGCTCGCGGTTCGCGCGCAACAGCGACGCGCCGACGGTCAGCGCGACGACGAGCGAGACGATCCCGCGGCCGAACAGCGTGACGGACAGGCTGGTATCGACGATCCGGTTGATCGATTCGAGCGTGCCGGACATCAGCAGCAGCGCGGCCAGCACGCCGGGAAACGGCCGCATCGCGAGCGCGACGGGATCGGCGAGCGCCGGCAGCCGCCACGACGGATGTTTCGTGCAGAGCAGCGCGCGGCCGAGGCCGGCGATCAGCGCGCAGGTCACGGCGAGCTTCGCGAACTGATCCCACAGATCGCTCATCGAAGGCGTGAGCGCGTAGTGGCGGGCGAGCGCGAGATAGAGGATCTGGACGGCGACCGCGGTAGCCAGCAGCGTCGAGAACGCCGTCGCCAGCGCCAGTGCGCTGCGCCGCAGCCGGGTGGGCGGCAGGCGGTTCAGGCAGACCCACGCGAGCCCGCGTTCGAGGATGCGGCGGCCGCCGAGCCAGACAGCGAGCGCGGCGATCATCAGCAGCGTGGTGAGTGCACGCTGTCCCGGTGTCCACGACGAGCGCAGCATGTCGCGCAGTTCGTCGTTGAAGTCGTCGAGCCGCTGGACATCGTCCGGTGACAGGTGGAACAGCGGCAGCCAGAATTGCGCGCCGAAGATGCTGCCCGAACGGAACGCGAGCTGATTCTTCAGCAGGCTGCGGTGCAGCTTCGCGAACTGGTCGTTCAGGTTCGCGAGGTTGGTCTTCTGGTCCGCCGCCTGCTTCAGCGCTGCTTCGATTTGCGTCTTGCGCGCATTCAGCGTCGCCCGCTGTTGCGCGACCGCGGGCGTTTCGGGCGATGCGCCCGGGGCCGGCGGCGGGCCGAGCACGTCGAGCTGCGCCTGGACTTGCGTGCGCTGCGGTGCGAGCTGGCTCTGCAGCTTGTCGACGTCGGCGCTCAGTTCCTGGGTCGCGTCGCCGAGTTCGTCGAGCTCCTTGCTGTTGGTCGCGTTCGACGTCTGCTGCTTGATGCGGTCCTGTTGCCCCTGCATCTGCTTGAGCTGCGCCACCGCGTCGCTCAGCGAAATGGTCGGCACCGGGACGCCGACGCCGCTCGCGGTCGGCGCGGAGGCGGCAGCCGGAAACGCCGACGCGGTCGCGAGCGCCGCGAACTGCAGCAGTGCGAACAGCGCGATCCGGCGTGCGTACGTGGATAGTCGTTGCATGGACATGGAATGCTTACGTTTTGCCGACAATGCCGGGCGCCGAAAGGCGGCCGGAAGCCGGGAGTTGACCCGGTAGCATGTTACCGGGGCATGGCGACCGCGGTGACGCCGATTGCGCGCCTGCCCGCCGCGCACCGGGTTGCCCGCGCGGGCTCGCGATGGCCCGGTGTGCCCTTGCCGACGGGGCCGTGCCGGTTGCGGCCGCGGTTGGACAGCGGTCTCTCGCGATGCCGGCGAACCTGGCGGATCCGACAGACGGTTACGCAATTTACACATTGTCCGGCGTGAAAACGGGCTATCCGAACCGGTTCGCCACGTGACGCGGCCCGCGCGGCGTGCCGGTACAATGCAGCGAATCGCCCGACGGCGGCCCGCTGCCGCCGGACAACAACACACGACACGATCAGGAGACACGACCACGATGGTCTCAACGGACAGCTTTCCACAGGCAGCCGCCTCGTCCTCTTCCATCGACGCCGGCTCGATATCGGCCCGCCTCGACCGCCTGCCGCCGACCCGCAGCGTCTGGAAACTCGTCGTGCTGCTGAGCCTCGGCTTCTTCTTCGAACTCTACGATCTGCTGTACAGCGGCTACGTCGCGCCGGGCCTCGTGAAAAGCGGGATCCTGTCCGCGACGACGCACGGCCTGTTCGGCACCACGGGCGTCGCGAGCTTCATCGCCGCGCTGTTCGCCGGCCTCTTCATCGGCACGATCGCATGCGGCTTCCTCGCGGACCGCTTCGGCCGCCGCGCGATCTTCACGTGGTCGCTGCTGTGGTACACGGCCGCCAACGTCGTGATGGCGTTCCAGGACACGGCAGGCGGGCTGAACTTCTGGCGCTTCGTCGTCGGTCTCGGCCTCGGCGTCGAGATGGTCACGATCGGCACGTATATCTCCGAACTCGTGCCGAAGCAGATCCGCGGCCGCGCGTTCGCGTGCGAGCAGGCGGTCGGGTTCGTCGCGGTGCCGGTGGTCGCGTTCCTCGCGTACCTGCTCGTGCCGCACGCGCCGCTCGGCCTCGACGGCTGGCGCTGGGTCGTGCTGATCGGTGCGCACGGCGCGCTGTTCGTGTGGTGGATTCGCCGCGCATTGCCCGAAAGCCCGCGCTGGCTCGCGCAGCAGGGCCGCGTCGACGAAGCCGACCGCATCATGCGCCTGCTCGAGGCGAAGGTCGAAGCCGAATACGGCCGGCCGCTGCCGCCGCCCGCGCCGGCCGAGCCCGTGCCGCCGCGCGGCAGCTTCCGCGACATGTGGGTGCCGCCGTATCGCAGCCGCACGATCATGATGACGATCTTCAACGTGTTCCAGACGGTCGGCTTCTACGGCTTCGCGAACTGGGTGCCGACGCTGCTGATCAAGCAGGGCATCACGGTCACGTCGAGCCTCATGTATTCGAGCGTGATCGCGCTCGCGGCGCCGCTCGGTCCGCTGATCGGCCTCGTGATCGCCGACCGCTTCGAGCGCAAGTCGGTGATCGTCGCGATGGCGGCGGCGATCGTCGTCTGCGGGCTGCTGTTCAGCCAGACGACGGCGGGTGCGTTCCTGATCGTGCTCGGCATCGGTCTCACGCTCGCGAGCAACATCATGTCGTACAGCTACCATGCGTACCAGGCCGAACTGTTCCCGACGTCGATCCGCGCGCGCGCGGTAGGCTTCGTCTATTCGTGGAGCCGCTTCTCGGCGATCTTCTCGTCATTCGTGATCGCGGCGGTGCTGAAGGGCTTCGGCACGTTCGGCGTGTTCTCGTTCATCGCCGGCGCGATGATGATCGTGATGGCCGCGATCGGCTTCATGGGGCCGCGCACGAAAGGCATCGCGCTCGAAACCATTTCGAAGTAGGCGGTGGTGGCGCGCTCGTGTGCCGCGTGCGGCATGCGGGCGCATTGCCGCAGTGTGATGTTGCCGGGAATGTCCAACGAAACAGTCTGCCATGCGGCGGCGAAGCAAGCGGCAACGAGTTGAAACAAGGCGTGACGAAGCGCAAAACCGCCGCAAAACCGGCGGTTCGGCCCTGCCGATCGTTGTCCGCGCGGGTAGAATGAAAGATCTGACGACTCATTAGCCGCCATCGGACCCAACGCATTGCACTGCGAACGGATCCACCGCGAAGAGGCGTCGGCGCCGGGCTCACGCGTGCCTTCGGCGTATCGATGGCTCGTGCGGAAGATGCGCCGTTCGCAACGTGCGGCGGCTGGCTTTGCCGATGGCTTCGATCGCATGACGTTTTCCGACCAGGCGCGGCGGGTTCCCAAGCCGCGTCGCCGTATCCTCGCAGCTGCCGCATCCGTGTGGCTCGCGGCCGCTCTCCCGATCTCCGTGCTTGTCGAGCGGCCAGCCTTTGCCGCGTCCGACGTGCCGTCGTCCACTGCTACGTCATCCTCATCAACTGTATCGCCCGCGCATCCGGCTTCGCCCGCGCATGTGCCGGCGGGGGCAGCGCCGTCATCCGCGGCATCCGCCGCGCATCATGCGTGGCCGGCCAGCGGGGCATCGGGGGCTTCCGCCGCGTCCACTGCATCGCCGGCGTCGGCTGCATCACCTGCATCGCCCGCATCGCCCGCATCGGCCGCTTCCGGCACGCCGGCGAGCGAAGCCGAGGCGCCCGTGCCGACCCCGCCGCGCCGGCACCCGCCGCTGTCCGCCGAGGAAGCGAAGAGCGCGACCGCGCGTGCGATCGACATGCGCAAGCGCTTCTCGCAGGAAGTCACGCGGCGCCTGAACGTGCCCGCGAACGAACAGCGCGCGTACGGCGACCGCCTTCAGAATACCCTCGCCGATGGGGACCTCGGCGACCTGGCCGGCGAGTACGTCGCGATGGTCGACCGCGCGCCGAACGTGCAGGCGCTGTTCATCTACTTCCGCGCGACGCCGGCCAATGCGTGGCTGATCATCGGTGCGTCGCCGGTCGGCACCGGCTGGCCCGGCAAGTACGATCACTTCGTGACGCCGCTCGGCGTGTTCCATCATTCGCCCGACAACATGGACTTCCGCGCGGAAGGCACGACGAACGACAACGGCATTCGCGGCTACGGCAAGCGCGACATGCGCATCTACGACTTCGGCTGGGTGGACGGTGAGCGTGGCTGGGGCAAGGGCGGCACGTCGCCGATGCGCTTCCAGATGCACGCGAGCGACCCCGATCGCCTCGAGCCGCTGCTCGGCATCCGGCACTCGAAAGGTTGCGTGCGAATCCCGGCTTCGCTGAACACGTTCCTCGACCGGCACGGCATTCTCGACGACGACTATCAGGCACGCGTCGAAGCCGGCAAGTCGCTCTGGGTGCTGCGCCACGATCGCGACATCACGCCGATCGCCGGCCGCTACCTGGTCGTGATCGACAGCGCGCGCAAGACGCGTCCGGCCTGGTCGCCGGCGCCGGGACGCAACGCATGGTCGAAGCTGCCGAAGAGCGGCGACACGGCGGACTGACGGCAGCCGGTCCGTCAGCGCGGGAGACGCAAGGATGAGAATAAATTCGTTTTATTGAGACATAAGAAAAGCAAACTTTTATTATCCGGCCGCGGTTCGTATAGTGGCGTCCAGTTTCGCGGAACCCTGCCGCGCCTGGGCCACCATCGACCACACGACCCGCATGAAAACTCTCTACAAGCTCGCTCCGCTCGCGATGCTCGGCGCCTTCGCGACCCATGCCGGTGCGCAAGGCAGCATCACGCTGTACGGTCTCATCTCGGCCGGCGTCGGGTACGCGACCAACCAGGGCGGCAAGAACGCCTGGCAGGCGCTGTCCGGCACGAACCAGAACCCGCGCTGGGGGCTGAAGGGCAAGGAGGACCTCGGGCAGGGGCTGTCGGCGATCTTCCAGCTCGAGAACGGCTTCAACGTGATGACGGGCACGGCCGCGCAGAACGGCCGCGAGTTCGGGCGCATGGCCTACGTCGGCCTCGCCGACCGCACCTACGGGTCGCTGACCTTCGGCCGCCAGTACGACGCGATCCACGACTACATCGGGCCCGTGATCATCGCGAGCAACGGCGTGAACATCGGCGACAACGACAACGGCTACAACGACATCCGCGTGCAGAACTCGGTGAAGTACGTGAGCCCCGTCTACTACGGGCTGAAGTTCACGGCGCTGTACGGCTTCAGCAATGCGACGGGCTTCGCGAACAACAGCGCATACAGCTTCGGCCTCGGCTACGAGCGTGGCCCGCTGCGCTGGAGCGCGGTCTACGCGCAGTACAACCACCCGTACAGCGCGACGAACCAGGACGGCGCGATCGCGAACGACTATGCGTCGCCGCTGCTGATCTTCAGCAAGAGCGCGATGACGCCGGCGGCTTATGCCAGCCGGCAGCGGATCGCGGGCACGGGCGGCTTCTATACGATCGGCCGCGCGCAGTTCGCGGCGATGTTCACCGACGTGCGCTACGATTACCTCGACAATTCGCACCTGCACTTGCAGAACCTCGGCGTGAACGTCGTCTACACGATGACGCCGCAGCTCTTTCTCGGCGCCGCGTATGCGTTCACGAACGGCAAGTACGACGTGATCGACAAGCGGCCGAAATGGCACCAGGTGAACCTGCAGGCCGATTACTTCCTGTCGAAACGCACCGACGTCGCGCTGACGGTGATTGCGCAGCAGGCGGCTGGCGACACGGACCATGCGCAGATCTTCGCGTACGCACGCTCGACCGGCACGCGCCAGATGATGGCGACGCTTGGCGTCCGGCACGTTTTCTGAGCCCGACCGACCATGACCCATCCGATCGCATCCCGCCGCACCTTCCTGAAACTGTCCGCCGCGCTGGCCGGCACCGCGCTGCTGCCCGAAACGGGCGCGTTCGCGGCCGGCGACGCCGCGCGCCGCACGGTGATCATCGATACCGACCCGGGGCAGGACGACGCCATCGCGATCCTGTTCGCGCTGGGCGCGCAGGACCGCCTCGACGTGCACGCGCTGACCGCCGTGGCAGGCAACGTGCCGCTCGACCTGACCGAACGCAATGCGCGGATCATCCGCGACTGGGCCGGCCGCACGAAGACGCTGCCGGTCTACGCGGGCTGCCCGCGCCCGCTCGTGCGCGAGCTCGTGACGGCCGCGAACGTGCACGGCAAGACCGGCCTCGAAGGCGTCGCGCTGCACGACCCGCGCGCGCCGCTCGCGCCCGGCCACGCGGTGTCGTATCTCGTCGATACGCTGAGCCGGGCAGCGCCGAATAGCGTGACGCTGTGTGCGCTCGGCCCGCTGACGAACATCGCGACCGCGCTGGTCGAGGCACCGCAGACCCGCGGCGCGTTGCGCGAAATCGTGCTGATGGGCGGCGCGTTCTTCGAGCGCGGCAACATCACGCCGGCCGCCGAATTCAACATCTATGTCGATCCGCAGGCGGCCGAAGTCGTGTTCGGCAGTGGCGTGCCGATCGTCGTGCTGCCGCGCGACGTCGCGGTGAAGGCGCCGATCACGCCGGCGCGCGTCGCGCCGTTCCGCGCGCTCGGCAACCGCTGCGGCGCGATCGTCGCCGACATCATGGACGCCGAGCTCGCGTACAACAAGAAGCGTCGTGGTGTCGACGACGCACCGATGTACGACCCGACGGCAGTCGGCTATCTCGTCGATCCGACGCTGTTCACCGGTCGCAAGGTGAACGTCGTGGTGGAGACGACCGGGCAGTGGACGCTCGGCGAGACGGTGGTCGACTGGAACGGGCGCAGTGGCCGGGCGGCGAACGCGACGTGGATCAACGAGGTCGATGCGGACCGCTTCTACACGACGCTCGTCGAGCGCATCGCGAAGCTGCCCTGAACGACGCGACGTGCCGTGCGGCGAACCGGATCAGATGTGCTTCGCGATCCACTCGCGGCAGGTGCGCACGTGCGGGCCGCGATCGTCGGCGGCGAGCGAGATCAGCGAGATCGCGCGCGTGACGCGCGGTTTCTCGACGCGCAGCGCGACGAGTTCGGGATCGTGCAGATGCATCGTGTAGAGGCTCGGCAGCACGGCGGTCGCGAGACCGTTGCGCGCGAGCGCGTACAGCGGCTCGGTGTACTCCATCCGGTACGCGACGTTCAGGCGCAGCCGCTCTGCGCCGCCGGTGCGATGCAGCGATTCGCTGACGCTGCCGCGCACGAACACGGCCAGCTCGCGATCGACGAGCTTCGCCCACGTCACGCTCTTCGCGCCCGCGAGCGGATCGTCACGCCGCACGACGATCACGATCTCGTCCTCGAAGAGCTGCTGGTAGCGCAGCGTGCCGTCGTCGCCGTCGGGCTCGCGCACGCCGATGCCGAGATCCGCGACGCTGTCGCGCACGGCTTCGACGAGTGCGCTGTTGGGCAAGTCGGTGAGCGTGAAGCGCAGCGCCGGATGCGTGCCGCGCAGCGCGTTGAGCGCGGGCAACAGGCGGCCAGCGACCGACGGGATGAAGGCGATCCGCACGGTCTGGATGCGTTCGCCGATCAGCCGCGTCATGTCGTCGAAGGTGCCGCGCGCCTGGTTCAGCAGACGTTCGGCGAGCGGCAGCACGGCCTCGCCGGCGGTGGTCAGCGTGAGCCGGTGCGCGGAGCGCGCGAACAGGCGCCCGCCGAGCAGGAACTCGATCTGGCGGATCGACGCCGTGAGCGCGGGCTGCGTGAGCGACAGCGCCTGCGCGGCCTGCGTGAAGCTGCGCACATGCGCAAGGACGACGAAGTGCTGGACCTGCCGCAACGTGAGTGCGGGCAGCAGCGACGAGCGATCGGACGACATCGGAACGGTAAGGTCGGGAGGCGGTACGCGGCAGTATAAGACCGCGCCGCGCGAGCCGGCACAGGACAATAATCGGAATCACAGGAGAATCACCATGTCAGCGACTGACACGATGCCGGCGCGCACGCCGGCCCACTGGCTCGAACGGCGCTTCGCGCTCGCGGCGCGCGGCACGAGCGTGCGCACCGAGGCGATCGCGGGCATCACGTCGTTTCTTGCGGCCGCGTACCTGCTCGTCGTGATCCCGTCGCTGCTCGCGACGGGCGGGATGGAGCGCGGCGCGGCGACGACCGCGACGATCATCGTGTTCGTGCTGTTCACCACGCTGATGGGGCTTTATGCGAACCTGCCGTTCCTCGTCGGCCCCGGCATCGGCGGCTCGGTGATCGTCGGCGTGACGCTCGCGACGACGGAACACGTCGGCTGGCAGACGGGCCTCGGCATCGCGTGCGTGTCGGGCGTGCTGTTCTTCCTGCTGACGATCTTCGGCGCGCGCGGTGTCGTGATGCGGCTGATTCCGGTGCAGATCAAGCTCGGGCTCGGCGCGTCGATCGGCCTGTTCGTGACGATGCTCGGGCTGCGCAATGCGGGGATGGTCGTCGCGAACGCGAAGACCAACGCATTCGCGCTCGGCGACTTCTCGCGGCCGGGCGCGCTCGTCGCGCTGATCGGCCTCGCGGTCGCGATCGTGCTGCAGGCGCGCAAGGTGCCCGGCGCGATCCTCATCGCGATGCTCGTCGCGGCCGCGGCAGGCGTGCCGCTCGGCGTCACGCACTTGCCGGCGTCGTTCGTGTCGCTGCCGCACGGCATCGCGCCGATCGCGTTCAAGCTCGACATCCGCAGCGCGCTGACCCTCGCGGCCGCGCCGTACCTGTTCGCGTTCTTCGCGGCGGAATTCTTCTCGACCCTTGGCACCGCGCTCGCGGTCGGCGCGAAGGCGAACCTGCTCGACGAACAGGGGAACCTGCCGAACATCAACCGGCCGTTCCTGGTCGACTCGCTCGCCGCGACGCTCGGCCCCGTGTTCGGCATTCCCGCGTTGACCGCGCTGATCGAATCGGCGGCGGGCGTCGAGGCCGGCGGCCGCAGCGGGCTGTCGTCGCTGGCCGCGGCCGTGCTGTTCGCCGCGATGCTGCTGTTCGTGCCGGTCGCGCTCGCGATCCCGAAGGAGGCGACCGCGCCGGCGCTGATCCTGATCGGGCTGTCGATGTTCGCGACGATCCGTCATACGCATTTCGACGACTTCACCGATGCACTGCCCGTGATGTCGATGGTGCTGCTCACGCTGATGTCGAACAGCTTCGGCACCGGCATTGCCGGCGGGCTGCTGTGCTACGTGCTCGTCAAGCTGCTGGCCGGCCGCCGGCGCGACGTGTCGTGGGGGCTCGTCGTGCTCGCGCTGCCGCTCGGCTATTACTTCTGGACCGTCGTGAAGCCGCACTGAGCGACGGCTTTCGCGACGCATCGACACTACCGCACAAGAGACTGAAATGAAGGGAACACCAGGCAACGTCCCGGCCGCGCGCACGGGCATCGAGATCACGCCCGTCCATCGGGCTTTCTTCCACGCGCTGCCGAAGGTCGAGCTGCATTGCCACCTGCTCGGCGCGGTGCGGCACGACACGTTCGTCGCGCTCGCGGAGCGCAGCGGCGCGCCGATCGAGCGCGCGGAGATCGACGCGTTCTATGCGCGCGGCGAAAAGCCGGTCGGCGTGCTGCACGTGCTGCGTGCGCTCGACAAATTCCTGCTCACGCGGCCCGACGACCTGCGGCGGATCGCGTACGAGTATCTCGAGGATGCGGCCGCGCACAACGTCCGGCATGCGGAATTCTTCTGGAATCCGACGGGCACGGTGCGCGTGTCGGGCATTCCGTATGCGGATGCGCAAGCCGCGATCGTCACGGCGATTCGCGATGCCGCGCGCGACTTCGGGATCGGCGCCAGCCTGATTCCGAGCATCGACCGCGAGCAGGATCCGGACGAAGCGGTCGCGATCGTCGACTGGATGAAGGCGCATCGCGCGGACGAAGTCGCGGGGATCGGGATCGACTATCGCGAGAACGACCGGCCGCCGGAACTGTTCTGGAAGGCGTATCGCGACGCGCGTGCGGCCGGGTTCCGCACCACCGCGCACGCGGGCGAGTTCGGGATGCCGTGGCGCAACGTGGAGACGGCCGTCGATCTGCTGCACGTCGATCGCGTCGACCACGGCTACACAATCGTCGACAACCCCGAGCTGTGCGCGCGCTATGCGGAACGCGGGATCGTCTTCACGGTCGTGCCGACGAATTCGTACTACCTCCGCACGCTGCCGCCAGAGCAATGGGCGGAGCGGCATCCGATGCGCAAGATGCCGGGCCTCGGGCTGAAGATCCATCCGAACACCGACGATCCGACGCTGCACAAGGTGAATCCGTCCGAGGCGTGGGAGCTGATGTTCAGCCATTTCGGCTTCACGGTCGCCGACCTGAAGCAATTCATGCTGAACGGGATCGACGGCGCGTGGGTCGACGACCAGACGAAGGCCGCGTGGCGCGCGGCGTGGGCGCCGGAGTTCGACGCACTGGCCGCGACGCTCGCGGCGGATTGAACGCGTCGCCAGCCCTATCGGCCGGCCGCGCGCATGATGCGACGGGCAGACGCTTCGGCAATACGGGCAACCGTCATGCGCGCCGGCGTTGACCGCCGGCGGCACGATCAGCGGAAAATTTTCAACCAGTCGAACAGGCCGGGGTGCGGACGCCGCCTCGGTGCCGGCGCCGGTGCGCTGCGCGGCCGGAAGTCGGGCGAGAACTGCGCATGCGGATCGATCGCACTCGCACGCAGCGCCGCATCGTAGAACGTACCGACGATCGGCAACGCGCTGTGCGCCCCTGCACCCCAGTAGTCGCTGCGCAGCGTCACGCTGCCGTCGTCGAAGCCGACCCACGCGCCGGCCACCAGTTGCGGATGCATCAGGATGAACCAGCCGTCCGTATTGTCCTGCGTCGTGCCGGTCTTGCCCGCGACGTCGATGCGAATCCCGTAGCGCGAGCGGATGTCGGCACCGGTCCCGTAATCGACGACGCCGCGCATCACGTCGACCAGCGTCTGGGCCGCGGCCACCGGTAACGCGCGTTCGGGCAGCGCGCTGCCGAATGCGGCGAGCACCTTGCCGTCGCGATCCTCGATGCGCGTGATCATCTGCGGCGCGACATACACGCCGCGATTCGCGATCGTCCCGTACGCGGACACCATTTCCTTCAGCGTGACGGGGCTCGTACCGAGCGCGAGCGACGGCACCGCGTCGAGCGGGCTGTCGCGCACGCCCATTGCGCGTGCGATCTGCGCGACCCTGGGCGCGCCTTCGCGCTGCATCACCTGCGCGGTGATGCGATTGCGCGACAGGGCAAGCGCGTCGCGCAGCGTCATCGGCGCGTCCGTCGGCGGCTCGGCATCGGTCGGTCGCCACACCGCGTGCGCGCCGATCGGGATCGCGACGGAGCGATCGACGAACGTATCGCCCGGCCGCATCCCGTCCGCGAACGCGGCGCCATAGACGAACGGCTTGAACGTCGAGCCCGGCTGGCGCCGCGCCTGGACGACGTGATCGAACGGCTCGCTGCCGAAATCGGGGCTGCCGACCCACGCGCGGATCGCGCCATTGCGCGGATCGATCGCGACGAAGCCGGCCTGGACCTGCGTCTTGCGCTCGCACAGCGCGCGCATGAACGCGCGATTCGCGCCGAGTTGCTTCAGCGCCGCCGCATCGGCGAGCCCCGCGTCGCGCGCAGCGCGATAGTCGGGCGTCTGCCGGATGAAGCCGCGGAACAGGTCGTTGCGCAGTCCGCAGCCGGACGGGTTGTGCCACGCGCTGTCGGCGATCGCCTGCAGGCGATCGGTTTGCTGCGTCAGCGCTTGCGTCGCCATGTCCTGCAGCTGCGCATCGAGTGTCGTGCGCACGACGAGGCCGTCCGAGTAGAGGTCGTAGTTGTTGCGGTCGGCCCAGGCGATCAGCCACTTGCGCAGCTGCACCGCGAAGTGCGGGGCGGGGCCCGGCTGCGCGGTCTGCGGCTCGAAGTCGACGCGCAGCGGCCGGCGCTGCAATTTCGCGAGTTGCTGCGGCGACAGCATGCCCATCGCCGCCATCCGCGCGAGCACGATGTTGCGGCGCTGGACCGCGCGCTCCGGATTCAGCACCGGGTTGTAGTAGCTGTTGCCCTTCAGCATCCCGACGAGCGTCGCGCTCTCGACGATGTCGAGCTGGTCCGCCGATTTGCCGAAATAGGTGCGCGCGGCCATTTCGACGCCGTACGCGTTGTACAGGAACGGCACGGTGTTCAGGTAGGTCTCGAGGATCTCGTCCTTGCTGTACACCGTCTCGATCTTGAACGCGGTGATCAGCTCCTTCATCTTGCGCGTGAGCGTCGGCGCGCGGCCGACTTCATCCGGATACAGGTTGCGCGCGAGTTGCTGGGTGATCGTCGAGCCGCCCTGGCGGCTGCCCGAGAACGTATGCAGCCCGGCCGCGAGCGTGCGGCGCCAGTCGATGCCGTGATGCGCGTAGAAGCGGTGGTCCTCGGTCGCGATCAGCGCGTTGACCATGTGCGGCGAGATCTGCTTGAGCGGCACCCATTCGCGGTTGACGGGCCGGAACTCGGCGATCAGCTGACCGTCGGCCGACAGCACGCGCGCGGGTCGGTCGATGCGCGCCTTGCGGATGTCGCCGATGCTCGGCGTGAACGGCACGAACGCGAGCAGGACCAGCAGGCCGAGCACCGGTATCGCGGCGAGCGTCAACGCGACGCCGCGGCGCGTCGGGTGGCGCAGGCGATGCCACGCGCCGGCGCCCAGCGCGCGGGCGCCGGCGCGGCAGCGAAGCCACAGATTGCGAAGAAACGGCACGAAGCGATTCACGGCGGCAGGAGCGCGAGCGGAAAAGGCGCGATCCTAGCAAACCGCGCGGCGTTGCCCCTGGCCAAAAAGCCCGTTTTCTTGCAGGAGTTACAGACGATTACGTTTGTTGCCCGTGGACAACTTTTGACCGTGTAATCGTCGCGATTCATCCGACGAATTACCGGCCGCTGCGTCGCCGACCACGTCCGCGAGCCGCTGCGCGGCCGCTTCCACCCGCGCGCGATCGAACCCGCCGAAGCCGAGCACGAGCCCGGGGCGCGCGGTGCCGGGCGCGAACATCGGCGACACCGCGCGCACCGCGACGCCCGCCTGCGCGGCGCGTGCCACCACGTCGAGATCGTCGATCCCTTGCGCGAGCCACAGCACGACGTGCATCCCCTGGTCGCCCGGTTGCACCCAGGCGAGTTCGCGCGGCAGCCGCGCGCCGAGCGTGTCGATCAGCAGCGCGCGCTGTTCCGCGTAGACGCCGCGCACGCGGCGAATGTGGCGGTCGAGATGGCCTTCCGCGATGAAGGCGGCGAGCACGTGCTGATCGGCGGTCGGCGCGTGGCGATCCATCAGCACGCGCGCGCCGCAGAACGCGGGCACGAGGTCGTCGGGCGCGATCACGTAGCCGAGCCGCAGCGACGGGAACAGGATCTTGCTGAACGTGCCGAGATAGACCACCCGGTCGGGATCGAGCCCTTGCAGCGACGGAAACGGATAGCCTTCGTAGCGCAGCTCGCTGTCGTAATCGTCCTCGACCACCCACGCGCGATGCGTACGCGCCCAGCCGAGCAGCGCGTTGCGCCGCGCCATGCTCATCGGCATCCCGAGCGGGTACTGGTGCGACGGCGTGACGAACGCCGCACGTGCGTTCGGCGCGAGATGGATGCCGGCCTCGACGTCGATGCCGTCCGCGTCGACCGGCACGCGGACCATCGCGTCGCGCCGCCCGGTGCTCTCGAGCAGCGCGGTGATGCCGCGATAGGCGGGATTCTCGACCCACGCGCGATCGTTCGGGCCGAGCAGCAGCTGGCTCGCGAGGTGCAGCCCCTGTTGCGTGCCACTCGTGATCACGACCTGATCGGCGCTGCAGCGCACCGAGCGCGAGCGGCGCACGTAATCGGCGATCGCTTCGCGCAGCGGCAGCGCGCCTTGCGGATCCGCATAACCGGACGGCGCACCGGCGCCGCGGGCGCGCAGCCGGTTGCCGAGCCGGCGCCAGATGTCGTCGGGCGCGGTGAGCCCGACCGGCACCGAGATCGCGAACGGCACGGCCGGCAGCGGACGGAATTCGCGGGCGATCCGCGCGAACGTCGCGGCCGGTTCGGGCAGGCCGGCGTGCGCGACGCGCTGGCGGGCGGCGGGTGGGTCGCCCGCTGGCGGCGATGGCTCGGCCAGCGCGTTCGCGACCCGCGTGCCGGCGCCGCCGCGCGACTCCAGGAAGCCTTCGGCGACGAGCTGCGCATAGGCGTCGACGACGGTGCCGCGCGCAACCTGGAGTGATGCCGCGAGCAGCCGCGTGGACGGCAGCGTGTCGCCGGGCCGCACGTCGCCGCGGCGCACCGCGTCCCGCAACGCCTGCGCGAGCTGGCGGCTCAGGTCGCCGGCTGCGCGGTCGAGCGCGCCGAGCGACGGGATTTCGACGATCCGGGCGGTTCTGGCCATGATTCTGGTCTGCTGAAAATTTTCTAAACCGGCTCTACAGCATAAACCAGTTAGCGATCACAATCGGGGCATGACGGGCCGGTTCCCGGCCTGTTCCCTCCGAACCCTGTCCGACCGTGGAGCCGCCATGTATGTCCCCGCCGAATTCGCCGAATCCCGTCCCGACGTGCTGCGCGAACTGATCGTCCAGCATCCGTTCGGCACCCTGGTCACGCACGGGAAGAGCGGGCTCGACGCGAACCACCTCCCGTTCGAACTGCTGCCGGGCGACGGCGGCCCTGACGAGCTGCATGCGCACGTCGCGCGTGCGAATCCGGTCTGGCAGGACGTCGCGAACGGCGACGAGGTGCTCGTGACCTTCCGCGCCGGCGATGCGTACATCTCGCCGAACTGGTACCCGAGCAAGCACGTCGCGCATCGGCAGGTGCCGACGTGGAACTACGTGGCCGTGCATGCACAAGGCCGCATCACCGTGCGCGACGACGAGAAGTTCGTGCGCGGCGTGGTCGCGCGGCTGACGCGCACGCACGAGGCGTCGCAGCCGGCGCCGTGGAAGATGGCCGACGCGCCGAAGGACTATCTCGACACGATGCTGCAGTCGATCGTCGGGCTGCAGATCGAGATCACGCGGCTGGTCGGCAAGCGCAAGCTCGGGCAGAACAAGGCGGTCGACGATATTCGCGGTGCGGGCGACGCGCTGATCGCGAACGGGAATCTCGCGATCGGGGAGGCGATGCTGGCGGAAGCGGAGGCGAAGCGGGGGTGAGCGGCGGTGAATCGCACGGGGGCGCAAGCCGTGCCCCCGCCGGCCCACGCTACTGCGTCCGCGTCGCGTTCTTCGTTTCGTTTCCCGCCTTCGCCTGCGCCAGCGCCCCGCGAATCGCCGCCTCCGTCTTGTCATATCCGCCCTCGCCATACCGCGTATAGACGACCTTCCCGTTCGCGTCGATCAGGTACAGCGCGGGCCAGTACTGGTTGCCGTACGCGCGCCACGTGTCGTAGCGGTTGTCCTGCGCGACCGGATACTGGATGCCGAAGCGCTTGAGCGCATCGGCGACGTTCTTCGCATCGCGCTCGAACGGATACTCGGGCGTATGCACGCCGACCACGACGAGCCCCTGGTCGCGATACTTCCGGTACCACTCGTTCACGTACGGAATCGTATGAATGCAGTTGATGCACGAGTACGTCCAGAAATCGACCAGCACGACCTTGCCGCGCAGCTGGTCGAGCTTGAGCGGTGCGCTGTTGTGCCAGCGTTCGATACCGGTGAAGTCGGGCGCCGGCGTGCCGGCCAGCGAGGCGGTCATGCCCGCGTCGTCGCGGGTGCCGGCGAACGCGGCGAGCCCGGCCGTGGCGGCGAGGGCGATCACGAGGGCGGCGGTCTTGAGTCTGGGCAGCATGGCGATTCTCCGGTTCGGCCGGCCGCCGCGCGAGCGTGTGGGCCGGACAGGTTTCGACAGCCCTCATTGGGCCGCGCCGACGTATCTGCGGTGTGTCCGGCAAGCCGTGCGTGTGCAATGTTGTATGTCGTCGCGGCGGCGCGATACATTGGGATACAAACGCGTGACCGCGGTGCGGTATAAAAGCGGACATCGCCAGCCGGAACCTCACGACAACGACACCGACTCATGGACAAGATCGACCACGTACTGATCGTCGACGACGATCGCGCGATCCGCGAACTGATCGCGGACTACCTCGAGAAGAACGGCATGCGCGTGTCGCTCGCCGCGAACGGCCGCGAGATGCGCAACGTGCTCGACGACGGCGCGCCCGACCTGATCGTGCTGGACCTGATGCTGCCCGGCGAGGACGGTCTCACGCTGTGCCGCGATCTGCGCGCCGGCAGGTTCCGCACG
The DNA here is from genome assembly GCF_003853425.1 of Burkholderia sp. Bp9140. Taxonomy (NCBI): domain Bacteria; kingdom Pseudomonadati; phylum Pseudomonadota; class Betaproteobacteria; order Burkholderiales; family Burkholderiaceae; genus Burkholderia; species Burkholderia sp. Bp9140. The sequence goes on from NZ_QTPQ01000001.1 coordinate 48,422, forward strand.
GTGCCGGTGCTGATGCTGACCGCGCGCGGCGAGGAAACCGACCGCATCATCGGCCTCGAGATGGGCGCCGACGACTATCTCGCGAAGCCGTTCGCGGTGCGCGAGCTGCTCGCGCGGATCCGCTCGGTGCTGCGCCGCGCGCGCATGCTGCCGCCCGGCATGCAGGTGACGGAGACGGCCGCGATGCTCGCGTTCGGCGAATGGCGGCTCGACACGACGGGGCGTCATCTGCTCGACACCGAGGGCACGCTGGTGGCGCTGAGCGGCGCCGAGTACCGGCTGCTGCGCGTGTTCCTCGACAATCCGCAGCGCGTGCTGACGCGCGACCAGTTGCTCAACCTCACGCAGGGCCGCCAGTCCGATCCGTTCGACCGGTCGATCGACCTGCTCGTGAGCCGGCTGCGCCAGCGGCTGCGCGACGGCGCGCGCGAGCCGCGCTACATCAAGACGCTGCGCAACGAGGGCTACGTGTTCTCGTCGGCCGTGACTGCCGTCGAAGGCGACGCATGAGCGCGCGCACCCTGTGGCACTGGCCGCGCTCGCTGTTCGCGCGGCTCGCGCTGATCCTGTGCGTGGGCCTCGCGCTCGCGCAGACGCTGTCGTTCTGGCTCACGATGACCGAGCGCGACCAGGCGACCACCAACCTGATGATGGGCTACATCGAGCGCGAGGTCGCGAGCTCGGTCGCGCTGCTCGACCACCTGCCGCCCGACCAGCGCGCCGCGTGGCTGCCGCGTCTCGCACGGCGCAGCTATGCGTTCATCCTCGGCCCCGGCGAGACGGGCACGCCAGCCGAGGCGCGACTGTCCGCGCGCGTCGAGCGCTCGATCTCGGACGGCATCGGCGGCGACTACCCGCTGACCGCGAACGCGATCCCCGGCGATCGCGAGCATCTGCAGGTGCATCTGCGCCTGACCGACGGCTCGCCGCTGACGATCGACATCCAGCCGATGTCGACGGTGCCGCTGTCGGGCTGGCTGCCTTACGTCCTCGCGCTGCAGCTCGCGGTGCTGGCCGCATGCTGCTGGCTCGCGGTGCGGCTCGCGACGCGGCCACTGAACCAGCTCGCGCAGGCGGCCGACGCGCTCGGCCCCGACCTGAAGGGCGAGCGCCTGAACGAGGACGGGCCATCCGAGGTCGCGCGCGCCGCGCGGGCGTTCAACGCGATGCAGGACCGCATCGCGCAGTACATGGCCGAACGCATGCAGATCCTCGCGTCGATTTCGCACGACCTGCAGACGCCGATCACGCGGATGCGGCTGCGCGTCGACACGATGGACGACGACGTGCAGGGCGCGAAGCTGCGCCAGGACCTGCTCGAGATGGAGCATCTGGTGAAGGAGGGCGTCGCGTATGCGCGCACGCTGCACGGCACGGAAGAGGCCGCGCGCCGCATCGATCTCGATGCGCTGCTCGACAGCATCGTGTGCGATTACACGGATGCGGGGCAGGACGTCGCGCTGCACGGCGGCGGGCCGCTCGCGCTCGTCACGCGGCCGAAGGCGCTGCGCCGGATCGTCGGCAACCTCGTCGACAACGCGCTGAAGTTCGCCGGCGCGGCCGAGATCGACGTGCAGGCGGCGCCGGGCGGCGGTGCGGTCATTGCGGTGCTCGATCGCGGGCCCGGTATTCCGGACGACCAGCTCGACGCGGTGTTCGAACCGTTCCGGCGCGTGGAGACGTCGCGCAATCGCGAGACGGGCGGCACGGGGCTCGGCCTCGCGATCGCGCGGCAGCTTGCGCTCGCGATGGGCGGCACGCTCACGTTGCGCAACCGGCCGGATGGCGGCGGACTCGAAGCGCGGCTGACGCTGGCGAATGCCGCGTGATGCGTGATGCGTGATGCGACGCCGCGTGCGGAGACGTCACGGGTGTCGCGGACGTCGAGTCGAAACGGGCGGCATCCGTCGCGCTGCACATGCGCGTCGATGGCGAAACGGTTGTCCGGTGAACGTAGCAGGGTGAGCGGCAGGCGGCGGCGATGCGTCAGCACCGGCCGGTGCGCAGCGCGACGCTCCAGTCGTCGCGGCCGCGCGTTGCTGCAGTGGCGGCGGCCGTGTGCCAGTCGTATTCGACCGCGTGGAATTCGGCGTGCCAGCCGGCCGGCGTGCGCGACACCATCGCGTAGCGCGCATGCGGCGAGCCCGTTTCGATCCGGTGCGGATGCGGTTGATCGTCCGTGTACGCCTGCAGGCCGACGCTGCCCGGGTTGACGATCAGACGGCCGTCGTCGAGCTTCGCGATGCGCGGCACATGCGTGTGGCCGCACAGGATCAGCGAGGTCGGCGCGTCGCCCGCGCGCCGCGCGATTTCATCGGGCGTCGCCGCGCGGCAGCCGTCGGGCGTCACCGTTTCGAGGAAATAGGCGAGGTCGCTGGCGGGCGTGCCGTGCACCATCAGCACGTCGTCGCCGAGCGTCAGGCGTTCGGGCAATGCGGCGATCCACGCGCGATGGTCGTCGCGCAGCGTGTCGTGCGCCCAGCGATCGGACAGCCGCATCGTGTCGCGATCGCCGGTCAGCAGTTGCCGTTCGTGATTGCCCTTGATGGTCGGCAGGTCGAGCGCGATCAGGCGGTCGGCCGTTTCGGCCGGATGGAGCGCGCCCGATACGATGTCGCCGAGGTTGACGATCAGGTCGGCGCCGCGGCGGCGTACGTCGTCGAGCACCGCGTCGAGCGCGGCGAGATTGCCGTGGATGTCGGACAGCGCGGCGATTTTCATGGCGAGGCAGTCGATGCGGGGAACGGCGATTGTCGCCAATTCGGCGTGGCGCGTCCAATCGCGTCGACGGCGAGAGGTCCGTGCGGTCGAGCTGCCGGAGCGACAGGCCGGGGAAGCCGGAGCGGGGCGGCGCGCCGATTCTCATCGCGCACGCGTTGCGAACGATGCGGCGCGCATGCCGATGCCGCTACGCGGCATGACGCCGGTACAGCGCAAGCGACCCGGCCAGCGCGAGCAGCATCGCGCCGCACGTGCGTTCGAGCCACAGGGCGCCCGAGCGCTTCAGCAGCCGCACCGCGCGTGCGCCGAGCAGCGCGTAGCCGAACATCACCGCGCCGTCGAGCAACGCGAACGTGACTGCGAGCGCGACGTACTGCGGCGCGAGCGGCGCGGACGGATCGAGGAACTGCGGCAGGAACGCGGAGAAGAACAGATAGCCCTTCGGATTCGTCACCGCGGTCAGGAAGCTTTTCGCGAAGATCGACGCGTTGCGTTCGGGCGTCGCGCCGCCGTGCGCGGCGGCGACGTCGAGCGAGCCCTTCGACGTGAGCAGCCGGATGCCGACGTACGCGAGATAGGCGGCGCCGAGCCATTTCACCACCGAGAACCAGAACGCCGACGCCATCAGCAGCGCGCCGAGGCCGAGCGCGACCGCGACGATCAGCACGAAGTCGGACAGCATCGCGCCGGCGAAGCCGTAGGCCGCGCGGCGCACGCCGTAGCGCGAGCCGTTGGTCAGCGCGAGCAGCACGGTCGGGCCGGGCGTCGCGATTCCGACGAACGCGACGGCGGCGAAGATCAGCAGGGTCGTTTCATGCATGACGGAGGCTCCCGGTAGCAGGTGCGCGCTCGATTATCGAGTGCGCGTCCCCGCGCTGTACAGGGACGTTCGCTGCGCGACCCATTATCTCGATATTGGCAAGAAGCTGTTTTCATTATTGCGCTATCGACAGGAACCGGTTCCAACTACCATGGCGGGCCGCAGCGGGCTTGCCCGCCGCGACGTCGCGCGCGCCTTGTCGCATGCGCGCATTCCCGCGTGCGGACGCCGCCGGCCTCGCATGCCGGCGGATCTCGCCGAGCGCACGCGCTACTCGCATAGAACAACGGGTTCACGCCCGGAGACGCTAAAACCATGAACAAGCAACTGATCGCAGCACCGCTGCTGCTCTCGCTCGCGGGCATCGCCTCCGCGCAAGGCTCCGTCACGCTGTACGGCATCGTCGACGCGGGCGTGACCTATCGCAGCAACGAACGGGTCGGCTCGCCGGGCGCCTACACCGGGCATTCGGATGTCGGCCTGACCACCGGCAACCTGTCCGGCAGCCGCTGGGGCATCAAGGGTTCCGAGGATCTCGGCGGCGGGATGCGCGCGCTGTTCGTGCTCGAGAACGGCTTCGACATCACCAACGGCACGTCGGGCCAGGGCGGCCGCCAGTTCGGCCGCCAGGCGTTCGTCGGTGTCGGCAGCGACCGCTATGGCACGGTCACGCTCGGCCGCCAGTACACGTCGCTCGACGACTTCGTGAGCCCGGTCGGCCCGTCGTCGTTCATCGGCGGCTTCGGCGCGCATCCGGGCGACATCGACGATCTCGACCAGACCGCGCGCGTCGACAGCTCGATCAAGTACACGAGCGCGAACTACTCGGGCTTCACGTTCGGCGCGCTGTACGGCTTCGGCGGCCAGCCGGGCAGCATGAAGCAGCGCAACACGTGGAGCGTCGGCGCGGCGTACGCGGCGGGGCCGCTGCGCGTGGGCGTCGGCTTCGAACGCTCGGACAACAGCAAGACGGGCGCGACCGACCCGACTACGGGCAAGTGGCGGAGCACCGACGACGGCCTGTTCAACTCGTCGATCAACGAGGGCTATGCGAGCGCGCAGTCGCAGCAGGTCATCGCGACCGGCGCGACGTACGACTTCGGCCCGGCCGTGGTCGGCGTGAACTACAGCAACGTGCAGTACCGCAGCGGTGCGCAGTCGCTGTTCAGCGGCCATGCGACCTTCAACGTCGCGGGCGTGTTCACGCGCTGGAACGTGCAGCCGCAGACGCGGCTGTTCGCCGGCTACAGCTATACGCGCGGCAGCGACGTCGACGGCATCGACAACCGTGCGCAGTACCACAACGTCACGCTCGGCGCGGTCTACGACCTGTCGAAGCGCACCAGCGTGTACCTGCTCGGCGCGTACCAGCATGCGTCCGGCACGACGCTCGACGCGCTCGGCCGGCCGGTGGCCGCGACCGCGTCGGTGTCGGACAAGGCGAACGGCCACTCGTCCGACTCGCGTTCGCAGGCGATCGTGAGTCTCGGGCTGCGCCAGAAGTTCTGACGTCACGTGCGTGACCGGCCGCCCGCGCGCGATGCGGGCCGCCGGTCGCACGGCTCGCCGCCCATGCTGTCGCGACCTTTTTCCAGGAGACGCAGGAGACCGCGCGCGCGGCGCATCTTCTCCCTGTCTCCATCTTCAGCGGCAACGGCGTTCCGCCACGCACGCCTTACTTCGCTTGTTCACGATTTTCCCGGCAATGCGGCATGCATCCCGCACGCTCGATCGCGCAATGCAGCATGCACCGGATAATATTTTTTCTCTTTCATTTCAATTTCGATTTGTAATCATCGATACGATTTTCCGGCAATGAATATTCAATGCGGGCGCATCAGAAAAAATGACGCGTCTGCATCGGGGGATTCGGAACAAAATGCCGGCGATGACGAATCGCAACAGCGCTGCCGGACGGGGAGGTACGGTGCCGGTCCCGGCATGCCTCATCGTTGGTCGACCAGCGTTGCGCGGTAAAAGAACGTAACGAGTAGTTCGCAGTGGAAATGAACGGTTTTTTTCAAAAATCACCGATATTTCATATGCGGCGAATTAGAGTGTCGAGAAACGATCGTCCGGGAGCATCATTCATGGTATCGAAACAAATTCGCGCGGCATTGCTTGGGTTGTGCATGGCGATGCTGGCGCCGGTCAGTCACGCCCAGGCGCAATACACGACAGACTGGCTCGCGAACACGTTCGGCACGCTGGCCGCGCATGTCGGCAACGGCGCTCGCTCGCTGTGGGTCGCGCCCGAGGGCGTGATCTATACGGCATCGCGCTGGGACGAGAACGCGGGCGGCGTCGCGATCTACCAGAACGGGCAGACGCTCGGCACGATCGGCATCCATGACGAATTCCATGGCGGCGCGATCACCGGCAACGCGAACTCGCTGTTCGTCGCGCTCGGCTACAACCGCACGTTCGGCAGCGGCTCGGTCGGCCGCTACAACCGCAGCACGAACCAGCGCGACCTGCGCATTCCGGTCAGCACGTGGACGGGCATCCAGTACGCGGACGTGATCACGGGCCTCGCGACGACCGGCAACCTGCTGTACGTGAGCGACTTCTACGGCAACCGCGTGCGCGTCTACACGACGGACGGCGTGTGGCAGCGCGACATCGGCGTATCGGGGCCCGGCGCGCTGGCGCTCGACGCGGGCGGCAACCTGTGGGTCGCGCGCAAGAGCGCGGGCCTCGTCGCGCAGTTCAGCCCGACCGGCACGGCGATGAACACGATCCAGATGGCGGCCCGCGCGCGGCCGGCGTCGCTGTATTTCGATGCGCCGCGCGGGCAGTTGCTGGTGGGCGACGAAGGCCCCGACATGAACATCAAGGTCTACGCGCTTGCCGGCCAGCCCGCGCAGATCGGCACGTTCGGCGTGCAGGGCGGCTATCTCGACACGACGTCGGGCATCAAGGGGCAGGTCGGCGACAAGCGCTTCACGCGCGTCGCGGGCATCGGCAAGGACGCGGCCGGTAACCTGTACGTGCTCAACAACGCGTGGGGCGGCGGCTGGGATCTCGGGCGTAACGGCAGCACCGACCTCCATTCGTACGGCCCGACGGGCGTGCTGCAATGGAAGCTGCAGGCGCTGAACTTCGAGGCGGCTGCCGCGCCCGACCCGGCGACCGACGGTGCGTTCTTCTACAGCGGCAACAACGTGTATACCGGCACGGCGGGCGGCACGTTCGTCGCGAACACGATCGATCCGTTCACCTACCCGAAGGACCCGCGCCTCAACATGAACGACTACCAGCGCGGCCAGCATTTCGGTCAGCTCGCGCTGGTGAACGGCACCCGGATGCTCGTCGCGACCGGGCAGAACCCGGGCAACTACAACCTCTATCACTTCAACAGCGCGAGCGGCTATATCGCGATTCCGGACGGCTCGATCCCCGGCAAGCCGTTCAACACGAACCTGCAGGTGACGGCCGGTTTCGCGCTCGACGACCACGGCGACGTATGGGCCGGGCTCGATCGCACCAACAACATCTCGCACTATCCGATGACGGGTTTCGACGCGACCGGCAAGCCGACATGGGGCAAGCCGACGCAGATCCCGATCCCGCGCACCGCGCTGCCGCTCACGCGGATCATCTACCAGGCCGACAGCGACACGATGATCCTCGCGCAGGGCATCTCCGGCAGCTGGGACTGGACCGCGATGAACGGGCACATCGAGGTCTATCGCGGCTGGAAGGCGGGCAACACGAGCACGCCGAACGTGGCGATCAACCTGACGAGCGCGAACCCGAAATCGATGGCGGCGGCCGGCCACTACCTGTTCGTCGGCTACGTGCACACGGTGCCGAACGTCGACGTGTTCGACCTGAACACCGGCAATCTCGTCACCACGCTGACGAACTCCAACACGGCGGCGATGGACGTGGGCAACGACGTCGACTCGATGTACGGCATCCGTGCGTACCTGCGCTCGAGTGGCGAATACGTGATCACGAAGGACAACTACAACGGGTCGAGCCTCGTCGTGTATCGCTGGCATCCGTGATCACGCGGGCCGTGTGCCGAACGGGCGTCATGGCGCGCCGAGCACGCGGCCGTTCACCTCGCGCCCGTACATCGAGTCGGGCGAATCGTGGAATTTCGCGCGCGTGTCCTGCACCGAGCCGGTGAAGCGCGGGTCTTGCGGACGCTCGTGGCTGTCCATGAAGGTCGCGACGTCCCACGCTTCCTGATCGGTCAGCGTGCCGCCGAGCCCGAGCGGCATGTTGGCCTTCACGAAGCCGGCCGCGTTGCGGATGTCGCCCATCCCCGCGCCCCAGTTGAACGAGCGCGCGCCCCACAGCGCCGGAAAGACCGGCTTGCCGCCGCTCGACTGTCCCTGGCCGTCCGCGCCGTGACACAGCGCGCAGTGCTGCGTATAGACGGCGGCGCCGCGCGCGTAGTCGGCCTTCTGCGCGGGCGGCGGCAGTTTCGGGAAACCCTGGCCGGGCAGCTTCATGCCGACCGGCGCGCCCTTCGCGAGCCAGTACGAATAGGTTTCGAGCGCAACGAGGATCGGGTCGCCGGCCGGCGGCGCCTTGCCGTTCATGCTGTATCTGAAGCACCCCTGCAGGCGCTCGGCGAACGTGTTCACGTGGCCATTCTTGATGCGGTAGGCCGGGTACAGCAGGTACGCGGCCCACATCGGGCCCGAATCGGGCCGGCGGCCCGCGTCGAGGTGGCAGCTCGCGCAGGTCAGCTTGTTGCCGACGTACTTGCCCGCGTACGCGGGCGTGTGCAGGAAGATCTGCTCGCCGAGCTTCACGGTCTTGCCGAAGTCGTCGGCCGGTATCGCGGATTCGGCGGGCGGCATGAACGGCTTCGCCGCCGCGGCGGGCAGGGTCGCCGCCGCGGGTGCGGAAGCGGCGGCCGGCGCGTCCTGCGGCGCGGCCGCGCAGGCGAGCGCGGGCAGCCAGGCCGCGCCGAGCAGCGCGGCGCGCGCGCCGCGGATCAGCTTCGTGCGGTCGATCATTGTTTTTCTCCGTTCGCGGCGCCGCCGCGCGCATAGTAGGCGGCCACCGCGTCGATATCGGTGTCGGACAGCTTGCCGGCGATCATCGGCATCAGCGCCATCGGGCCGGGTGCCCGCGTGCCGTGCTTCCAGCCGTTCAACTGGCCCGCGATATATGCGGCCGGCTGGCCGGCGAGCGGCGGAAACGCGGTGCCCACGCCGAGGCCGCCCGCGCCGTGGCATTGCGCGCACGCGGGCAGGCCCTGCGACCAGCGTCCGCGTGTCACGAGCCATGCACCGGTGTTCGCCGGATCGATCGAGGCGGCGTCGGACACGGTGATGGCGGGCGGCGCGGGCAGGCTCGCGAAATACGCGGAGACCGCGTCGCGATCGTGCGGCGACAGCAGTTTCGCGAGCGGCTGCATGACCGGGTTCTGGCGGCTGCCGTCCGCGAACGCGGCGAGTTGCGCGGACAGGTAGGCTGCGTTCGTGCCGGCGAGACGCGGGAAGCCGGCGGCTGCGTTGCCTTCGCCCAGTGCGCCGTGGCAGCCGATGCATGCGGCCACGCCCGTCGCCGTACCCTGGGTGGCGATCGTCTTGCCGAGCGCGATGCCGTCCGCGCGGGCGTTGCCCGCCAGCAGCGCGGCCGCGGCGAGCAGCAGCGGCGCGAACCGGCGTCGTGCGATGTCGACCGAATCGTTCACGTGTCCCCTCCTTGTTGTCTGTCTTGTTGCGCGTGTGCCCGCGCGGTCAGCCCGCGTCGGGCCGGTCCTGCCGTGGCGCAAGATGCGGCGTCGGCGCCGTCGCGTCGTACTGCCCGAAGCCGTAGCGCGCGAAAATCCGGAATGCCTCGGGCGACCGGATGAACGCGAGCCACGCGCGCGCGGCTTCCGGATGCGGTGCGTGCTTCACCATCGCGCCTGCATAGATCGCCGTCGTATTGTGTGCGGACGGAATGTCGATGTGCATCAGCGGATGCCCGACCTGTTCCTGGAACGCCGCTTCCGATTGCCACAGCACGCCGGCGTCCGCACGACCCTGCATCAGGAACAGCGCGGTTTCCCGGTGATGGATGTGCGTGAGCTCGGTCGTGCCGGCGCGCACCTTGTCGTCGTAGACGGTGCGCGCGAGCGGATCGCCGCCGGCCTTCACGAGCGACGCGCGGATCTGCCGCGCGACGCCCTCGAATGCCGGGTTCGGCATCGCGAGCTTCACGTCGGGCCGCGCGAGATCGTTCAGCGACGCGATGTGCTTCGGATTGCCCGCGCGAACCATGATCGTCAGCTGGTTTGTCACGTAGGGCACCGCCGGGCCTTCGAGCGTGCCGTCCGCGATCAGGTCGTCGATCTTGCCGAGTCCGGCGAAATACGCGTCGGGCCTGACCGTCCACGTCATGTTGCCGACGGTGATCGTGCCGCCCGCGTGAATCTGCTTCACGAGCAGGCCGGGCGGGATCGTTTCCCAGTAGAGGCGGCCGCGGTATTCGGGATGGTCTGCCTCGAACTGCGCGACGAGCGGCGCCATCGCGAAGAAGTAGTTGCCGCCGACGTACAGCACGAGCTTCGGCGCGGTGAGGTCGCCGTGGAAGTCGGCGAGCACGTCGACCTGCGGCACGGTGAATTCGAGGCCGCGATTCGTCGCGTCGTTGTTGCGGCCGTCCTGCCAGGGCGGAAAGATGCGGGTCGACGTGTCGCCCGGTGCGGCGAGCGACAGCGCCGACGTGCAGCAGAGCGCGGCCAGCGCGGCATGCAGCACCGTGCGCCACCGGCGTTGCAAGGGAGAACGCGTGCGGATCGATGTCATGGCGCGCGTCACTTCGCGTAAGTGAAACCGGCGTGCTGCAGCTCGGGCAGCGTGCCGACCGCGCCCGGCGTGACGATCGCCGACGGAATCACGTGGTTGGTCAGGTCGGCGGCGAGTGCGTCGAGCGGCAGCTTGTCCGGATTCGCGTTCGCGCGATCGAGCCGTTCAGCGAGCTCCCAGATCGCGTTGTGGCACGACAGGAACACGACGCCGCGCTGCAGCAGCGCGGCGATGCTGTTGTCGTGCGACGAGAACGCGCCGTCGGCCAGTTCGTGGTCGTTGGCGTCCTTCGACTGCGCGGGTTTCGCGGCGAGCAGCGTGTTGGCCGGGAACGCTGCGCCCGCGAATTTCGCGAGGCCGTATTTGTCCCACGCGGCTTGATCGAACAGCGCGAGGTGCGCGGTGCCGTGCGTGGCGGACACGACGAGGAAGTCCGGATGGCCGAATGCCCAGATCTGCGCGTTCAGCGCATTGCGCATCAGGTTCAGCCACGGGCCGCCGAGCTCGGTGTTGTCCCACACCTGCTTCGGGCCGCCGCGATAGCCGATCACTTCCATGAGTGCCGCGTGATCCCATTGATCGGGACGCTCGACGATCATCGGCACCGTCTTGAAGTCGCGCCGTCTCGGCGTGGCCGCGAGGCGACGGGTGAGGTCGGCGATGCGCGTCGCGCCGCCAGGCAGCAGCGCGCCGGGTTCGGGTGTCGCCGCATGGGCGACGCGCGAGGCGCCGAGCAGTGCGGTGCCGGCCGCGAGGCCGAGGGTCTTGAGCGCGCCGCGGCGCGCATGCCGGTCGGACATCGAACTCTCCCATATCGTTTTTGTGGGGGCGTGCCGCATTGCCGTGCCGCTGCGCAGCGTCGCCATCGCGTAGCCAGTCTAGAGGCGCGCGATCGATACCGGAAATCACGATATCGGATGGGAGATATTCGAGGGTCCGATGATTGGCTGAAACGACAAGGCCGCGCGATGCCGCTTCATGCGGCACCACGCGGCCTTCATCAAGCGTACGACATCAGTGCACGGTGCGTTCGCGCAGCACTTCCGACGGCCGCGCGTTGCGCACGAACACGGCGGCCAGCACCGCGCCCGCGAGTGCGATCGCGCCGGCCAGCACGAACGCGGACGCGAACGAGCCGCTGCGCTCGACGATGAAGCCGGTCACGGCCGGCCCGATCACGCCCGACAGGCTGCCCATGCAATGCAGGAAACCGCTGACGCCGCCGACGCGGGCCGGGTGCACGACGTCCTGCACGATCGCCCAGTAGATCGCGCCCGTCACGTACAGGAAGAACAGCGACACCGACATCAGCGCGACCGCGCCCTGCGTCGACTGCACGGTGCCCGCGACGGCCACGCACGCGCCGGCGCCGAGCAGGCAGGTGACGAGCACGATCCGGCGCGACAGCAGCAGGTTGCCGGTGAGCCGGTACAGCGCATCCGAGATCGCGCCGCCGCACGCGAGGCCGACCGTGCCGACGAGCCAGGGCACGACGGTGGCGACGCTCATCTCCTTGATGTTCAGATGGTGCGCGCGCACGAGGTAGCTCGGGAACCAGCTCAGGAAGAAGAACAGCACGTAGTTGTAGCTGAAGAACGCGGCGGCCGTCGCGAGGATGCGCGGCTGGCGCACGTAATGCGACAGCGTGTGCGTCGACGTTGCCGCGCCGGCGCCGGCGGCGGCAGGCGCGTGGGCGACCGCGGCCGTTGCGGCGGACGCGCGCGTTGCGTCGCCGACCGGTGTGGCCGGGCGGTCCGACGTCGACATCATCCACACGACGACCCACACGAGTCCGATCGCGCATACGATCCAGAACGCCGGCCGCCAGCCGAACTGCGCGGCCAGCAGGCCGACGATCGGCCCGGCGATCGCGCCGCCGAGCGGCGAGCCGGCGCTGAGCAGGCCCATCGCGGTCGCGGCGCCGTCGCGCGGCAGCCAGTTGTTGACCATCTTGTTCGCGGCCGAGCACAGCGGCCCTTCGGCCATGCCGAACAGCAGCCGCACGATCAGCAGGCTCACGAAGCCGACGGTGAGCGCGGTCATCCCGCAGAACACCGACCACAGTCCGACCGCCAGCACGTATACGAGCTTCGGCCCGAGCCGGTCGGACGCGAGCCCGCCGATGAAATTGAACAGCGCGTAGCCGATGAAGAACGTGCTGAACACGAGACCCATCTGCGCGGCGTCGATGCCGAGATCGGTCTGCACGATCGGCGCGACGATCGACAGCGCGACGCGGTCGAGATAGTTGATCCCGTACACCAGGAACAGCAGGAACACCGTGAACCACGCCTGCGACTTCTGCTTCATGTCTGTCTCCTTCGTGCCGGTGGGCCGGCCGTCATGTCTTGTCTTGTCTTGTCGATCGTTCGCCGCGTCGTTACGGAGCGCGGCGGGCAGGGGGATTGCGCGATTCACTTCGGTTGCGGCGAATCGGGGTGAGCGTTCGTTCAGCGCGCGTGCAGCGGCGCGAGCAGCGCGTCGGTGCCATGCGTGCGCAGCGTCGACAGATGCGCACCGACACGCACGATCAACGCATCGGGCCACGCCGTCAAACCGGCGAGCGCCGTGCTGCCGAGTGCGGCCCGAACCGCGCCGGTTGCATCGCCGGCAGCAGACAACGTTGCGCCGAGCGCGGCCGCGCCCGGATCGCTGATCGCGAGTGCGCGGCCCGCTTCGTCGCGCGCGGTGGCGACGTAGTGCAGCCAGAGCGCGAGCGCGCGTTCCAGGTACGGGCGCTCGACGCCGGCCGCCGCGCTTTCGCCGAGCGCCGGCAGCCAGCGCAGCGGCACCTTCTGCGTGCCGTCCATCGCGATCTGTTCGGTGCGATGCGCGAGCGTCGGATTGCGGAAGCGCTGCACGAGCGTCGCGCAATAGCCGTGCGCGTCGTAACCGGACGGCACGTCGACGGTCGCGAGCAGGTCGCGCGTCATCACGCCGTCGACGAGTGCCGCGATCGCCGGATCGGCCATCGCATCCGACACGGTCGCGCGGCCGCGCAATTGCCCCGCATACGCGATTGCCGAATGCGAGCCGTTCAGCAGCCGCAGCTTCATCGTTTCGTAGGGCCGCACGTCGCCGACGAGGTGCGCGCCGGCGTCTTCCCAGCGCGGGCGCGGGCCGGCGAAGCGATCCTCGATCACCCATTGCGAGAACGGCTCGCAGACGATCGCGGCCGCGTCGCGCGCGCCGAGATGCGCGTGCGCCCAGTCGAGCGATTCGGGCGTCGCGGCCGGCACGATCCGGTCGACCATGCTGTTCGGGAACGCGACGTCGTCGCGGATGCGCCGCGCGAGCGCGCCGTCGATGCGTTGCGCGTAGTCGATCAGTAGCGCGCGCAGCGTGTCGCCGTTCGACGTCATGTTGTCGCAGCAGACGACGGTCAGCGGTGCATGGGCCGGCCGCAGGCGCAGGCCGGCCGCGATCACGCCGAGCGCGGTGCGCGGTGTGTCGGGCGTCGCGAGATCCTGCCGGATCGCGGGATCGTCGGCATCGAGACCGCCGCCGGGACGGCGGCAATAGCCTTTCTCGGTCACGGTCAGGCTGACGATCGACACGGCCGGATCGGCGATCAGCGCGAGCAGCGCGGGCAGCGATTCGGGCGCGAACAGCGCGTCGTGCACCGCGCCGACGATGCGCGTGCGTGCGCCGTGGCCGTCGCGTTCGGTCACCGTGTACAGGTGATCCTGCGCGGCGAGCAGGTCGACGGTATGGCGCCGCCGCAACTCGACGCCGACGATGCCCCAACGCAGATCGCCCTGTTCGAGCACCGTTTCCGTATGCAGCGCCTGGTGCGCGCGATGGAACGCGCCGAGGCCGAGATGGACGATGCCGGTGCGGACCGCCCGCCGGTCATAACCGGGGCGGCGCGTGCCAGGCGGCGCGGTGTTCAGGAAATCGGGGGCGGATGACATGGGGATCGGTAACGGTTCGTACCATGGTAGATGGCGGAATGCGTGCAGGTTATTTCGAGTTTCACGTCGAAGTTATCGGTGTAAACGCTAGATCGCCTGAGTTTGGCCATTTCTGTACCATGGTAGATATCGATATCGAGTCGGATCAATCGCAACCATGAGCGAAACGGCAGCACTGGAAGAAGCGGACGTCGTGGTCACGGCGTTGCAGGGGTTCTCGCTGGACGAGAGCCGGTCGTATACGGAGCAGGTGCATGCGCTGCTGCGCCACGCGATCGTGCGCGGCGCGCTGCCGCCGCGCACCGCGCTGTCGGAGGCGGTGATCTCCACGACGATCAAGGTCAGCCGCACGCCGGTGCGCGAAGCGTTCGCGCAGCTTGCCGACGAGCGGCTCGTGCAGATCATCCGCAAGGTCGGCACGCTGGTCGCGCCGATTCCGGTGTCGATCCTCGAGGAAGGGCGCTTCGCGCGCAGCACGCTGGAATGTGCGAACCACGTCGAGCTCGCGCAGAAGATCACGCCGGCGCAGCTCGCGGAGTTGTCGCGGATCATCGACGCGCAGCGCGCGGCCGTGGACGCCGGCGATGTCGAAGCGTTCTTCGCGCTCGACGAGGCGATGCACGGCCGGATGTTCGCGTTCGCGGGCCGGCCGCACGTGTGGGAAATGCTGCAGCCGATGAAGCGCCAGTTCGACCGCGTGCGCTGGCTGCTGCTCGACCGCGTCGAGGATCACGCGCGGCGCGCGCTGCAGGAACACGAGCAGATCCTCGCGCACATCGCGTCGCGCAACATGGCGCTGCTCGGCGCATCGGTCGCGGCGCACGTCGACCGGATCGGCTCGCATCTGCCTGAAGTGCGCAGCCGCGCGCCCCATTACTTTGTCGACTGACATCTGAAACGCCCGCTGGAGGAGCGCAGTGAAAATCGAACGCTTGCAGACCATCGTCACGTGTCCGGGCCGGAACTTCGTGACGGTGAAGATCGTGACCGACGAGGGCGTCTACGGCCTCGGCGACGCGACGCTCAACGGGCGCGAGCTCGCGGTGCGCGCGTACCTGGAGGACCACGTGTTCCCGTGCCTCGTCGGCCGCGATCCGCGCAACATCGAGGACATCTGGCAATACCTGTATCGCGGCGCGTACTGGCGGCGCGGGCCCGTGACGATGACGGCGATCGCCGCGATCGACATGGCGCTGTGGGACATCTTGGGCAAGCTCGCGGGCATGCCTGTCTACCAGCTGCTCGGCGGCAAGAGCCGCGACGGCCTGATGGTGTACGGCCACGCAAACGGGCGCGATCACGAGGAAGCGGTCGACGCGGTGCGCGCGCACATCGAGGCCGGCTATCGCGCGATCCGCGTGCAGTCGGGCGTACCGGGGCTCGACAAGGTATACGGCGTCGGCAAGACGGCCGGCGCGTACGAGCCCGCCGAGAAGGGGCTGCCGCCCGAGGAGCCGTGGGACACCGCGCTTTACCTGCGCCATACGCCGGACCTGTTCCGCAAGGTGCGCGACGCGGTCGGCGATGCGCCGCACCTGCTGCACGACGCGCATCACCGGCTCACGCCGATCGAGGCCGCGCGGCTCGGCCGCGATCTCGAGCCGCATCGCCTGTTCTGGCTCGAGGACGCGACGCCCGCGGAGAACCAGGACGCGTTCCGCCTGATCCGCCAGCACACGACGACGCCGCTCGCGGTCGGCGAGGTGTTCAACTCGATCTGGGATTGCAAGGATCTGATCCGCGACCAGCTGATCGACTACATCCGCGCGACGATCGTGCACGCGGGCGGCATCACGCACGTGCGGCGCATTGCCGACTACGCGGCGATGTACCAGGTGCGCACCGGCTTCCACGGCGCGACCGACCTGTCGCCCGTCTGCATGGCGGCGGCCGTGAACTTCGGGCTGTGGGCGCCGAACTTCGGTATCCAGGAACTGATGCCGCACAGCCCGCTGACCGATGAAGTGTTCCCGCACAGCTACCGCTTCGAGGACGGCTATCTCGTGATGGACGACGTGCCGGGCCTCGGCGTCGACATCGACGAGACGCTGGCCGCGAAGTATCCGTACGAGCGCGCGTACCTGCCGGTCGCCCGGCTGCGCGACGGCTCGATGTGGAACTGGTGAGCGCCGAAGATCCGAAGGAGAGAACCGAAATGTTGAGCGTCGTTGTCGATCGTCCGAACAGCATGGGCGTGCGCGAGGTGCCGCTGCCCGTGCCCGCCGCCGGCGAAGTGCGCGTGAAGGTGCGCTATGCGGGCATCTGCGGGTCGGACCTGCACATCTTTCACGGCAAGAATCCGTTCGTGTCGTACCCGCGCATCATCGGCCATGAATTCGTCGGCACGATCGAGTCGGTCGGCGCGGGCGTCGATGCCGCGCGGCTCGGCGAGACCGTCGCGGTCGATCCGGTGATCAGCTGCGGGCATTGCCACGCGTGCACGATCGGCCGGCGCAACGTGTGCCGGCACCTGAGCGTGCTCGGCGTGCATCGCGACGGCGGCTTCAGCCAGTACACGTGCGTGCCGGCCGGCAACGCGTACCGGATTCCGGACGCGATCGCCGACACCTGCGCGGCGATCATCGAGCCGTTCGCGGTGGCCGCGAACGCGACCTCGCGCACCGGCGTGCTGCCGGGCGATGTCGCGCTGATCTATGGCGCCGGCACCGTCGGGCTGACGATCCTGCAGGTGCTCAAGCGCGTGTACGGGATTCGCGCGTTCATCACCGACCGGCTCGACGCGCGTCTGCAGCTCGCGCGCAAGTGCGGCGCGGCGGAGGACGAGATCATCAACACGAGCGTCGAGTCGCTGCCCGACGCGCTGGAGCAGCGCGGTGTCGACGGCGGCCCGACGCTGATCTTCGATGCGGTGTGCCATCCGTCGATTCTCGAGGAGGCGGTGAGGATCGCCGCGCCGGCGGGCCGGATCGGCGTGCTCGGATTTTCGTCGGAGCCGTCGGCGATCGTGCAGGCGGAGCTGACGAAGAAGGAGCTGACGCTCGCCGCATCGCGGCTCAATTGCGGGATGTTCCCGCAGGTGATCGACTGGATTGGCCGCGGACTGATCCAGCCCGAGCACATCGTCACGCACAAGGTTGGCTTTCGCGACGTCGCGCGGGCGTTCGAGATGGCCGAGCGCAATCCGGAGAAAAGCTGCAAGATCCTGCTCGATTTCGCGGGCGGCTGATACCGGTTCGTGTCGCCGGCCGGGATGCGTCGCGCGTGGCGCGCCATCCCGGCCGCATGACGCGATCGCTCGCCGCGGGCGAGCCGGGCGGCGCGAATCCCGCGCGCCGTGTCGAGGGCAGGTTCGGGATCGGAGACACCCACATCCAATATAAGGAGACATGCATCGTGACCCGGATTCCCTTCGAGGAAATGCAGCGTGCAATCCATGCGGCGTTCGTGAACGCTGGCATGCGCGAACGCGACGCCGAAATCTGTGCGAGGGTGCATACCGAATCGACCTGTGACGGCGTCAATTCGCACGGCATCAATCGCGTGGCGCGATTCGTCGACTATCTCGTCAAAGGGTGGGTGAACATCGACGGAGCGCGCGAGCGCGTCAAGCAGTTCGGCGCGATCGAGGTCTGCGACGGCCAGCGCGGGCCAGGCATTCTCAATGCGCTGTCCGCGACCGACCGGGCCATCGAGATCGCCGACGCGCAAGGCGTCGGCATCGTGGCGATGCGCAACGCGACCCACTGGATGCGGGGCGGCACCTATGGGTGGCACGCGGCCGAGCGCGGCTACATCGCGATCTGCTGGACCAACACCGAATCCTGCATGCCCGGCTGGGGTGGCAAGAACACGCGCGTCGGTAACAACCCGTTCGTGATGGCGGTGCCGCGGGACCGCGGCCATATCGTGCTCGACATGGCGATGTCGCAGTACTCGTACGGCAAGCTGCAGGCCACCCGCCTCAAGGGGAAGACCATGCCGTTTCCCGCCGGCTTCGACCGCGACGGGAAGCTGACCGCCGAGCCCGGCCCGATCGAAGCGTCGATGCGGATCTTGCCGATGGGCTACTGGAAGGGTTCGGGATTCGCGATCATGCTCGACGTGCTGGCTGCGGTGTTGTCCGAAGGGCTCGCGACGAACGGGATCGATGCGATTCAGCAGGGAAGCTGCACCGGGTGCTCGCAGGTCTTCATCGTGATCGACCCGCGCAAGCTCGGCGGCGAAGCCTTCACGAACCACGTGGCCGACGGCGTGGCGGACTACGTGAACACGTCCGAGCTCGCGGAAGACAGCAAGGAAGTGCTCTATCCGGGGCAGAGCGCGCTGCGCACGCGGATCGAACAGCGGCAGCACGGCATCGCCGTCGACGACGGGATCTGGGCCGACGTGCTCGCGCTCGCGGAGCGGCGGGCGTCGCCGCAGCGCTGACGACACGACGGCGGGCGCGCCGGAACGGACTGACGAATCACCCCTGTTGCTGCAGAGACGGTTGTTTTCATCGGGAGAACTGACCATGAGGGCGGATGTCGCGCTTGCGCTGGACGCAGGTATCGAGGCACGGAACGAAGACGCGTTGTACCGGAAAGTGATACTGAGGATCGTCCCGCTGTTCTTCCTCGGTTTCATCATGTCGTACCTGGACCGCGTCAACATCGGGTTCGCGAAATTGCAGATGGCGGCCGATTTCGGTCTGACGAATGCGTCGTTCGCCCTCGGTGCGAGCGTGTTCTTCTGGGGCTACATGCTGTTCGAGATTCCGAGCAATCTGATCCTGCGGCGGGTCGGCGCGCGGGCATGGATCGCGCGGATCATGATCACCTGGGGGATCGTGTCGATCCTGATGGTCTTCTCGAGGAACGAAGCCGCGTTCTATTCGCTGCGGTTCCTGCTGGGCGTCTGCGAGGCCGGCTTCGTCCCGGGCGTGATGTACTACACGAACACGTGGCTGCCGGCCCGGCGCCAGAGCGGCATGTACTCGCTGTTCCTGATGGCGTTGCCGATCGCCGTCGTGTTCGGCGCGCCGCTGTCCGGCGCGATCATGGAGACGATGGGCGGCGTGGCGGGGATCCACGGGTGGCAGTGGCTGTTCCTGCTGGAAGGGCTGCCGTCGGTGGTGCTGGGCGTCGTCATCCTGATGCTGCTGAGAAACAGGCCGGCCGACGTGGACTGGCTGACGCCGCGCGAGAAGCAGATCATCGAGGCGAACGTCGCGACGGAGGCGGCCTTCAAGTCGCATCGCGTGGCCGATGCATTCCGCTCGCCGAAGATCTATGCACTGATCGTCGTGATGATCCTGTTCAACACCGGGTTCTATGGCCTGACGTTCTGGATGCCGACGCTGTTTCACGATGCGGGCGTTGCGAACAGCCTGAACGTCGGGTTGCTGACGGCCATCCCGTTCGGCGTCGCAGCGATCTGCATGTACGTGAATGCGAAGCGCGCGGAGCAATCCGGACGGCTGCGGCGGCACGGCGTGGTGCCCGTCGCGCTGGCCGCGATCGGCTTGTTCGTCGCGACGATCGCGCACGACAACTTCTGGCTCGCGCTGGTGATGCTGACCGTCGCGACGTCGGGCATCCTGTCGCTGATGCCGATCTACTGGACGCTCCCGGGGCGCGTGCTGTCCGGCCCGGCGGCGGCGGCCGGCTTCGCGCTGATCAACGCGTGCGGGAGCCTGTCCGGCATTCTGGGCGCGATGATCATCGGCTATGCGGGCCTGCGGACCGGGATGATGATTCTGGCGGGCTTCCTGGCGTTGTGCAGTGTCGTGTTCTACCGGGTCTGCCCGCCCACGGCGTACACCTAGCCGCGAGCCAGGCCGCAGCCGTCCGCGCGAGGGTGGTCAGAACGACACCGTCGTCGTCAGCGTGACGAGCCGCGGCTCGCCGACCGCGACGATCAGGTTGCTGTTGCTCGACGGATAGTAGGTCTTGTCGAGCAGGTTCTTCACGTTGAGCTGGATGCGCGTCGGGAACTTGCCGATCGTCGTTTCATAGGCCGCGAACGCATCGACGGTCACGTAGCCGGGCAGCGTGAAGCTGTTCGCGGTGTCGCCGGGCCGCGCGCCGACGAGCCGCGCGCCGCCGCCGAAGCGCCAGCGTCCGGGCAGGTTCGCGATCGCCGTGTCGTACACCGCGAACAGGCTGCCCGTGTGGCGCGCGACGTTGACGAGCGGCGTGTTGCTGTCGCGATCGTTCGCGTTCGTGTACGCGTAGCTGCCGATCAGGCTCAGGTGCCGCGTGAGCTGCCCCGCGACGTCGAGTTCGATTCCGCGCGAACGCGCGGTGCCGATCGTCGACGTGATGTCGCCGACGGTCACCGCGACGTTGCGCTTGTCGATCTGGTAGGCCGCGAGCGTGCCGGTGATGCCGGGCTTCAGGCTGAACTTCAGGCCGGCTTCCAGCACGCGGCCGAATTCCGGTGCGAGCGGCGAGACCACATTCGACGCGACGTTCGGCTTGAACGAGCGGCTCACGTTCGCATACGCGGTCAGCGACGGCGTGAGCGCATACGCGAGCCCGAACTGCGGCAGCCACACGTTGCCGTGCGAGCGGTCGGCGAACACGAACGGACGCCCCATCCCCGATTCCTGCTGCCAGTCCTCCCAGCGCAGCCCGCCGACCGCGGTGAGCCGGTCGGTGATCTTCACCGAATCCTGCACGATCATCGAATACGTGTGGACCAACGACCGCGAATCGCTCTGCTTCGCGTTCGCCGTGCCGCCCGGCGCGAGCAGGCCGTAGACGGGATCGTAGAGATCGAAGCCCTTGGTCGCCGTGCCGCGGATCGTGTCGCCGCGGAAGCTGCGCTGCCGCTCGTATTCGCCGCCGATGTAGAGCGCGTGGCTCATCCCCGCGAGCGTCAGGTTGCCGAGCAGGCCGAGCGTCGCGATCTGGTCGGAATCGTTGCGCCCGAGGTTCGCGTCGGACGAGCGCGACAGCGCGCCGGTCGTGCTGTTGAAGGCGGTCGCGCGGGTGATGTACTGGCCGTAGCGGTCGCGGCCCCAGCCGTAGGTCGCACGCACGCGCCACGCGTCGGAGAAGCGGTGCTCGACGCGCGCGCGGAGCGTTTCCTGGATCCCGCTGCTTTGCGCCCACGCTTCCTCGTAGCGGCGATAGCGCAGCGCATCGTCGAGGTGGCCGTTCACGAGCACGGTGCCGCGATCGAACGGCGTCGTGTAGTCGACGTACTGGTAGCTGACGTCGATCGACGTGTTCGCGTCGTGCCACGACAGCGCAGGCGCGATCAGCGCGTTGCGCTCGCGGCCGAAGCTGCGCCAGTAGCGGCTCGTGTCGTATTCGCCGGTGAGGCGGAACGCGAGCGTGCCGCCCGCGACCTGGCCCGGCTTGCCGAGCGGGCCGGTCAGGTCGAACTGGGCGCTGCTGCCGCCGTGGCTCGTGCGCGAGGCCGAGATCGAACCGCCGAACGTGTCTTCCGGCTTGCGCGTGACGAGGTTGATCACGCCGCCCGGGTCCTGCATGCCGTACAGCAGCGAAGCCGGGCCCTTCAGCACCTCGACGCGGTCGATCGTCGCGAGATAGCTGTGCAGCACCGGCGTGCGCACGCCGTCGACGAGCACGGAGCCGTCGTTGTTCGACCCGAAACCGCGCTTGATGAACGCGTCGCGCGTGCCGCCGAGCGTGTTGGTCTGTGTGACGCCGCTGATGTTGCCGAGCACGTCGTCGAGCGAGCGCGCCTGCTGGTCCTGCATCACGCTGCTGCTGACCACCGCGACGGACTGCGGGATCTCCTTGATCGGGCGATCGTCGCCGCCGGCGATGCTGCTGGTGCGCGGCTGGTAGCCGACGGTCGGATCGGCGACCGCCGATGCGCTGACGCTGATCGTCGGCAGTTCGCGTTCGGGCGGTGCGGGCGTCGACGTGGACGGGGCCGCCGATGCCGCCGCGGCAGGTTCGGCATCCGCATGCGCGCCGCTTGCGACGCAAAGGGTGATCAGGGCAGGCAGGCTCGCGCGCCACGGGCGCAAGGTCCGCGCGCGGCGGGGCGGTCGACGGGATGGCATGAATCGGTGAGTGACGGAGTGCTAAGGATGAGGGCGGGCCGCGGCGCATTGCTGGATCACGGCGGCAGGTCGCGAATGATATAGGTAATGGGAATCATTTGCAATTGGAATGAGGCCGATGCGTACCGTGAAGCGCGATTGCCGGGCCGCCGGCCGTCTGCTACCGTAGCGGCCAAAAACAGACCCAGTGAAATTCATCGAGAGCCGGGGGCCGCACCATGTCATCTTTCTGTCACGTCGCGTGCAGCGCGGCGTCGCGCACCGCAGTCGACCGTGCGGGCGGTGAAGTGATCGCAGCCGTGTGCCACGATTCGAACGATTAAACGGCAGCGAAGGTATCTGGCGTGCCGCCCCGGGCAGCCGGCGCAGCGCCTTCAATCACTTCAACCACCACGCTTGACGGGAGAGACCATCCCCATGAAAAAGTTTTCCGCGCCGTTCGCGGCGGCCGCACTTGCGGCATGCGCCGCGCTGGCAGGCATTCAGCAGGCCGGCCATGCGGCCGAGCCCGCGATCGATGTGCACTACGGCGCCGTGATCGAGGCCTATACGCAGGACATGGCCGCTGCGAAGACGAAATACGACGGCAAGCGCCTCGCGTTCGTCGGCGCCGTGATCCGGATGGGCGGCGACCCGGGTGGCACATACTTCGGCGCGCTGACGGCCGACGGCGAGCAGTTCGACGCGCACTTCGATGCGGCCGACCAGGCTGCGCTGAAGCCGAAATTCCCCGGCGGCGAGATCAAGCCGTTCGTTACGTCGGCGGCTTTCCGGTTCAGTTGCCTGAACGAAGGCTATATCGACGCACCCGTGTTGCCGGGGCTGAAGCTGGCACACTGCCGGCTGGAAGGCTGACGCCGGGCACACGCGGTTCGCGGGCGACGGCGAGCCGCCCGGAACGGCGCTGCCGGGATCGTCAGAACTTCTGCTGGATGCCGGCCATCACGCCGAGCTGATTCATCCCGGTGCCGACCGTCCCGCCGGCGGCGACCGCGTTCGCGGCCAGCGTGCTGTTGAACATGTAGCCCACCGACGTATAGACGGTCGTCCGCTTCGACAGGAAATAGTTCGCGCGGCCGACGAGCAGCGTGGCGTTCGTGCCTTCGCTGGTTTCGCGGCGTTGCAGGTAGCGTACGCCCTGGAGGTCGAGCGCGAGATAGGGCGTCGCGTAGTACGTGCCGCCTGCGAACACGATGTCGGCCTGCAGGTGTGCGGCCGCCGCGAGGTTGCGGCGGATCCACCCGGCGCCGAGTTTCGCGGGGCCGATCTTCACATAGCCGGCGACGATGTCGCGCGTGTCGGTGTACGCCGGATTATTCAGCGGCGCGAGCGCGCCGCCGCCGCCGCGCATCACGTCGTGCGATGCGGCCAGCCCGAAACTGCTCGCGTCGTAGGCGATCATCGCCGTGTACTGGCGGCACGCGACGATGTCGCCGGGCACCTGTCCGGCGCAGCCCGTCGCCGACGGTCCTGCCGGCCCGGCCGCGTCGCGGCCGAAGCTGTAGGTGGCGCCGAGCGTCACGCCGTGGAACGTGCCCTTGTAGCCGATCGCATTGTCGCTGCGCGCGTTCGGCAGATAGGAGTCGAAATCCGCCATCGAATGAATCGACGGGCCGATCACGTCGGCGTTGGTCAGCACGATCATCGACATGTTCATCTGGCGGCCGAGGGTCAGCGCGCCGAACGGGCTGTTCACGCCCACGTTCGCCTGCCGCCCGAACAGGCGCCCGCCATAGTTCAATGCGCCGGTGCCGGGCTGGAAGCCGTTTTCGAGCACGAAGAAGGCCTGGTAGCCGCCGCCGAGATCCTCCGTGCCTTTCAGGCCCCAGCGTGACGGCACCTCGCCGGTCAGCGTCGGCATCCCGGTGAACGACCCGCCGTGCGCGGCGTTGTTGTAGTAGGACACGCCGGTATCGATGATCCCGTACAGCGTGACGCTGCCTTGCGCACAGGCTGGTCCGGCCAGCGCCATCGCCGTCGCGACCGCGACGCCCAGTTTCGTTTTCATGGCTGTCTCCAAACAGTATGTAGATATGCTTATCGATTTTTTTATTGCGCCGGACATCTCCGGGATGCCGACGGGCATCGGCAGGACCGCGGGCGTCGCGCGTTACGACATCGCCGGATCGCGTTGCCGGCGCGGCGCCGCGGCACGCGCGCCCACCACGGCGACGGCGATCGCCGCGCCGGCCATCGGCACGAGGAAGGCGAGATAGAGATGGGACACGGACCAGCCGTCGTCCAGCAGCGCGCCGACCGTCATCGGCGACAGGATCGCGCCGAGGCGGCCGATGCCGACCGCGAGACCGATGCCGGTCGTACGGATCTCGGCCGGATACGGCGTCGGCGACAGCGCATACATGCCGGCCACGCACGCATTGATCGCGGCGCCGAGGAAGACCGCGACCGTCATGCCGATGCCGAGCGAGCCGGTGTTCGCGCCGAACACGACCATCAGTGCGCCGCCCAGCAGCAGCGTCGCGCCCAGCAGGTTGCGCAGGCCGAACCGCGTCGACAACAGGCTGAAGAGCGAGGCGCCCGCGATGCCGCCGAGATTGAGCAGCACGCCGCCGGTCACGCCCTGCGAGGCCGACAGCCCGGCCTGGACCAGCAGCTTCGGCGTCCAGCTCACGACGAAGTAGAAGCTGCCCATCACGAGAAAGAACGCGATCCACAGCGCGATCGTGCGGCGCGTGAGCGGTGCGCGCAGCACGGCCGTCCAGGTCGATGCGGGGTTCGCCGTGTCGACGGAAGCGGTCGCGGCCGGCAGCGTGTCGATCGGCGCGCGCTTCATTCTCGCGAGGATGCGGTTGATTTTCTGCAGCGCGTTGTCGGGACGCCGCGCCAGCAGGAAGTCGAGCGATTCCGGCAGCAGCACGAGCACCATCGGGATCGACATCAAGGTCAGGATGCCGCCGAACGCGAACACGCTGCGCCATCCCCACGTCGACAGCAGGTAACCGGCAATGACGCCGCCGGCGGTGGCGCCGATCGCGTAGCCGGTCGACTGCATGCCGATCGCGGCGCTGCGCCATTTGTTCGATGCGTACTCGCCGCTGATGACGGTCAGGCTCGCCAGCATGCCGCCGATGCCGAGCCCCGTATAGGCACGCGCGACCGCGAGTTGCAGCGTTCCGTGCGTGGCCGCGCAGGCCAGCATCCCGGTCGAGATCACGGCGAGGCAGAAGAGGATGATGCGGCGGCGGCCGACGCGGTCGGCCAGCGGCGCGATCAGCACCGAGCCGATGCCCATGCCGGCCAGCCCGGCACTCAGCAGCAGGCCGATTTCCTTGCCGCTCAGTTTCCACTCGGCCGCGAGATGCGGCGCGGCAAACGCGATGGCCAGCACGTCGAAGCCATCGAGCATGTTCAGCACGACGCAGGCCGTGACCGCCAACGTCTGGAACGCGCTCATCGGGGATGCGTCGATCGTATTGCGGATGTTTGCACTCACGTCAAAGATCCTTAAAAAATAGTAGGACTAATCGAATGGGATGAAAGCGAATGCGTGGGCCGACGGGCAAGCCGCGGAACGCCCGCCGCGACGGTACGACGGTTACGCGGGTTCGGGTTGCGGCAGCAGCCGCTCGATCACGCGCCGCGCGCGATTGGGGCCCGCGTCGACATGAATGTCGATCTGGCGGCCGTCCGGGAACCGCAGCTGATTCCGGTATTGCGCTTCGATCACGGTCTTGTCCTCGTCGAACGTCGCCGCGGATTGCTCGATGACCGTTTGCGCGACGCGTTCGACGTCGTGCTGCGGATTGGTCGCGACGGTCCAGAAGTAGTGCGTCGTGGTGTCCGTCTCGGGGGTGATGCCGTGGAAGCCGCGCATGTGAAAGCCGCCGCGCGCCGGATCGTGCAGGTCGCCGGTGCCGGCGTCCATCGCGCCGGTCCAGATCCGGATGTGCGTCACGTGGAATTCGATTTCCTGCCAGCGATCGACGCGGCCCGCGAACGGCCACGCGGCCGTGTAGGTCGGCGGCGGTTCGGAATCCGGCATCCGGCGGACCAGTGTCACCGTGTCGCCGTCGGTGCCGACGCGGGTGTCCGCGCTCATGTGCAACGGTGCGTTGCCGCCGATCGTTTTCAGGTGGACATAGCCGAGGTGGCTCAGGTCCATCAGGTTGTCGTGAATCAGCTGATACGGTGCGTCGTAATGGTAGTTGCCGCCGCCGAACCGGTATTGCGGATCCGTGTGGAACGCATAGCGCGGCGGCGCGCAGGTCGGTCGAGCGTGCGCGTCGGCACCGATCCAGATCCACACGATCGCATCCTGTTCCTGCACCGGATACGACGATACGCATGCCTTCGCCGGAATCCGGTCCTGCCCGGGAATCTCCACGCACGCGCCGCCGCGGTCGAACAGCAGCCCGTGATAGCCGCAGCGCAGGCCGCGCGCTTCGAGCGAGCCGCACGACAGCGGCAGCGACTTGTGGCAGCAGCGATCCTCCAGCGCGCCGACTTCCCCGGACGGCAACCGGAACAGGACGACCGGGCGGCCGAGCAGCGTGCGGGCGACGGGCTTGTCCGTCAGTTCGGACGACAGCGCGGCGACCCACCATCGGTCGAGCGGGAATTGAGTACGGTTGATCGGTGATGGGGCGTGATGCGCCATGGATCGTCTCCAATATTGTGGTTTGCTGCCGCGCGTCGCGCGGTCCGTCTACAGATCGAGTACCAGCAGGTCGGTTCGCGATCGCGAACAGCACGGCATGAACTGGTCGCCTGCCGCCTGTTCCGCTTCCGTCAGGTACGAATCGCGATGATCGGGCTCGCCTTGCAGCACGCGCGTGACGCAGGTGCCGCATACGCCTTGCTCGCACGACGTCAGCACGTCCACGCCGTTGGCTGCCAGCGCCGCGACGACCGTGCATTCGGCCGGCACGTCGATCACCTTGCCGCTGCTCGCGATCCGGACCTGGAACGCGCGATCCGCGCCGGACGATGCAACCGCGCCGCCGAAGAACTCGTAGTGCAGCCGCGCGTCGGCCCAGTCGCGCTCGCGCGCCGCGCTCAGTACCGCATCCATGAAGCCGCGCGGGCCGCATACATACAGGTGCGTGCCTTCGGGCGCCGCGGCGAGCACGGCGGCCAGGTCGAAGCGTTGCGCGGGGGCGCCGTCGTCGACGTGGAAGCGGGCGCGATCATGGAACCCGGCTGCGTTGATCCGCTCGACGAAGGCCATGCGGTCGGTCGAGCGTGCGCAGTAGTGCAGGTCGAACGGCATGCCGGACGAGAACAGCCGTTCCGCCATGCACAGAATCGGCGTGACGCCGATCCCGCCCGCAAGCAACAGGTGGTGCGGTGCGTCGGGCGCGAGCGGAAATTGATTGCGCGGGATGCCGATCCGCACGGTGTCGCCTTGCCGGACTTCGTCGTGAATGGCGCGTGACCCGCCCCGGCCCCCGGCATCGCGCAGCACCGCGATCTGATAGCGATCGCCATGCTCCGGGTGGTTGCACAGCGAATACTGGCGCACGAGCCCGCCCGGCAAATGCACGTCGATATGGGCGCCGGCGTCGAAGCGCGGCAACGGCGAACCGTCGTCGCTGACGAATTCGAAGCCGCAGATGTCGCGCGCTTCCTGCCACTTGCGGGCCACCCGGACAGTCAGCGTCGCCGTGCTCATGACGCCTCCTTGATCTGCGCGACCGGAATCACGGGCCGCTGCGGACGCGACGCGTCTTCGTCGGCGAGCAGCCGCTCGATCACCTTGCGCGACAGCACGCCGCCGGCGTCGATGTTGAGCTTGAGCAGCTTGCGGTCCGGCCACTGCTCGAGGTTGAGCTGCTGGCGCTCGAGCATCTCGAGATCCTCGGCGAAGATCCTGCCCTGGCCTTCGCGGATCTCGGCGGTCAGCGCGTGATCGTCGGGCCGGAAGTTGCGCGCCATCCCCCAGAAATACCAGATCGAGGTGTCCGTCTCGGGCGTGATGAAGTCGACCACGATCGACGACGCCTTCACGTCGGCCGGCGCGTCGTAGCCGCCGTGGCCCGCATGCGCGACGCCCACCTCGATCATCACGTGGCTCGGCGGCGTGAAGCGGCAGATCTGCCAGCGGTCGACCGGCACGTCGTCGGCGAGGCCATTGCCGCGCAGCGCCATCTGCCAGAACGGCGGCGGCATCACGTTCTCCATGAAGCGGCTGGTGACGACTTCGTCGCCGTTGCTGGTCGTCTTCGGCGGCGCTTCGTCGATTTCCTTCTGGCCGATGCTCGTCGCATGCACGTACGTTTCGTGCGTGAGGTCCATCAGGTTGTCGATCATCAGCCGGTAGTCGCAGCGGATGTGATACAGGCCGCCGCCGTGCGCCCAGGCCGGATCCTCGGCCCACGACAGCGTGGGCAGCTTGCCGGGATCGGCTTCGGATGCATCGCCCGGCCACACCCAGACGAATCCGTGGCGCTCGACGACGGGGAAGCTGCGGATCGGCGGAAAGCCGCCGACGCGCTGGCCCGGCATGCCGGCCGCCTTGCCGTTGCAGCCCATTTCCAGCCCGTGATAGCCGCACACGAGCACGCCGTCGCGCACGAATCCCAGCGACAGCGGCGCGCCGCGGTGCGGGCAGAAATCCTCGAGCGCCGCGACCTGGCCGTCCGCCGCACGGTAAAACACCATCGATTCGTTGCAGATCTTGCGACCCAGCGGCTTGCCGTCGATTTCATCGGGGGTGCATGCCACATACCAAGCGTTCTTGAGAAACACGTTCATCGTCTCCTTCAGGGCGGTGCCGCCGGTACGCGGCATCTCGTCATTCCGTGTACTGAATGTGATTCAGTGTACTCATTGAGATGGGCTCGGGCAAGGCGGGCGGTATACTGGTTTTCCCGGGAAATGGCGCGAGGCAGCGCCATGCCGTCGGCGCACGCAGCGGCGTGCGCCGCCTATGTCATCGACTCATTCATGGAAAAACCGAATCCCGCCGACGCGCCCGCTTTCCCGCTCGATCTGTACGACGAACCCGGGCACCTGATCCGGCGCGCGCACCAGATCGCGGTCGCGATGTTCTACGAGAAGCTGGGCCGGGACGTGACGCCCGTGCAGTACGCGGTCCTGCGGATGCTCTACGAGTGCCCGGGGCTCGACCAGGTGACGCTCGCGCAGCGGGTGGCGCTCGACACGTCGACGACCGCGGACCTCGCGGTCCGGCTCGAAGCGAAAGGATTGATCGTTCGCGAAGTGCTGCCGCGGCGTCAGCGGCGCTTGCTGCTGACACCCACGGGCGTGGAACTGCTCACGCACCTGATTCCGTCGGTGAAGGAGCTGCGTGCCGGCCTGTTCGAAGGCATGGGAGAGGAGGACGCGCAGGAACTGGTGCGGCTGTTGCGCAAGTTCGTCCATCTGAACAACGAGCAGAGCCGCGCGCCGCTGCGGGTCAGCGAGGATTCGTAGCGGCCGGTCCCGCGAGACGCAGGAGAAGCGGCGGCGGGGCCTGCGCCGGCGTCACGCGCGTGACGCTTCCCCGTCCAGCCGCCGCACGGCTTCCGCGACCTCGTTCCTGAAGCGCACCAGCGCCGCCTGCTCCGGTGCGGGCGGCTGCACGGCCGCCCACAGCAGGTCGATCAGCTGCGTGGCCGTCGTTTCCGTATCGAGCTTGCGATGGCCGAGGATCGCATCCCACAGCACGTGCTCGATCGGCCCGAACACCATCGAGCGCAGCAGGCTCAGCGGCATGTCGTCGCGCACCTGCCCGGCCGCCTGGCCGCGCGCGAGCACGTCCATCAGCGGCGCCGTATAGCGGCGCTGCAGCGCGGTGAGCTCGTCGCTCAGCGCATGCTGCTTCGCACGCCCCTCCGACAGCACCAGCGCGCACAGCCCCGTGCCGTTCACCAGCATCAGCCGCAGGTGCGTGCGCACGATGAACGCGAACTGCTGCTGCACCGACGCTTCCAGCGGCATCCCGTGTTCGAACGCGGCAATGATTTCGTCATACCAGTCGGCGATCACGCGCGCGCACAGCTCGCGCTTGCCGCGGAAGTAGCTGAACACCGTCGCCTCCGACACGCCGACGCGCTGCGCGATCTCGGCGGCCGTCGCATGCTCGTAACCCTTTTCGGCGAACACTTCACGGCCGGCGCGCAGGATGTCCTGCACGCGCTGCTGGGACTTGCGCCCGGCGGGTGCGCGCGACGGGTCGGCGCGGTCGGCTTTGGCGGTGGCGGTCATGGTGTCGGCGGTGGCGGCTGTCATGGTGCAATGATATCTGAGTGTCACTCAAAAAACTATTGACGCCAAGCCGGACGAGGCGCGAAACTGTGCAAAATTTCCGCTGTATTGGCTTAATGAATCGACGCATTGATCCGATTTGAGCGAAACTCAGAAATCGGCGCATGCGACCCACTTTCTGGAGACGGAGGAGACATGATCAACCTGCCCGGCGTGCAATTCATGCTCGGTGAAGACATCGAGATGCTGCGCGACGCCGTCGCGACGTTTGCGGCGAAGGAAATCACCCCGCGCGCGGCGGAGGTCGACCGCACCGACCAGTTTCCGATGGATCTGTGGAAGAAGTTCGGCGATCTCGGCGTGCTCGGGATGACGGTGGCCGAGGAATACGGCGGCGCGAACATGGGCTACACCGCGCACATGGTCGCGATGGAGGAGATCTCGCGCGCGTCGGCGTCGATCGGCCTGTCGTACGGCGCGCACTCGAACCTGTGCGTGAACCAGATCCACCGCAACGGCACCGACGCGCAGAAGCAGAAGTACCTGCCGAAGCTCGTGTCGGGCGAACACATCGGCGCGCTCGCGATGAGCGAGCCGAACGCGGGCTCCGACGTCGTCAGCATGAAGCTGCGCGCGGACAAGCGTGGCGACCGCTACGTGCTCAACGGCACGAAGATGTGGATCACCAACGGCCCCGACTGCGACACGCTCGTCGTCTACGCGAAGACGGACATCGACGCCGGCCCGCGCGGCATCACGGCGTTCATCGTCGAGAAGGGGATGAAGGGCTTCTCGGTCGCGCAGAAGCTCGACAAGCTCGGCATGCGCGGGTCGCACACGGGCGAGCTCGTGTTCCAGGACGTCGAAGTGCCGGAGGAGAACATCCTCGGCCAGCTCAACGGCGGCGTGAAGGTGCTGATGAGCGGCCTCGACTACGAACGCGCGGTGCTGTCGGGCGGACCGACGGGCATCATGGCCGCGTGTCTCGACGCGGTGGTTCCGTATATCCACGACCGCAAGCAGTTCGGCCAGTCGATCGGCGAATTCCAGCTGATCCAGGGCAAGGTCGCCGACATGTACACCACGTTCCAGGCATGCCGTGCGTACCTGTACGCGGTCGGCCGCCATCTCGACTCGGCGGGCAGCGACCATATTCGCCAGGTGCGCAAGGACTGCGCGGGCGTGATCCTCTACACGGCGGAGAAGGCCACGTGGATGGCCGGCGAGGCGATCCAGATCCTCGGCGGCAACGGCTACATCAACGAATACCCGGTCGGTCGCCTGTGGCGCGATGCGAAGCTGTACGAGATCGGCGCAGGCACGAGCGAGATCCGCCGGATGCTGATCGGCCGCGAGCTGTTCGCGGAAACGATGTAACGCCCCACGTCACGCGAACGGAGCCCCGTCGATGCCGATCATCGAATCGAAACTGAACCCGCGTTCGGAAGACTTCCGCGCGAACGCCGCGGCGCTGGAGGCGGTCGTCGCCGACCTGCGCGCGAAGATCGAACAGCTCGCGCAAGGCGGCGGCCAGGCCGCGCGCGACAAGCACCTGTCGCGCGGCAAGCTGCTGCCGCGCGACCGCATCGCGCAACTGCTCGATCCCGGCGCGCCGTTTCTCGAGTTCTCGCAGCTCGCGGCAAACGGCATGTACAACGACGACGCGCCCGGCGCGGGCGTGATCACCGGGATCGGCCGGATCGCGGGCCGCGAGTGCGTGATCGTGTGCAACGACGCGACGGTCAAGGGCGGCACCTACTACCCGATCACCGTGAAGAAGCACGTGCGCGCGCAGGAAATCGCCGCGGAAAACCGGCTGCCGTGCGTGTACCTCGTCGATTCGGGCGGCGCGAACCTGCCGAACCAGGACGACGTATTTCCCGATCGCGACCACTTCGGCCGCATCTTCTTCAACCAGGCGACGATGTCCGCCGCGGGGATCGCGCAGATCGCGGTCGTGATGGGCTCGTGCACGGCGGGCGGCGCGTACGTGCCGGCGATGAGCGACGAGTCGATCATCGTGAAGAACCAGGGCACGATTTTCCTCGGCGGCCCGCCGCTCGTGAAGGCCGCGACCGGCGAGGAAGTGAGCGCCGAGGATCTCGGCGGCGGCGACGTGCACACGCGCCTGTCGGGCGTGGCCGACCATCTCGCGCAGAACGACGCGCATGCGCTGTCGATCGCGCGCAGCATCGTCGATCATCTCGCGCCGAAGATCGCGCCGCCGGTGGCGCTGCGCGAACCGAAGCCGCCGCGCCATGACGCGAAGAGCCTGTACGGCGTGATTCCGGTCGACACCCGCAAGCCGTTCGACGTGCGCGAGGTGATCGCGCGCATCGTCGACGATTCCGAGTTCGACGAATTCAAGGCGCGCTTCGGCACGACGCTCGTCACGGGCTTCGCGCACATCTGGGGCCATCCGGTCGGGATCATCGCGAACAACGGCATCCTGTTCTCCGAATCGGCCGTGAAGGGCGCGCACTTCATCGAGCTGTGCTGCCAGCGCAAGATCCCGCTCGTGTTCCTGCAGAACATCACGGGCTTCATGGTCGGCCGCAAGTACGAGAACGAAGGCATCGCGCGCCATGGCGCGAAGATGGTGACGGCCGTGTCGAACGCGAAGGTGCCGAAGTTCACGGTGATCATCGGCGGCTCGTTCGGCGCGGGCAACTACGGGATGTGCGGCCGCGCGTTCGGTCCGCGCTTCCTGTGGATGTGGCCGAACGCGCGAATCTCGGTGATGGGCGGCGAGCAGGCCGCGTCCGTGCTCGCGACCGTGCGCCGCGACGGCATCGAGGCGAAGGGCGGCACGTGGTCGGCTGAGGACGAGGATGCGTTCAAGCAGCCGATCCGCGACCAGTACGAGCGCCAGGGGCATCCGTACTACGCGAGCGCGCGGTTGTGGGACGACGGCGTGATCGACCCCGCGCAGACGCGCGACGTGCTGGGGCTCGGCCTCGCCGCGTCGATGAACGCGCCGATCGACGACACGCGCTTCGGCGTGTTCCGCATGTAACGGCCGGGAGGGCTGACCGATGCGATACGAAACGATCAAGGTAAGCGAAGCCGGCCGCGTGGCGACCGTCACGCTCGCACGGCCCGACGTGCGCAACGCGTTCAACGAGACGACGATCGCCGAGCTGACCACCGCGTTCGAGTGGCTCGACGCGCACGCCGGCGTGCGCGCGGTCGTGCTCGCGGCGGAAGGCGCGGCGTTCTGCGCGGGCGCCGATCTGAACTGGATGAAGAAGATGGCCGGTTACTCGGACGACGAGAACCGCGCCGACGCGCGCAAGCTCGCGCGGATGCTCGAGGCGATCCATCGCTGCGGCAAGCCGGTGATCGCGCGCGTGCATGGCGACGCGTATGCGGGCGGGGTGGGTCTCGTCGCGGCGGCCGACATCGCGATCGCCGCCGATGGCGTGAAGTTCTGCCTGTCGGAAGCGCGGCTCGGGCTGATCCCCGCGACGATCGCGCCGTACGTCGTGCGCGCGATGGGCGAGCGCGCGGCGCGCCGCTACTTCACGACGGCCGAAGTGTTCGACAGCACGCGTGCGGCATCGCTCGGCTTCATTCACGACGCGGTGCCGGCCGACGCGCTCGACGAAACGGTCGCGAAGCTGGCCGCGACGCTCGTCGCGAACGGCCCCGACGCGGTGACGGCGTGCAAACGGCTCGTCGCCGACGTGGCCGGCCGCGCGCTCGACGCGACGCTGATCGAGCAGACCGCCGACTGGATCGCGAAGACCCGCGCCGGCGCGGAAGCGCGCGAAGGGATCGCGTCCTTCCTCGAGAAACGCACGCCGTCGTGGCGTGAATGACGGCGTGCCAATAACTTTCCGGACGACATCGAAGCCATGTTCGACAAGATTCTGATCGCCAATCGCGGCGAAATCGCCTGCCGCGTCGCCGCGACGTGCAAACGTCTCGGGATCGCGAGCGTCGCCGTCTATTCCGACGCGGACGCGAACGCGAAGCACGTCGCCGCATGCGACGAAGCCGTGCACATCGGCGGCTCGGCGGCCGCGGACAGCTACCTGCGCATCGAGCGCATCATCGAGGCCGCGCGCGCGACCGGCGCGCAGGCCATCCACCCGGGCTACGGCTTCCTGTCGGAGAACGAGGATTTCGCGCACGCGTGCGAAGCGGCCGGCATCGCGTTCATCGGGCCGCCGGTCGACGCGATCGCGGCGATGGGCTCGAAGGCGGCCGCGAAGGCGCTGATGCATGCGGCTGCGGTGCCGCTTGTGCCCGGCTATCACGGCGACGACCAGGACGTGGCCAACCTGCATCGCGAAGCCGACGAAATCGGCTACCCGGTGCTGCTGAAGGCGAGCGCGGGCGGCGGCGGCAAGGGGATGCGCGTGGTCGAGCGCTCTGAGGATTTCCCGGCGGCGCTCGCGTCGTGCCAGCGCGAGGCCGCAAGCAGCTTCGGCAACGATCGCGTGCTGATCGAGAAATACCTGACGCGCCCGCGTCACGTCGAAGTGCAGGTGTTCGGCGACACGCACGGCAACACCGTCTACCTGTTCGACCGCGACTGCTCGGTGCAGCGCCGTCACCAGAAGGTGCTCGAGGAGGCGCCGGCGCCGGGTCTGCACGATGACATCCGTCGCGCGATGGGCGAGGCGGCCGTCGCGGCCGCGCGCGCGGTCGGCTACGTCGGCGCGGGCACCGTCGAGTTCATCATGACGGGCCAGGCGTTCTACTTCATGGAAATGAACACGCGGTTGCAGGTCGAGCATCCGGTCACCGAGATGGTCACGGGGCTCGATCTCGTCGAGTGGCAGCTGCGCGTCGCATCCGGCGAGCCGCTGCCGCTGAAGCAGGACGAGCTGCGCGTGCAGGGTCACGCGATCGAAGCGCGTCTCTACGCGGAGAACCCGGCGCGCGGCTTCCTGCCGTCCACCGGCACGTTGAAGCACCTGCGGCTGCCGGAAGGCGTCGAGTTCGCGATCGGCGCGCCGGTGCGCGTCGACAGCGGCGTGCGCGAAGGCGACGCGATCACGCCGTTCTACGATCCGATGATCGCGAAGCTGATCGTGCATGGCGCGGACCGCGAGGAAGCGCTCGGCCGGATGTCGCGCGCGCTGCGCGCGTGCGAAGTGGTCGGGCTGCACACGAACGCCGCGTTCCTGCAGCGGATCGTGGCGTGCAAGCCGTTCGCGATCGCTGATCTCGACACGGGCCTGATCGAGCGCAACCACGAGGTGCTGTTCGCGCCGCAACAGCCGCCGCGCGCGACGCTCGCGCTGGCCTGCGCGGCGCTGCTCGCGCGCGAGCGCGGGGCGGCCGCACGGGAGGGCGCGTCGCCATGGCGTGCGCTGCCGGACTGGCGGCTGAACGGCGGCTATCGCCGCACGCTTGAATGGCATGCGCCCGAGCGTGAAGCGGACGTGACGGTCACCTACGAGGACGACGGCGGCAGCGCGCGCCTCGCCACCGGCGATGCGGCCGCGCAGCCATTCGCGTGGACGCGCGGCGCGACGCCGCTCGACTTCGACCTGACGCTCGACGGCGTGCGCAGCAGCGGCCGCGTGTATGCGGACGGCGACAGTTTCCACGTGTTCACGCAGGGTGTCGCCGAGACGTTCGAATGGCGCAACGTGCTCGCGCACGCAGGCGATGCCGAGCATGGCGGCGGCCGCCTGACCGCGCCGATGCCCGGCAAGGTGATCGCGGTGCTGGTCGAGCCGGGCCAGAAGGTCGAGGCCGGCACGCCGCTGATCGTGATGGAGGCGATGAAGATGGAGCACACGATCGGCGCGCCGGGCGCGGGCGTCGTCGCGGAGGTGCTGTACGGCGTCGGCGACCAGGTTGCCGACGGCGCGCAGCTGCTGATGATGGCGGAAGGCTGACCGCGGCGCGCGTCGCGCACGGGCCGGCGTGGCGTCTCACGACGCGACGCCGGCCTTGTCGTATCTGGCCGCCGGCGGCGCGGCGCGGCACGGCGAACCCCATGCGGTGCGGCCGGCCCTCGACCGGCGCCGTCCGCTCGCTTCCGCACCGCGTATGACCATGCATGACAGTCTGGCGGCGGGGGCTCCGCTAGACTGGCGGATTGCTCGCGTGGCCGCCTGCCGCGCGCTACACTGCGTCCATTCAATTTCCCATCCCGCCGACGATGACGTCTCCTGTCCTGAACGGCCTGCGCATCGGTATCACGATCGGTCTGCGCACCCCCGATGAAAGCCTGTGGATCAACGGCATCAAGCAGAACGCCCTGTTTCTCGCGAAGCTGCTGATGGCGTCGCCGCATGGCTATCGCGTGACGCTGGTCAACACGACCGACGTGCCGCTCACCGACGCGCTGCCGTGGGACCGCACCGTGTACGACACGCGTGCGTTCGCCGACATGAAGGATGCGCTCGACGTGGTGATCGAGCTCGGCGGCCAGATCGACGGCGCGCAGACGGCCTACCTGAAGGCGCGCGGCGCGAAGATCGTCAGCTATTGCTGCGGCGTCGAGTACATCAACGCGATGGAGTCGATGCTGTTCGGCCGCCGGCTGTGGGATTCGCTGTTCATCAACCGCGGCTACGACGAGGTATGGGCGATTCCGCAGATCGCGCCGTCGTCGCTGCCGTTCCTGCAGTCGCTGCGCCGCTGTCCGGGGCGCGTCGTGCCGTTCGTGTGGGATCCGATGTTCCTCGGCGCGCGCGCGGCAGCGCTGCCCGAGCACGGCGAATACCGGCCGCGCAGCGAGCCGGGCAAGCGGCTCACGGTGATGGAGCCGAACCACAACGTCGTGAAGTTCTGTGTGTACCCGATGCTGATCATCGACGAAGCCTATCGGCGCGACCCCGAGGCGATCTGCTTCACGCACGTGACGAACGCCGACCGCCTCGTGCACGACAGCCCGGAGTTCGTGATGCTGATGAACTACCTCGACATCGTGCGCGCGGGCAAGGCGAGCTTCGTCGGACGCTTCGACACGCCGCTGTTCCTGGCCGACCTGACCGACGTCGTCGTGTCGCATCAATGGTCGAACCCGCTCAACTACTTCTATTTCGACGTGTGCTGGCAGGGCTATCCGCTCGTGCACAACGCGAGCCTCGCGCCCGATCTCGGCTACTACTATGCGGACAACGACGTGCAGAAGGGCGCGGAGGCGCTGCTGCACGCGCTGCACACGCACGACGACGACTGGCAAGGTTACACGCGGCGCCAGCGCGAGATCCTCGGCCGCTATACGTCGGCAAACCCCGCGCTCGTCGCCGAATACGACGCGCTGCTCGCGAACCTGATCGGCGCGACGGCCGCATGAGGTCAGGCGACGCCTGCCGCATCCGGGTTGCCCCGGGTTAATGTCTGATGAAATGACGCCGTTAAAAAAGAAACCGCCGAACCGGGGAGATTCGACGGTTTTTGAAGGCACGAAATTGACGGCTCCGAGGGAAGTCCGTCGAAAATCATTTTAGAGGTTAACGAGTCTGAAAGATTGTTAAAGATCTTTCAATCGATAATCATCATATAATTCGTGGCGATATTTTCATTTGATTTTGCCTGATTATTATTCGGATATTATCAATATCGTTTGAAACGGCGAAATTGAATTCCGTTGAGACCGAATGCTCCGTGTGACCCGTTGGCAGCATGGTCTGCAGGCGCCGCGACGAATCCGGGCGAGGTGGCCGGATACGGCTTTGCCGCCGCGTATTGATCATACGAAATTGCGGGCATTCGGTTTTTGAAACGAGACTTCGGTAAATTGCTTTGCTTGAAGCTGTTTGGGCCGGGAAAATGAGCGATATCGGTCGAGGTTTTGCCGATGGTTATGTGTAACCTGCCGCACTGTCAGTAACGTGCATGTGTGGTGTATTTTCCCTGTTTGAATATCGTTGACAATATTGGATTTGACGGCGCGCTGAAATGAAAAGTACGCTCCCGGAAAAGATCGAAACAAGAGGATGGGCCGGGTAGGCGGTGGTGCGTGTCGTGGTCGGCTCGCGCCACATGTATCGAGAGCGCGGGCCGTCATCGGCGGTCCGACAATTGCCGGAGCGCCGGATGAATGCGGTCGAACCACGCCTGGAGGCGAACAGCGTAGCGAATCGGGACGAAATCGATCTCGTATTCGGCGCGCCTGACGATCACCCCGACCTTGCGTCGGTACGCAGTTTCGTCGAAAGCCGGCTCGGGTTCGCGCGCGAGCCGGTCTGCCGCGCCGACCTGTCGGGAGGCGTCCTGTATCACGAATGCCTCGCGCGGCTGCGCTGGGGATCGCGCGACGCGTTGCCGCCGCTTGCATTCCTGCCGCGCCTCGAGTCACTCGGGCTGATGCGCTGGTTCGACCGGCTCGTGGTGGGCCGGACGATTGACGCGTTGCGCGCCGATCCGACGGCCGTGTATGGCTGCAACGTCGCGGCGACGAGCGCGGTGGTGGACGACGCTTGGCTGGCCATCTTCAGGCGGCTCGAGCGCGAGCCGTCGGTCGCGGCGCGGCTGGTCGTCGAGATTACCGAGACGGGGCCGCTGAACCCCGTCGCGGGCCGGTCGTTCGTGAATCGGTTCCGTCAGGCCGGATGCCGCGTCGCGATCGACGACTTCGGCGTCGGCTTCAGCGCGCTGAACAACCTGGTGGTCGGCACCCCCGATATCGTGAAGCTCGACAGGTCGGTCCTGTCGCTGATCAAGCGCAACGCGATCGGGCGCTACCAGTTTCGCCGGCTGATCGCGTTTGCGCATGAAAGCGCGCGGCACGTCGTCGTCGAAGGCGTGGAGAACGAGATCGACCGGCAGATCATCCTGGATTCCGGCGTCGCGTGGGCGCAGGGCATTCGCTTCAGATGGCGGTCGCCGGCCGCCGCATGACGCCGTGGCGCGGGCGCAGGGCGCCGGCATCGGGCAACGATGGATCGCAAAGGGGCGTGGGCATGGCGGCGATGAAGAAGGCCGGGCACGGAACGGATACGCAGGCGGCCGATGCGCGCGAGCTCGTCGCGATCGCCGAGCTGGCCGACATGTTGTGGCACTTCGGCGCCGAATCGACCGATGCGCCGATCGACGTCGCGCCGTATCTCGACGGCCTGAAGGCCGTCGCGCACCGTATTCACGGCATGAAGCCGCTCGACGCCGATGGCCGCGAACTCGCGGCACGGCACTATTACGCCGGCGTGTTTGCAGGCGCCTGCGGCGACGATTCGGCGATCGCGCGCGGCGTATCCGGCAGCCTCGCGCGGCAGGCCGTCCGGGTCAGCCGCGCCGCATTGCGCTGTTTCGCGGGGCTGGCGCGGATCGGACGCCGGCATGGCCGCGCGTTCGCCGCGCGGCGCGGCGATCGGGTGCCGGCCTAGCGCCGGATCGCGCGTCGCGCCCGGTGCGCGGATCCCCGTCGACGATGAACGGACCGTGGACCGGATCGATCGCGACGAAGGCGCGCCTGGACGCGCTCAGCCGAGCGCGCGCCCGGCGAACAGGTGCTGGATCTGTTCGGAATACGCGCGGACGTTGTGGTCGGCGAGCGTGTCGACCTGTTGCAGGCAGCGGCGGGCCGCTGCCGCGTATTCGTCGAGCCGCGCGTCGTGCGTCTGCGCGGCGGTCGCGATCGCGCGCGCCGCATCGAAGATCTCGAAGTCCGGGTAGTAATAGCCGACGTCGTGCAGGAACGGCGAGTTGTGCACGAGCGGGTAGTTGCCGTACAGCGCGTCGTACAGCAGGTAGTTCAGGCCGTTTTCCCAGTGATGCGACACGACGATGTCGGTGTGATGCGCGGCCCACGCGACGAACGGCGCACGCACGTCGGCCGTCGCCTTGCCGTCGCGCACCATCTCGAGGCCGAGCGCGAGATGCTTGAAGGCGACGTTCTCCTTCTTGTCGAACGTGTTGGTCATGTACACGTGTTCGACGAGCTCGGGGTGCTCGACATAGCACGCATTCGCGGCGAGCATCGGCACGATCGAACTCTTCACGACGTTCAGGTTCGGCTCGAAGAACGCGATGCGCTTGGCCGGACCGTGGTTGCGGTAGCCGAAGCGCGCCTTCAGTTCGGGATCGGCGTCGAGGCTGCGCTCGATGAAGTACGGCGACCAGATGTGCGGCAGCTCGATCACCGGCGCGCGATAGACGGCCTGGAAGTAGGCCGCGCACGTATGCATGTGCTGCGGGTTGGTCCAGATCTCGTCGAACTGCACGCGGTGCGGGTTCGGCCGCCAGTTGTTCTTCTCGAAGTTGATCGTCTCGACCGCGATCACGTAGTCGTTGCCGAAGCGGTACGACACGCACTTGCCGCCGCGCCGGCGCACGGCATCCGCGTGCGACGGGTCGATGAACGCGTTCATCTCGATCAGCAGGTCCGTCTGGTGGGCGATCGCCGACAGCGGACGCAGCGCGTCGCCGAACGCGTCCATCATCAGCGCCTGCGGGTAGTCGGTGATGCCGTCGTCGTGCGCGAGCCAGACTTCGCCGACCAGCGGCGAGCTTTTCAGCAGCATGTACAGGTACACGCAATGCTGATTCGCGCCGTTGTACCAGATCGACTGCGTCGCGTCGCGCTGCACGTTCATCGTTATCGCGACATTGATTTTCATCGGCGGCTCCGGGCGGGCGGTGCGCGGCTTACGGCGCGT
This sequence comes from Burkholderia sp. Bp9140, assembly GCF_003853425.1. Taxonomy (NCBI): domain Bacteria; kingdom Pseudomonadati; phylum Pseudomonadota; class Betaproteobacteria; order Burkholderiales; family Burkholderiaceae; genus Burkholderia; species Burkholderia sp. Bp9140. The sequence continues at coordinate 89,359 of NZ_QTPQ01000001.1, forward strand.
AGTTCTGCGACTGGCGCGGCACGTAGCCGGTCAGGTGCCAGCGGCCGTCGTCGTCGAGGCGGAAGCTCAGCTTTTCGTATACGGTCGTGCCGGTCGTCAGCGTCGTCGCGTAGTCGAGGTTCGCGTACAGTCCGTCGGGCATCGTCGCTGCGTTCGTGTAATGGATGCGGGTGATCTGCGCCCAACCGCGATGGCGAACCGTGCCGACCGACTGGCGCGCGCGCTGCATGTCCGCGGCGAACAGGTCTTGCTTGATGCGTGCCTTCACGAATGCGGCGGAATCGGCCCACACGGCGCCGTACTGGCCGGCGTCGAGCTGTTTGAACACCGCATCGGCATCGCGCAGCAGCGCGTCGGCCGATTCGCCGCCGGATTGCGCGTGCGCGCCGATCGCGATCGCAGCGACGGCGCAGCCGATCAGCCATTTCGCGCGGGAGAGGGGCGGGTGTGCGTTCATGTCGGAGTCGGGAGAGGGCGGCGCGTCATGCGTCGCGATAGAGCGACGCGATCGCGTCGGAATACGCGGCGACGTTGTCGGGGTTGTAGATGCTGACCGAGTCGAGCACGTGCTTCGATTGCTCGCGGTATGCGTCGAGGTTCGCGTCGTGTTCGGCGAATGCCTGCAGCAGCGCGCGGCCGCCGGCCTGGCAGTCGAAGTCCGGATAGAAATACCCGGCCTTGCCGAGGAACGGCGAGTTGTGGATCAGCGGATAGTCGCCGTACAGCAGTTCGTAGTACAGGTAGTTCTGCGCGTTTTCCCACGTGTGCGATACCACCGCATCGCCGTAGGCGGCCATGAACTCGTACACGGCGTAGCGGCTTTCGAAGGTCGTGATCCCGTGGTTCACGATGTCGAGGCTCTTCGCGAAGTGGACGAACGTCGCATGTTCCTTCAGGTGCAGCGTGTTGCACACGCGCACGAACTCGAGGAATTCGGGCTTCGCGCGATACGCTTCCTCGGTCACCAGCATCGGGATGATGCTCGTCTTCACCATGCAGATGTTCGGCTCGAACATCGTCACGCGCCAGCGCGGCTTGGCCGGCTGATAACCGAACGACAGGCCGGCGCCGAGCGTCGCGCGCGCCTTGTCGAACAGCATCGGATGCCAGATGTGCGGGACGATCGTCACCGGCGCGCGCAGGCCCGTCTGGTAGTAGTGCAGGCACGAGCGCTCGAATTCCGGAATCGTCCACACCGCGTCGTACGGCGCGCCCGAGAACAGGAAGCCGGACGGCTTGTCGAACATCGCGCGCTCGATGTCGATCACGTAGTCGTTGCCGACCCGCATCGTGACGACCTTGCCGCCGCGGTCGCGGAACGCGCGCAGGTAGTCCGCACCGAACTGCGCGCTCATTTCGATCAGCACGTCGCAGCGCTGCAGCGCTTCGTCCATCGACAGCAGCGGCACGTCCCATTCGCCGAGCATCATCTGCGGATCGGCGAGCTGTTCGCCGCCGTTCACCATCACGGCTTGCGCGACGAGCGGTGACTGGCGCAGCAGCAGGATCAGCAGCAGGCAGTTCTGGAAGATGCCGTTTTCCCACAGCGACTGGCCGGCGCCGCGCACGAACAGCGACACGCCGACGACGAGACGCTTGCCCTCGCCGGGCGCTTGACGGGCATTGGAGTCCGACATGCGTATGCTCCGGTTCAGGCGACCAGGCGCGCGACGAACGCGTCCAGGTTCGCGGGGTTGTCGACCGAGACCGACTTCAGCAGCCGGTCGGCTTTCGCGCGATAGTCGTCGAGCCGCTCGTCGTGATGCAACCATGCATCGAGGAGCGCCTGGCCGCCCGCCACGGAATCGAAATCCGGGTAGTAGTAGCCGGCGTCGCCGAGCAGCGTCGAGTTGTGGATCAGCGGATAGCCGCCGTACAGCACGTCGTAGTACAGGTAGTTCTGCGGATTTTCCCAGTGATGCGACACGACCGCATCCGCGTGGCGCGCCATGAAGCCCGGCAGGTCGATGCGCGGCTCGAACGTCGCCTTCTGCTGGCGCACGAGATCGAGGCTGTTCGCGAAGTGCACGAAGGTCGGATGGGCCTTCATGTGCATCGAGTTGACGACGAACAGATGCTGCACGGCGTCCGGATGCGCGCGGTAGAACTCGTCGCACGCGAGCATCGGGTAATGGCAGGACTTCACGACGGAGATGTTCGGCTCGAGCGTGGCGAGATGCCACGGGCGGCGGCCGGGCCGGTAGCCGAACGTCACGCCTTCGCTCGCCAGCGCGGCGATGCGGCGATCGAGGAAGTACGGCGACCATAGATGCGGAATCGTATGGACCGGTGCGCGCGTGAGCGTGCGCAAGAGCGGCACGTCGATCTTCCGCGACTTCTCGAGCACCCACACTTCGTCGAACTGCGTGCCGTTGAAGATGTGCCCCGACGGCTTGTCGAAGATCGGCGTTTCCGCGAGGCCGCTGTAGGTATGGCCGACATAGCACGCGACGAGTTTCGTGCCGAGCGCCTTCACGTGCCTGAGCCATTCGACCGGCAGTTGCGCGCCCATCTCGATCACGACGTCGAGCTCATGCGTGACGTCGGCGGGCTTCACGAGCGGCACGTCGAGACCGTCGAGTTCGAGGCCGACCGGCAGCGCGTTCGCGTCGCCGCCGTTCAGGAAATAGACGGGGCCGACGCGGTCCGAGCGCTCGAGCATCATCGCGAGGTACGCGATGTTCTGGTGAATGCCGTTTTCCCAGATCGCCTGGCCGTCCCGCGCAAACAGCGAGATGCCGACGGCCGGCCGTTGCTTGCGGGTGCCGCCCGAGGCGGCTTGATTGATGTCCGTCACCGGTTGGTTTCCTCTGCGGCGTCGTGCGTTCGGCCGTGGCGTCGAGCGCCCGGCCGCGTAACGGCGCGCCGTGGATTGTCGTGGTTGCGTTCGCGGCGGCGCGCGCAGGACAACGAGTCGAGCGACGCGGATCGCCGGGCGGCCGGCGGATTCCGGTGTGTCGTCGGGCGGGACTGGCACGGCGCGCGACGCGGGCGGAATGCCCCGGCAGCTGTCTGCGGCGATTGTGGCACGGAAGTCGCCGGTTTGTGGAGAGGGCTGACGAACTTTGACATAGCCGCCGGCGCGGGCGCCGGGGCCTCGGCGAAGCAGTGTCGGCGCGTTCCTGCGGGGCGGATGTCGCCTGCCGGTCAGGGCCGTCGCGTGCGGATGCGAGTTGTGCCGGGGCCGCGACGGCCGGTTGCTCAGCGTTGCAGCGAGATGTCGACGCGGCGGTTGCTGGCGCGGCCTTCGGCCGTTGCGTTGGACGCGACCGGATCGGCGCTGCCGCGGCCCGTGACCGACACGGCTTGCGCCTTCAGCCCGTGCGCGTTCAGGTAGCCCGCGACGGTTTCCGCACGGCGCTTCGACAGCGCGAGATTGGCGGCGTCGTTGCCGACCGAATCCGTATGGCCGGTGACCGTCACCTGCGTGTACGTGCGGTCCTGGCGCTCGCTCAGCAGCTTGTCGAGCGATGCGCGCGCGGCCGGCGTGAGCGTGGCCAGGCCCGTTGCGAACAGCGCGTCGCCCGCGAGGTTCACGTGTTCGACAGCGGCGGGCGCGGGTGCAGGTGCTGGCTGGGCGGCCGACGCCGCTTCGGCCGGCGCGGCGCCGCACTGGAACACCAGCGTCGCGGGATCGGATTGGTCGCGCAGCGCGCGGGCCGCATCGACCGTGCGCACCGGCTGGTCGCCGCAGATCTTGCGGGCGGCCTTCATGCAGGTCTGAGGGCCTGACAGCAGCCCGTGGCAGTCCACCTGGAAGGTGCGCACGCCATCGCGCGGCTGCAGTTCGGATGCGCTGTAGGTCGGGCCGGATGCGGTGGAGCACGCGGCGAGGGCCATCGCGGAAAGCGCGAGCGCAAGAGCGAGTTTGTTCACGGTTACGTCCTCAATGCTTGGGTTGACTGACGCCCGCCGCGGGATGCGCGGCGGGCTCGTCCTGCCGTCGGGGCCGCCGCGCGCCGTCCGGCTCGTGAGCCGGGCGGCGGGGCGGCGCGACGGGTTACTTCCACTGGTACAGCATGCCGGCGCCGATCACCTTCTGACCGCCGCTGAAGCCGCCGTTGATCGACGCCTTCAGGTTCTCCGTGATGCGCGCCTGCATATTGACCGCCATTGCCTTCTGACCGAGGAAGGTCGACGTGCCGACACCCATCCCGAAGTTGGCGTCGCGATCGAGCTGCGGGATCGACGCCATCGCGCCGACGGCCGCGATACCCTGCTTCGCCATCTGGTCGGTCTGCTGCAGTTGCGAACCCAGCGAGTTGATCTGCGCCTGCTGGCCCGACAGTGCCGTCGACAGCGTCGTCTGCACCTGCGTCAGCTGGTTCACGTTCACCGCGTCCGTGCCTTGCGTACCCGGCGCGACGTTCGTGATCTGGCGCTGCTGCGTGTCGCTGCCGACCGACACCACGTTCGAACGGCCGCCGTCGTTCGACGCCGCGCCGATTGCCACCGAGTTCGAACCGGCCGTGACGACCGGCTTGTCGTTGCCGGTACCGTTCATGTCGGCGGCGATGCCGTTGTTGTTGGCCGTGCGGGTCGTGTTGTTGTTGATCGAGGTCGACAACTGGCTCACCTGGTCGCCGAGGTTCGTCACGCCCGTCGACAGCGAGGCCACCGTGCTGTTCGTCGTGCTCAGGCCGGTCGACAGCGAGCCGATGCCCGTCGACGTCGACGTGGACAGCGACGTGAGGTTGCTGTTCGTCGAGCTGAGGCCCGTCGACAGCGAGTTGATCGCCGTCGAGGTCGACGTGGACAGCGACGTCAGCGAGCTGTTGGTCGAGCTCAGGCCCGTGGACAGCGAACCGATGCCGGTCGACAGCGACGAGATGTTCGACGCGGTCGACGTCGACAGGCTGTTGACCGCCTGGTTCGTCGCGTTGAGCTGGCTGCCGTTGATCGCGTCCGTGCTGGTGGCCGATACCCGGCCTGCCGCGACGTTCGTGATCTGGCGCTCCTGACCCGGTGCGCCGACGCTGAAGACACCCACCGGCGACGTGCCGTAGACCGGGTACGTGATACCGCCGACCGTGACGCTCGACACCCCGACCGCGGCGCTCGTGGTCGAGTTCGCGCCCATTGCGATCGAGTTGGCGACGTTGGCCTGCGCGTTCGTGCCGAAGGCGAGGGCGTCCGCGGCCGTGGCCTTGGCGCCCGAGCCGTAGGCCTGTGCGCCGGTGGCGCTGGCCGTCGACTGGTTGCCCAGCGCGATCGTGTTGTCCGCGGTGGCCTGGTTCGAGCTGCCGAGGGCCAGCGCGCTGTTGCCGGTGGCCGTGTTCGCGTTGCCGAGCGCCACTGCGCCGGTGCCGGTCGCCGTGTCGTTCGCGCCCAGTGCCACGGCGCCGGTGCCCGTTGCAACGCTCGGGTCGCCGATCGCGACCGCGCCGTCGCCGCTCGCCGTGTTGCCTGAGCCGATCGATACCGCCTTGCCGCCGGTGGCCGATGCGTTCTGGCCGATTGCGACCGCGCCGTCTGTCTGGGCGTTCGAACCGTCGCCGACCGCGACGCTGCTGGCGCCTGCCGCGCTGGCGTTCACGCCGGCTGCGAGCGAGTTGACGCCCGTCGCGCCGTCGTTGGCGTAGTTGCCTTGCTGCGTGCCGTTGTCGTTGACGCTGTAGTAGTGCGTCTTCGCGGCTTCGATCGCGGTCGACGTCGACGTGGACAGCGACGTGATCGAGCTGGTGGCCGACGACAGACCCGTCGAGGTCGACGTGGACAGCGACAGGATCGTGCTGGTGGCCGTCGAGAGACCGGTCGAGGTCGACGTCGACAACGAACCGATCGAGCTGGTTGCCGACGACAGGCCCGTCGAGGTCGACGTGGACAACGAGCTGATCGAGCTGGTTGCCGACGAGAGACCCGTCGACGTGGAGGTCGACAGCGACGCGACCGAGCTGTTGGTCGAACTCAGGCCCGTGGACAACGACGTGACGCTGCTCGAGGTCGACGTGGACAATGACGTGAGCGAGCTGTTGGTCGAGCTGAGGCCGGTTGACAGCGAGCCAATCGAGCTCGTCGCGGTCGAGAGGCCGGTCGAGGTCGACGTTGACAGCGAGCTGATCGAGCTCGTTGCCGACGACAAGCCGGTCGACGTGGACGTCGAGAGGGAAGCGACCGAGCTGTCGGTCGAGCTCAGGCCGGTGGACAGCGAGTTGATACCGGTCGAAGTCGACGTGGACAGCGAGCTGATTGAGCTCGTTGCCGACGAGAGGCCGGTCGACGTGGACGTCGAGAGGGACGCCACCGAGCTGTCGGTCGAGCTCAGGCCGGTGGACAGCGAGTTGATACCCGTCGAGGTCGAGGTGGACAGCGAACTGATCGAGCTGGTTGCCGACGACAAGCCCGTCGAAGTCGAGGTGGACAGCGACGAGATCGAGCTCGTTGCCGACGACAGGCCCGTGGACGTCGAGGTCGAGAGCGACGCCACCGAGCTGTCGGTCGAGCTGAGGCCGGTCGACAGCGAATTGATACCCGTCGAAGTCGAGGTGGACAGCGAGCTGATCGAGCTGGTTGCCGACGACAAGCCGGTCGATGTGGAAGTCGAGAGCGACGCGACTGAGCTGTCGGTCGAGCTCAGACCCGTCGACAGCGAATTGATACCCGTCGAAGTCGAGGTGGACAGCGAGCTGATCGAGCTGGTTGCCGACGACAGACCCGTCGACGTGGAGGTCGACAGCGAAGCCACCGAGCTATCGGTCGAGCTCAGGCCCGTCGACAGCGAGTTGATACCCGTCGAAGTCGAGGTGGACAGCGAACTGATCGAGCTGGTTGCCGACGACAGACCCGTGGACGTCGAGGTCGAGAGCGAAGCCACCGAGCTATCGGTCGAGCTCAGGCCGGTGGACAGCGAGTTGATGCCCGTCGAGGTCGAGGTGGACAGCGAACTGATCGAGCTGGTTGCCGACGAGAGGCCGGTCGATGTGGAAGTCGACAGCGAAGCGACCGAGCTGTCGGTCGAGCTCAGGCCGGTCGACAGCGAATTGATACCCGTCGAAGTCGAGGTGGACAGCGACGTGATCGAGCTATTAGCTGACGACAAGCCGGTCGACGTCGAAGTGGACAGAGACGCGATCGAACTGTTAGCCGACGACAGGCCGGTCGACGTGGACGACGACAGCGACGTAACCGAGCTGTCGGTCGAGCTCAGGCCCGTCGACAACGAGTTGATGCCCGTCGAAGTCGACGTGGACAGCGACGTGATCGAGCTATTAGCCGACGAGAGGCCTGTCGAAGTCGAAGTCGAAAGCGAAGCAACGGAGCTATTGGTGGAGCTCAGTCCCGTGGAGAGCGAGTTGATGCCCGTCGAAGTCGACGTCGACAGCGACGTCACCGAGCTGTTAGTCGAGCTGAGACCCGTAGACAACGAAGTGATGCCGGTCGACAGCGACGCGATCGCGCTGCTGGACGACGACACCGTCGTCGACAGCGAATCCACGGCCGAATTGGTCGCGAAGAGCTGGGAGCCGTTGATCGCGTCCGTGCTGGTCGCCGTGATTTGACCTGCCGCGACATTGGTGATCTGACGCGTGGTGCCCGTGCTCGCGTTGCCAACGCTCACTACGCTGCTCGGATTGCCGCCCGCGAACGTGCTCGTCACGCCGCCGACGGTACCGGTCGGCGTTGCGTTCGGGGTGTCGGTGACGGAGCCGCTGCCGAGCGCGACGTCGCCGTTGTTGTTGGCGATGGCATTCGGACCGATCGCGACCGAGTCGGTGCCGAGCGCCTGGCTGTCCGTGCCCGTCGAATTCGCGTGGAAGTACTTGATGCCCTGGCTGTTGATGCTGTCGATCGCCGAGCCGACGCTGTTGGCGGTCGACGTCGTGCCGTTCGCGTTGTACGTGGTGTACGACGGAGCGGAGACGGTGCCGGTGGCCGGGTCGTAGCTGGCGCCGCCACCGAGGGCTGCGGCGGTGCTGTTGCCGAGATTGTCGGTCTTGGTCGCGACCGTGCTGATGCCGGTGGACAGCGAATTGATACCCGTCGAGGTCGAGGTGGACAGCGACGTGATCGAGCTGTTGGCCGACGACAGGCCAGTCGACGTGGACGACGACAGCGAAGTCACCGAGCTGTTGGTCGAGCTGAGACCGGTGGACAGCGAATTGATACCCGTCGAAGTCGACGTGGAGAGCGACGTGATGGAGCTATTGGCCGACGAGAGTCCCGTCGACGTGGACGACGACAGCGAAGTCACCGAGCTATTGGTCGAGCTGAGGCCCGTGGACAGCGAATTGATACCCGTCGAAGTCGAGGTGGACAGCGACGTGATGGAGCTGTTAGCCGACGAGAGTCCCGTCGACGTGGACGACGACAGCGAAGTCACCGAGCTATTGGTCGAGCTGAGGCCGGTGGACAGCGAATTGATACCCGTCGAAGTCGAGGTGGACAGCGACGTGATCGAGCTGTTAGCCGACGACAGGCCAGTCGACGTCGACGACGAAAGCGAAGTCACTGAGCTATTGGTCGAGCTGAGACCCGTGGACAGCGAACTGATACCCGTCGAAGTCGAAGTGGACAGCGACGTGATCGAGCTATTAGCTGACGACAGCCCCGTCGATGCCGACGTCGACAAGCTCGCGATGCTCGACGTCGTCGTGCTGGCGACAGCAAAAAGCTGGCTGCCGTTGATGGCGTCCGTGCTGTTCGCGCTGACCAGGCCGGCGGCGACGTTCTGAATGCGTCGCTCCGCGCCGGCTGCGCCGACGCTGACCACGCCGGCAGCAGAACTCGCGCCGGCATAGGTGCCGAACGTCTGGCTGCCGATCGTCGTGCTGCTGATGGTGCCGGTGCCGCCGGTGGCCGTGTTCGCCGTGCCGGTCGTGACCGCATTGGCGCCGAGCGCGACCGAGCCCGCCACGTTCGCGTTGGAACCGGCGCCGAATGCCTGCGCATTGGTGGCGCTGGAAACCGCGGTATCGCCGATCGCGATGCCGCCGGCCGAGGTAGCCGTGCTGCTGTTGCCCAATGCGACCGAGCCTTGGCCGGTCGCGGAATTGGCGTTGCCGATCGCGACGGCACCCTGGCCGTTCGACGAATCGTTCGCGCCGAGCGCGACGGCGCCCGTACCGATCGCCGAGTTCGGATCGCCGATCGCGACCGCGCCGTTGCCCGTCGCCGTCTGGCCGCGACCGATGGCGACGGCGCCGCCTGCTGCCGTGCTGCTGTTGGCCGTCGTGCCGCTCGAGCCGATCGCGACGTTCTGTCCGATTGCTCCGGAGACGACGCCGTCGCCTTGCGCGATGCCGTAAGCACCGTTGACGGTTGCGCCGCGACCGAGCGCGATACCCGAGGTCGCGGTCGACGCGACGGACGACTGCCCGCCGATGGCGATGCCGTCCGTCGCGGCCGATTGCGCTCCCTTGGTTGCGTTGCTGCCGATCGCAATCGAGCCGGCACCGGATGCGATGGTGGAGTTTGCCTGGGACAGCGGCGTCGTGCCGTTGCCGCCCGCGCCGCCGATTGCGACCGAGTTCAGCGCGTTTGCGGTCGAGCCGAAGCCGAGCGCCGTCGCCGCCGTGCCGCTGGCCGTTGTTTCGAGGCCCGCCGCGACGCCCCACAGTCCGGCCGATGACTGCATGCCGTTGGCGACGGCGCCGTTGCCGGTCGCTTGCGCGAACGAGCCATAGACGGTGACGCCGGTCCAGCCGTTGCCGTTGGCGTTACAGCCGGCAACGATCGAATACGTGCCTGAGCCATCCCCGGCCTGGTTCGCCGTGCCGCCCGGGTTGACGCGGCCGACTGCGCCGTTGCTCCCTGTAAAGCAGGTTTGCACGGTTGTCAGGGTGTTGGCCTCGGCGAAGCCCGGCAACCCGATCGCCAGCGCGGCGGCGACGGCGACCACCACGGCCGACTTGTTCGGCTTGCCCCGTGCCGAATCGTGTTCCGATGCAGCGACCCAGGCGCCAAGGGCTTCGTTCCAGATCGAGCGGTATGTGCGGTTCATGTCCTGCTGCCTCCAAATAAGCACGCCACACACCGGTCTCTTTCATTAGATGAATATGCCGTGCGCTTGCGCGAATCTCAAAATTGATGGGCGGAGTTTATTTGAGGTGATATTTGGAGATTGACAAACAGTGAAAAATGGAAGGTTTTGAAACTTAAAAGATAGTTAATAAATCACGTGTTGATGTGTCTGCAAAGAATGAAGTTGAAAAGTCATGGAATGCTTGGTGAATGGTTGTGGATGGTTCGGAGATTTTATGGATAGTGTATAAAAATCAATGACATACGTGTGTTTTGTGCGCTAGGTGACAATTTGACCTGACATAAAAGTAAGACAAATGAAATGGCAAACGTTTGCGCGTGGCGTTCGTCTTTCAAAACTGTAATGTCAGGTGGTGTGCTAATCGATATCGATTTGAGGTTCTTGTTAAGTTATTAATCTTGTATTTTATTGGGATTTTTAATTGTATTTATAGGTTGCGTGGATAATCGAGAAAATATGAAAAGCGAATCGTCGAGGTATGCTGATTTGCGCATCGCGTCGGCCGCGCACGCCCGTGGGGCGGGCCTTCCTCAAGTGGCCGGCCTCATGAAGTTGTAAAAAAGTGCTACAGGCGGAATCGCCCCTGCAACGGGGATCTGATTTCGAATTTGTCCTATTGATGGCGATTTATGTCGCGCGTTAAGGCCCCATTGAACCGGATGTCGGCTCGCCGTGCGGCGGGCCGGTAACCATAGCCGTTGTGGTGGTGACAGGTTGTGCCTCCGATGACTGGCCGGCGACGCGCAAGGCGGGGGCAACGGGAGGAGCGTCGCCGCGACGATTTGACCCCTGTTCGCAAGGGTTAGCCGGCTAGCGGAAGGGTGACGTTGAAACGCGTCGAATAGGCATCGTCAGGCTGTGACGGGCGCGCAGTGGCCGGTGTGACGTCGCGCGTGACGCGACGGATTCCGGCCGGGGTGTGTTCGTTTTCGTCCGGAGGGGAGCAGGCGGGCGGATAGCAACAGCCGCAGGGAGAGTCGGGTTGCGCCACCCCGTCCGGACGACACGGCACACGATTCCGGACAAGGCGTCGGTGGGCTGCCATGCGCGCCGATCCGCGCCGCCAGCAACCCGCCGCCCGCCGCCGCGGCGTTATTTCCGCAGGAACCGCAGTGCCAGGCGCGCCATGCGCGGGACGAACATCGGGCGCAGCAGTCGCGCGTCGTACCCGGCCATCCGCCGGTTGTTCTCGATGAGGCACAGCTCGATCAGCTCGCGCGGGTTCAGCGCATCGCCGATGTCGGACGTGCTCGTCGCCGGGAAATTTGCGTCGCGCGCGACGCCGTCCGTATCGATCCCGCGCGCGATGCCGGCTCGCTCCCGGATCAGGAACGCCCACACGGCCGCAACCCGTGCAAAGAACCAAGGCCGGCGCCACCACGGCAAGTTGCGCCAGTACCACGCGTACCAGTTCACGAAGAACAGGATGTGGCGGCCTTCCTCCTGGATCACGGGTTCGAAGGTGTCGACGAGTTCGGCAGGGAAATAGCCGGAGCGCTGCGCGGAGCGGAACAGGCCGAATGCGAAGAAGCTGTCGATGCACTCGCTGAAGCCGGTCGCCATCCACGCCCACTCGGGGTCCTTCGGCGCCGGATAGGCTGGTTCCGGGGCGAGCTCGATGCCGTATGCCTGGACCAGCTTCGACAGCACGACCTTGTGCCGCGCCTCCTCGCCGCCATCCGTCTCGAGCGCCTGGCGCAGCAGCGGATCATCGACGGTGGCTGCGAAGGTGGCGACGCGGATCGACGCGCGCCCTTCGGTTTGCACGGCGATGTCCCAGATCGGCAGCGACGTGAGGCGCTTGAGTTCGTCGGGTTTGAGCGGCGGCCAGTCGATGACGGCCGGCTTGTACGGGTTGTGCGTATCGAGCAGCATGCGGCAGAACATCTGCCTGTGCGCATCGGAACCGATCCTGACCGGACCCTGACGCTCGAAGGTCCAGTTGCGCATGGCATGATCTGCCGCTGCATGCTGTTCCTGCAGCGTGTCGGACATGGCTGTTGTTATGCGATTACGAGACGAAAGATTCTTGCATAGCTTCCGTAATCGCGCGTTTTCGTGCGGGCACGCGTTGCCCGGCGCCGTGCTCAGGCCTGCGTGTCGACCCAGAGGCGCCCCCAGCGGGACGCATACGCGAGCGCGTGTTCCTCTTCGAAGAAGAAATCGATCGCGTCGAACGACACGGCGCGCGGCGACGGACCGCCGCCTGCCTTTTCGATCGTCAGGTTGGCGGCGAACAGCCCGTTCGGCAGCCGGGCGGCGGCGGGGGCGACTTCGTAGCCCTTGTAGCGGATCGTGCGGTTCATGGCGTACGCATGGAGGGTTCGGGCTTTCAGCGTACGAAAACCCGCGGCCCGCGTGAACCAATCTTTCGGCCAATGCAAATCACGTGGCGGGCCGAATCGTTATCGGCGCGGGGAGCCGGCACGAAGCAGGGGTGTCGCCGCGGTAGGCGCGCCGGACGTTCGGCGCGCGCGGGCGTCGGGAGGACTGCGGTTACTGGTTGGCGATCTTCAGCACGGGGGCGAGCGCGTCGACTGATGCGGCATGCGTGGCCGCGCGATGCGACGCGAACGCGAGCGCGAACTCCGCTGCTTGCGAGCCGACGGTCTCGAGCTGCGCGACGACCTTCGGATCCGAGCAGCTGTCGGCGCTGTCGAAGCGCGTTTCGAGCGTGTTGACGGTCGCGCCGAACGGCGTCGGCCAGCCGCGCAGCGCATGGACGATCGAACGCAGCGACGTCAGCACGGTGCCCGCGGCTTGCCAGCCGTAGGCCGTGACGATCAGACCGACCGCGCGGCCGTCGAGATACGGACGCTCGTCGGCGCGCAGTTCCTCGAGCGTGTCGAGCGCGTTCTTCACGAGGCCGGACACGCCGCCGTGATAGCCGGGCGTCGCAATGATGATCGCATCGGCTTCGCGCACGGTGTCGATCAGCTCTCGCTGCGCGTCGGTCAGCGTCTTGTGTTCGGGGGCGTAGTGCGGCAGCGTATGCAGGAACGGGCCGTCGAACAGGCGCGTGCGTGCGCCGGCGGCCTGCGCACCGCGCAGCGCGAACGACAGTGCGCGCTCGGTCGACGACGCGGCTCGGGTGGTGCCGCCGATGCCGACCACGAACGGGCGGCGGTGTTGATCGAATGCAGTCAAGGGGCGCTCCTTGGGGATGGCTTGCCCGGCTAAGCACAGGCTTAAAACCAGATGGTAACGACCCCGCCGCCACTCTGAAAACGACTTTTCGTTCTATCGATATGCCATGCACGCGGGTCGGGCGCGTGCGCGGCGACGCAGATGGATAGCAGAAATGCTTGGTTGGGACGGCGGGCCGCGCTCGATAAGATGGGCCCGTCTCCTCCATGATGTCTCTACTGACATGGGTTGGCCCCGCCGCGCGGATGCAGGCGGGGCTTTTTTTCGTGCGGCGCCGGAAAGGGGGCGCGATTCACGGGCGTTACTCGAACACCGGCCGGAAGAAGCTGCGCTCGTAGCTGACGATGCAGCGCGTTTCCTCTGCGTAACGGAATGCGGCCTGGCAGGCGGGATCGGTCTTCGAGCGTTCGCGGTAGCGCTCGTATTCGGCAAGGCTCGGGAACGAGAACATCGCGAGCGCGATGTCGTTCGCGCCTTCGGAAGGCAGGAAGTAGCCGTGATGCGTGCCGCCGAACTGCTCGACGAGCGGAATCCACATCCTGCCGTAGGTTTCGAACTGCTCGAGTTTGTACGGATCGATGACGTAGCGAAGGAAGCAGGTGACCATGGGCGCTCGCGGTGCGGTGAAGGATCAACGAGTCTGGATCGCGTCACTGACCGTGTCAACGAGGAAGCGGCCGGCCTGCGCGAGCAGCGTGCATCGCGAGCAAGGGATCGCGCGTGCGGAATCGCGTCGTCGAGGATGTGCGCGTCGCGCATTGCTTGCGTGAACAACGATCGGTATTTTCAGCGAGGTGTCCGAAGCTGCCGAAGGCGCGGACATGCACGCCATCGTGCCGTCGTTCCGCTTCGATCCCTCACGATCTTTACGACATTTTTTCTTGCGACGCACCGCGGCACGCTCCTAGACTTCGGTCATCCTGACCACGGAGCGCTGCCATGTCGATACCCCGGAACACGATCGCCGAACGTTCGCCTGCCGCGCCGCCTTCCGTGCGTGCCGACAGGGTCGTCGTGCGGCGCTTCGATCCGGCATTCGACAGCTATGCGCAGCTCACCGCGCTGCTGCATCGTGCGTTCGCGCGACTCGGCGCGATGGGACTCAACTGCACGTGCGTCGACCAGGCCGAGGACGTCACGCGTCGCCGCGCGGAAGCGGGCGAATGTCATGTCGCGGTGTCCGGCGGTCGTGTGATCGGCACGATGACGCTCTACGCAACCGATCCGTCGTCGCCGTGCTCGCTGTACCGTCACGACGGCGTCGCGAGCGTGCGGCAGGTGGCCGTCGATCCCGGCTGGCAAGGCGGCGGAATCGGCGCGATGCTGCTCGCGTTCGCCGCGCGGTGGGCCGCGTTGCGCGGTTATTCGCTGCTCGCGCTCGATACGCCGTATCCCGCATCGCATCTGCTGGCGTTCTATCGGGCTCAGGGCTTCGACGTCGTCGATATCGTGCGCTTCGCCGGCAAGCGCTACGACAGCGCAATCCTGTGCAAGCGGCCGGTCGCATGTCTCGCGCGTCGCATGGCGCCGGCATCGCGGCGGGTCGGGCGGCATGTCGCGGTTGCGCAATCTCGTGCGCCTCGCGCCGTCGCGGCGATCCGGGGCGACTGGCGTTTGCGTCGCGGCGTGCGCGCCGCGGCGATGGGCGCGGCCGGCGCGGCCAGCTGCCGCTCGTCGCCGTGGCGAACGCGTCAGCACGGCCGCGCCGCGGCACGACAGGCGCGTGCGGTGCCGGCCTGATTCGTGACGCCGGCCTGGTGGCGCGGCCTTACTCGTCGCGCTTGCCCGGTTCGCCGCCGCGCGCGAGCCGCCATGCGATCGCGCCGAGCACACCGACCGCGACGACCAGCGCGCCCCACAGCACGTAACGGCGCGTCGCATCCCTATCGGTCGACGGCTCCGGCGTGACCGCCGAGGCCGGCAACGCGGCGCCGACGCGCGCGGGCCGCACTTCCGGCGCCATTCCGACCAGCAGCGCATCGCGGCTCACGGCCGACGACGGCAGCGACGCATTGCCGACGCCGAGCGTGAATGGCGGCGTGCCGCGTGCGACGAAGGTCAGGGCGGCCGGGTGCCAGCCGACCGCGACGGCCGGCTGACCGCCGCCGAGTCCGCCGTTGCGCATGTCGACGACGATCCGCCACGCGCGATCCGGATTCGGCGCGAAGGCCAGCGGCGGGTTGCGCTGTTCGCCGCCCTTGCCCTGCAGCCGGAACAGCACGGCGCCGGCGACGTCGCGCCACGGCGTCTGCGCGTCGGGGCGACTCTGCAGGGTTGCGCGCGCAACGGTATTGGGCTGCGGCAGGTCGATGCGCACGCGGTCGACCGGATACGCGCCGTCGGTGTCGAACAGATACTCGCCGGGCGTGCTCCCGGCCCGCACGTGCACGGCGTCGCGCCATTGGCGCGGCACGGCCGCGGTGTCCGCCGTGCGCGCATCGCGCGGTTGCGTCTCGATCTCGATCGCCCCGATCGCGGGCGCGCCGTCGAGCCAGTCGAGCCGCAGGTAACGCGGCCCCGTGCCTTCCAGCACGATGCGTTCCTGTACCAGCATGTCGCCGCCGCGCCCGACCTTCAGGAGTTGCGTGCTGCCGAGCGAGCGCCAGCTGCGCAGGTCGTCGCTCGCTTCGACGGCGACGCGCCCCTGGTAGCTGTCGTCGCTCACATGCACGAGCAGCGCGTCGACCTCGCCGTCGGCATGCGACAGGTCGACGAGATCGGCCGCGTGCTTCGCGGGCGCCGGTGCGGTGACGGCCGCGCGCAGCGAGCCGTCCGGCGCGACCGACACGCCGAGCGGCGCGTGGCCGTCGTCGGGGCGGGACGGCGGCAGCGGGAACCAGTGCACCGGCGTGCGCGACGGCGGCACGGCGGCCGCCGCGGGTGCATCGAGCGAATACGGCACGGGTTCGCCGGCGCCGTTGAAGATGCGCACGTCGCCGAGGTCGTCGCGCCGGCTGGCCGCATATGCGGCCTGCGGCACGGTGAGCTGGTAATACGCGGCGCTGCCGTCGAGATCGAGCGAGAAGCGCCGGGCGACGCGTTCGGCGCCCGGCGTGCCGTCGGCCGCCGCGAACGACGTCAGCAGGCTCAGGCCGAGCAGGGCTGCGAGTCGTTTCATGGCTGGTTGTCGTCCCGTTGGGCCGCGGCCTTCGGCGGCAGCGGCGAGAAATAGCCGATCAACAGCAGCAGCACGCCGATGCCGATGAACGACACGATGCGTTCGATGCCGGTGACGTGCGACAGGTCGAACAGGAACAGCTTGATCACGGTGAGCGCGAGCAGCGCGGCGCCGACGAACCACAGCGGACGCAACCCGCGACGCGTGGCCCAGATCATCGTCGCGAGCGCGCAAAGCGTCCAGTACACCGAAACCGACGCCTGCACGAGCGTCGATTCCGCCATGGCGTCGAATGCGTACGGCACGCCGGTCCAGTGATGCAGCGTGCGCAGCAGGATCGCGTTCAGCCACAGGAAGGCCGTCGCGCCGGCCGCGCCGAGCAGCTCGACGCGATAGTTGCCGAATGGCCAGCCGAGCTTGCGCGCGCGCACGAACCACGACGCGGCGAGTGCATAGACCACCACGAGCACGAGATCGAGCGGATTGAGCAGCGGGATGCGCGCCCAGCTGCCGCCGTCCTGCGTGAAGTTCGCGTAGAAGGTCCAGACCCACATCACGACGATCAGCGGCAAGGACGCGAGCGCGCATACGCGCGCGATGCCTTCGCGGCGCGTCAGCCACATGCCGGCGAACGCGAACAGGCTCCAGCCGACCATGAACACCTGCTGGATCCCGAACGACGACAGCACGGTGTCGGTGTCATACGCCAGATGGAAACGGTGATGCAGCGTGCGCAGCAGCAGCGCGTTGAACCACAGGAATACGGTCGCGAGCCCCGCGAGATCGGCCGCAAGCGGATGCCAGGTGACGCCGAGCGTCTTCAGGCGGCGCAGCCAGGTGGCGAACGCGACGAAGATCAGCAGTTGCGCGACGTCGAGCGGATTGAGCAGCGGCAGCCAGAACAGCGGCGACGCGTCGCCGTCGCTCGTCACGCTGGCGATGCTCCACAGCCACAGCAGCGCGGCGAGCGGCGCGGCACCCCATACCTGGTACGCACGCGGGAACGCGGCGACCGGCCAGCGCAGCCGCGAGCCGGGGCCCGCCACCAGCAGGAGCAGCGCGCCGAAGCCGTAGGCCCACGCACTCCAGCTCCACGCGCCTTCGGGCACGAACGCGCGCAGGCGCCAGAAGCCTTCGAGCGAGCATAGCCCGCACAACGTCCAGAACATCAGCGTGTGCAGCGGCGCGATCACGGGGACGGGGATGGCCGCGACGGCCGACGTTTCCGTCGCGCCCGTCGTGCCGCGCGACTGACGCAGCAGCAGCGCATAGCATGCGATGACGGCGATCGGCCACGCGAACGCACCCATGCCCGACAGCGGCGCCTCGTGCGAATCGAACGCGCGCATTGCGAGCAGCGCGAGCACCGGCGTCAGCGCGAGCGCCGGCCATTCGGCGATCGGCCAGGCGAGCTTGCGGCGCGCGACGTGCGCCAGCCACGCGGTGCCGGCGGCGAACAGCGCGGTCGCATCGACGACGAAGCGGTCCGCATGCAGATCGACGTGACGGCTCGCGTAGACGAGGATCTCGTGCAGCCCGCCGCTCAGCCACCACAGCAGCCCCCACGCCGCAGCGGCCGCGCCGACATCCGGCATCCACGCATGCCATGCGCGCGCTTCGTCGCGCCCGTGCAGCCACCAGCCGGTGAACAGCCCGGCAAGCGCGATCAGCAGCATCGCGATATACGCGCTGTTGAGCACCGGCAGCGAGCTCGCGTCGGCCGGCCCGAGCAGGCTCGTGAAGAATGCGCCGGCCGCGGCGACCTGCATCAGCAGGCCGAAGCCGAACGGCGCAAGGCGCTTCTCGCGCACGCCGACCCACACGATCGCCGCGCCTTCGATCGCCCATGCGGCGCTCGTCGTCGGACCCGAGAACGCGAGCGGCACCGCGAGCGTCGCGAAGATCACCGCGAGCGCGAGCATCGCTTCGAACAGCAGCGCGAGACGATCGCGGCGCCGTGCGAGCCATGCGGCGACCGCGACGTAGAACGCAGACAGCGCGACGGCGCTCCACGCGAGCCCGAACGGCATGTCCTTCACGAGCGACGCCTGCAGCGCGGTCGCGACGATCGGCGTGCCGAACACGAGCGTGCCGTCCACGTAGTGGCGCAGTGCCAGTTCGCGTTTCACCGCGTACAGCAGCGCAATGCCGACATACATCAGGAAGAACAGGATCAGGAACGGTTCGGTGGTGGCGAACAGCGCGGGGCGGTACGCCGTCACGCCCCACGCGGAGCCGATCGTGAAGGTGAACACGAAGCCGAGCAGGTTCAGCGGACGCCAGGCCTTGAACCACGCGATCGCGAAGATGCCCGTGTTCAGCAATGCGTAGTAGCTGAACAGCGCGACATGGCTGCCATGGCCGGTCGACAGCAGCACCGGCGCGAGAAAGCCGCCCGCGCTTCCCATGAACGCGAGCGGCAGCGCGTTCTGCTTCACCGCGAGGAAGGCGCTCAGCGCGCACACCGCGACCATCAGCGGGAACGCCGCGCCGACCGGCAGCAGCGCATAGAGCTTGGTCGCCGCGAAGATCGTCAGGTACAGGATGCCGATGCCGCCGCCCTGCAGCACGAGGCCGTACGCCGCGCGGCGCGCGCGCACGCGCCAGCCGATCGCGAGCAGCGCGGCCGCGGCGAGCGCCGTGCCGGCCAGGCGGAATTCGATCGGCAGCAGGTTGTTGTCGGCCGCGTACTTGAGCAGGAACGCGACGCCGAAGAACAGCACGACGATGCCGACACGCACGACCGTGTTGCCGCCGAGCAGCCAGTCGCGTGCGGCGCGGAGCGCGCGTTCGGCGATGCCGGGCTCGCGGGGCGTCGGCGGGGCGGGCGGGGCAGGGCGGGCGGTCGTGGCGGGCGGATTCGTCGTGGCGCGGGCAGCGGCACCCGCTTCGTTCGTGCGCGCGGCGACTGCCGGCGCGGGAGCGGGTGTGAACGTCGACGACGGCGTGTCGGCATTCGCGACGGCGGGCTGCACGGACGGCCGCGGCGGCATTGCGGCGGGCGCGGGCGTGACGGTGACGGACGTCGCCGACGGCGCCTGCGCGGCGCTGCCTGTCTCGGGGGCACCGGCGGCACCGGCCTTTGCGCCGGCGAGCTGGCCGCGCAGCACCGCGAGCTCGCGCGTGAGCGTGTCGACCGTCGCTTCGAGACGGGCGACGCGATCGGCGAGCGTCGCGGGCGGCTGTTGCGGCGTCGCGGGGTTCGTCGATATTGCGGCCGTGCCGCCGCTGTCGCGCTTGCGTTGTTGCAGCGCGTGGCCTATGCAGAATCCGATGGCCGCACCGAGCAGCGTGCCGTTGGCGGCGGAGAAATCCCCGAACAATGCGGCGATACCGCCCACGATGAAACCGATTGCGGCAAAAGCCCAATTCATCGCCTAGCTCCCTCTCTCATTTCGTTTTCGTCCTTCGATCGCCGCGCGGGCCGATCGAGGCTGTTTCGGCATGGCCGGCAGGCGAACCGGCATGCGTGCACCGCTGGCGCCGCGCCGCGCGCAAGGCGCGCGGCGACGTCGCAATCAGTGTGGTTGCCGGCAATGTATCACAGCGGCCATGCGGGATTTTCTGGGTTGCGCGCGGGCCGCGAAACGTGGCTGTCGCGCGTTCGCCGTCCGCGACTTTCGTATGACCATTCTTTTTGTTCGTACGGGATGAGCCGTACGGTTCGATCGGACGTGAAGTTGTCCCAAAGCGACGCGCGTGAATCGCGCGTGGGTGCAAAGCGACGCCGCTCGAGCGCCACGCTGCTGCGCACAACTCCCGCGCGCGATGCCCGTCGTTGCTGGCCGTGCGCGTATTGCATTGCCGCAATCGGGTACCTCCGCGCGCCGCGTCCCGTGTGGCGGGGCTGCCGGGTGTGTCGTATTTGCGCAAGCGTTTGTCGTAATTCGTCGGCAGGTCGGGGTTTTTTCTGGCAACTATGTAGGCACGCTATGACACGCGTGAGTCCCCGCTACACGAGGAGAAGGTTTCAATGGATGCCCCCAAGGTCGTGGTCGAAGGTCTGTGCAAGGTGTTTGGAAGCAATCCGCAGCAGGCGCTCGACATGCTCGCTGCCGGTGCGACGAAAGATGATGTGCTCAAGCGTACCGGTCAGGTGGTCGGCGTGCACAACGTATCGTTCGACGTGCAGGAAGGCGAAATATTCGTGCTGATGGGCCTGTCCGGCTCCGGCAAATCCACGCTGATCCGCCTCGTGAACCGGCTGGTCGATCCGAGCGCCGGCAAGGTGATGATCGACGGGCTCGACGTCGCGTCGGCACGCCGCTCGGCGCTGACCGCGCTGCGCCGCAAGGACATGAGCATGGTGTTCCAGTCGTTCGCGCTGATGCCGCATCGCACCGTGGTGTCGAATGCCGCGTTCGGCCTCGAGGTCGCGGGCGTCGGCAAGAAGGAGCGCGAACGCCGTGCGATGGAAGTGCTCGAGCAGGTCGGCCTCGCACCGTTCTCGCACAAGCTGCCGTCCGAGCTGTCGGGCGGGATGCAGCAGCGCGTCGGCCTGGCCCGCGCGCTGGCCGTGAATCCGTCGCTGATGATCATGGACGAGGCGTTCTCCGCGCTCGATCCGCTCAAGCGCCGCGAAATGCAGGACGTGCTGCTGCAACTGCAGAAGGAGCAGCGCCGCACGATCATGTTCGTGTCGCACGACCTCGAGGAGGCGCTGCGCATCGGCAACCGCATCGCGATCATGGAGGGCGGCCGGCTCGTGCAGGTCGGCACGCCGCAGGACATCATCGCGAACCCGGCCGACGACTACGTGCGCGCGTTCTTCGACGGCATCGACACGAGCCGCTACCTCACGGCAGGCGACCTGATGCAGACGGGTGCCGTGCCGACCCTGTCGAAGTGCGATGCCGCGAACGTCGCGGCGACGCTGAACGGCAGTGCCGAATACGCGTTCGTGCTCGACGCCGGACGCAAGATCCGCGGCTTCGTCACGCGCGATGCGATCGGTCAGGACACGCCGTCCGTGCGGCCGATCGAAAGCATCCGGCGCGATGCGTCGCTCGAACATGTCGTCGCGCGCGTGGTCGCGAGCCCGAATGCACTGCCGGTCGTCGACGACGACGGCTGCTATTGCGGCTCGGTCGATCGTGCGCTCATCCTGAAGGCCATCACGCGTTCGCGAGGCTCCCATGTCTGAAATGATTCCGCTCGGTACCTGGGTCGACCAGTCCGTTCACTACCTGCTCGACCATGACGCGGCGACGTTCGATGCAATCGGCCGCGCGATCGAGGGCCTCGCCGCATTCGTCGAGCACAGCCTGCAGGCGATCCCGATGTGGCTGATGATGGCGATCTTCATCGGCGTCGGCTTGTGGCGCGTGGGCTGGCGCTTCGCGCTGTTCACCACTGCGTCGCTGCTGCTGATCTTCGCGACGGGCTTCTGGGACCAGACGGTCATCACGCTCGGCCTCACGCTGTCGTCGACGATCGTCAGCCTCGTGCTCGGCATTCCGCTCGGCGTCTGGGCCGCGAAGAGCAAGTGGGTCGCCGCCATCGTGCGTCCGATCCTCGACCTGATGCAGACGATGCCCGCGTTCGTCTACCTGATTCCGGCCGCGATGCTGTTCGGTCTCGGCCGCGTGCCGGGGATCCTGTCGACGGTGATCTTCGCGATGCCGCCGGCCGTGCGCCTGACGAGCCTCGGCATCCGTCACGTGAACCGCGAGATCGTCGAAGCCGGCCAGGCATTCGGCTGCACGCCGTGGCAGCTGCTGTACAAGGTGCAGTTCCCGAATGCGCTGCCGTCGATCATGCAGGGCGTGAACCAGACGATCATGATGGCGCTGTCGATGGTGATCATCGCGTCGATGGTCGGCGCGGGCGGCCTCGGCAACGACGTGCTCGCGAGTATCCAGCGCCTCGACATCGGCCTCGGCTTCGAAAGCGGCCTGTCGGTCGTGCTGCTCGCGATCATTCTCGACCGCATCACCGAAAGCTTCGGCCGTGCGCCGGGCACCGCGAAAGCACCGCTGTTCTCGGGCCTGAAGCAGCTGTTTCGCGTGAAGGCTGAACCCGCTCAAGCCTGATCCACCGGCGGCTGGTTCGTCTTCCGGCTGCCTTCCCCGATTCGACACCGGCTTTCCGCGGCGCGCGCCGCGGGGCTGGCGTCCTGCAACCTGCTCAACCGTTCGCCAGGAGCCCGATGTGACGTCCGCCGCCGCCGCCGTGCCCGCCGCTTGCGTTTCACCGGTTTCGTCCCTTGCCCATTTCGGCTTCCTGACACTGCCGAATTTTTCGATGATCGCGTTCTCGAGCGCGGTCGAAGTGCTTCGGATGGCGAACTACGTCGGGCGCGCCGACCATTACCAGTGGTCGATCTACTCGCTCGACGGCGCTCCCGTGCATGCCAGCAACGGCATCGCGGTGCGGCCGACCCAGGCGCTCGACTACGCGAACCTGCCCGACGTGATGATCGTGTGCGGCGGGATTCGCATCCGTGACGTGGTCGACGACGGCGCGCGCGACACGCTCGCGGCGCTCGCCGAACGCGGGCTGCCGCTGGGCGGCATCTGTACCGGCGCGTATGCGCTGATGTCGGGCGGGCTGCTCGACGGCTATCGCTGTACCGTGCACTGGGAGAACCTGTCCTCGCTGCATGCGGAGTTTCCGCAGGTGGGTTTCGCCGACGAGCTGTTCGTCGTCGACCGCGACCGGCTCACCTGCACCGGCGGCACCGCGCCGCTCGACCTGATGCTGAACCTCGTCGGCATGCGTTTCGGCCAGCAGCTCGCCGCGCAGGTGTCGGAGCAGTTCATCCTCGAGCGCATCCGCAGCTCGACCGACACGCAGCCGATTCCGGTCGATGCGCGCGTCGGCTTCTCGCGCGCGGAGCTGATCGAGGTCGTGCGGCTGATGGAGGCGAACATCGAGGAGCCGCTGTCGCTCGAGGAACTCGCGCGGCTCGTGCGGCTGTCGCAGCGGCACCTGCAGCGAATGTTCAAGGTGTACCTGAACGTGTCGCCGACCCACTATTACCTGACGCTGCGGCTGAAGCGCGCGCGCGACCTGCTGCGCACGACCGACGCGTCGATCGCGCGCGTGACGACGACGTGCGGATTCCATTCGCCGTGTCACTTCAGCAAGGCGTATCGCGCGCAGTTCGGTCACGCGCCGAGCTACGAGCGCCGGCTGCCGGGGCGCTGACACGACCCGCACGAGCCATTCGGTTCGCGACGCCGCCGGGATCGCGGCGCGCGGCTTCAACCATCGATCCCGCACCCATGAAAAACGACGTCACTTTGAGGAGAAGACAGATGAAGCGCCTATTGATCGCAGCGGTATGCGGGATCGGGATCGCGGCACCGATGTCGGCGGTTTATGCGGCCGACCCGCCCGTGTGCAAGAACGTGCGCTTCGCGGACGTCGGCTGGTCCGACATCGCGGCCACTACCGGCATCGCATCGACGATGCTGCAGGGGCTCGGCTACGCGCCGACCAAGACGATCGCGTCGGTGCCGATCACGTTCGCCGGCATCAAGAGCAAGCAGATCGACGTGTTCCTCGGCTACTGGTCGCCGACGATGGACCCGATCATCCAGCCGTTCACGAAGGCCGGCACGATCAAGGTGCTCGCCACGCCTAACCTGACCGGCGCGAAATACACGCTCGCGGTGCCCGACTACGTGTACCAGGGCGGCCTGAAGTCGTTCGCCGACATCCAGAAGTATGCGGACAAGCTCAACGGCAAGATCTACGGGATCGAGCCGGGCAACGACGGCAACGCGCTGATCAAGAAGATGATCGACGGCAACCAGTTCGGCCTCGGCAAGTTCAAGCTGGTCGAGTCGAGCGAGGCCGGGATGCTGGTCGAGGTGAACCGCGCGGTCCGCGACAAGCAGTGGATCGTGTTCCTCGGCTGGGAGCCGCATCCGATGAACGTGCAGATGAAGATCGATTACCTGACCGGCGGCGACGACGTGTTCGGCCCGAACTACGGCGAAGCGAAGGTGCTGACGGCCACGCCGCCCGACTACGCGCAGCGCTGCCCGAACGTCGCGAAGTTCGTGTCGAACCTGCAGTTCACGACGGCGATCGAGAATCACGTGATGGTGCCGATCATGAACAAGCAAGAACCGAACAAGGCCGCGGCCGAGTGGCTGAAGGCGAACCCGCAATCCCTCGACAAGTGGCTGGCCGGCGTGACGACGATCGACGGCAAGCCGGGCCTGCCGGCGGTGAAGGCGTATCTCGGCGTGCATTGAGCAGGGTGTTCGGGATTTTCCCACGTTTGATTGAGATTTGACCGTGGCTATATGCCCCCGAATGACAGGGTAGTGACCTGTGGTTCGGGGGCTTTTTCATGCTTGTCCGTCGTTCACCATTTCAGATGATTGCGAAAATGAACGATGGAAATATAAGAACAATGAGTTATTCGAATTTCGAACTCGTATGATTGAAATCCCCTTCAGGATCGCGCATTTTGGTGTCGTTCATCCATACCAAATTGACGAAGGGGAATCGGCATGTCGCGCGAGCAGATAGCATCTACTCATTCATTCACTGCCATTGGCTCGCTGGCCAAGCGCAATGGGTGGATCCTCGGGGTCAGTAGTGGGCTGACGGTTGCCGGGCTCACAGTCGCCTGCGTGGATGGCATCGGCACAGTTGAGGATGACAGCGAGGCCGCCATTGCGGATGGCGCATGATCCGCTATTTTCTCGCCCGAGGGGATCGCGGCGGTAGCGCGACAATCATGGAAGGCCTGCCGACTGTCACCTGCTCGAATCCACCTCCGAGCGTACATATCGCGACGCTCGATATGAAGACCTACTGCACGGCGTGCGGGCAGGAGGGATTTATCGCCCCGAAAGGGCCTCGGTGGCCCGGTACCGGGCCGAATGGCAAGGCCTGGGCGCTGAGCGGAGATGTCAACGTTTGCGGGTGCAGTCCTGCGCCCGTGTTCCAGGCCAAGCGTGGCATGAGCATGTCATTCACGGCCGAGCAATTGGCGGCGTTGACGGGGCAGGTTCCACATCACTTTCATTCGGCGTCTGCCACCGCCGACGAGCACGATGAGCAGTACGTTTTGTGCGACGAACGAAGCGGTCGACCGCTTGCACATGTTCGGTACCGCATATACACAACGTCAGGTCTGGTCATCAGCGGTGTCACGGATTGGGAGGGACACACGCGACGCATAACAACACGTCGCGCCGAAAAACTCAGGCTTGAGGTCATGGAGAACAATCGCGATGACCTGTAACGAGTATGTATGCGTTCACGATTCGGCGGTGACCAACACGAGGCAGGGTTCGAAGCTCAAAGTTTTCCTTACGCTCGATGGCCCGCCAATCTGCCCGACGATGACCGACGCAGAATTCAGAGAACTGATGATGGAACTTCGCGATGAAGGGGTTGGCCTCGTGGCGGAGCGGCTCAGAAGATTGGCGGAGTGGGCGCCGGCGGAACGCAGGCGTGTCTGGACGTGGTTTGGCACCGATGGCGACGAGATCCGCCTCAGCCTTGTCACCGGATTGACTGCAACGCTCGAAGTTATGCGGTCACTGCGTCCCGGGAATTTCCTGAGAGCGCATCCCGATCTGGATAGATCCCTTGGATGTTTGCCCACCAACAAGCATGTTGGAACCGTTGCGCACGTATGCGGTCCTGACACGGCTACGCACACGATAAGTATTCACGAGGAGTTTTGTACGATTCGTGATCGAAGCCGGGCGGCTACCTCGAAGTTGTCAACTATTATCCACGAGTGTACGCATTTCAAAGATACGTTTGGAGCGGGCGATCCAAAATATGGAATCACGCGATTTCTCCCGGAGTGGGGGCAAGCTAACCCGGAGCTGGCAATTAGAAATGCGGACAGCATCGCGGCATACGTTATTTGGCTTGATTAGCGGGGCGGTTTTCCTGTTTGCGACGGCAAATTCCCATGCTTGTGCGGGATCGGAGAGTTTTCCAGGGCAAAATTTTGATCTCATGTTCGAGAAAAATTCGGCATCGGTGAGCGCGGAGCAAGTGGCGAAACTGAGGGGCTGGGTTTCGAATATGCTGTCGAATTTTCCGAATCGCGAGGGCGTAGCCGTGACCGGCGTAGCCGAATCGGAAGAGGTCGAACCCGAAGCACTTTCTGCCAGACGTGCCGCGATTGCACACCGTCTATTGCAGCATTTCGGGCTGACGCACGAGCGCTATGCAATTCATGGTTATGTATATAAGCGCATGAGCGTTCATGACAGTGAAAATGCGAAGCGGGTTGAAATTACATTGCTCCCGGGCTGCTCCGATAATTGACGCCCTGTGAGGCGGGGCGGCGTCGGGGATTGTCCCACGCTGTCGCCTCGCGATATCGGGCCCGCCACTCACGACCCCTTGGTCGCCGCCGGCACGTCGAACACGCGATCGAATGCCCACTGGAACACGAACGCGTAGCAGAAGAAGAACGCGAACAGCCCGATGTCGACGACGAATGCGTCGAACCACGAGATGTCGAGCCACCCCGACACGATCGGCACGAGGATGAAGATCAGCCCGCCCTCGAATCCGGTCGCGTGCAGGATCCGCCGCCCGAGCGTGCGCTTCGGCTGCCGGCGCGACGCTTCCCAACGCTCGAACAGCGCGTTGAAGAGCATGTTCCACAGCATCGCGATCGCGGACATCGTCGCCGACAGCGCACCCGAATAGACCAGGTCCTGCCTGAAGAGCGCCGCGATCACGGGCGAGATGCAGGAAATGGCGATCACTTCGTAGAGCACCGCCTGCGTGACCCTGCGCGAAAGGCCTTGCACGTTGTTTCTCCGGTTCGACCGTGGTTCGACGGTTGCTGCCGCGGCACCGTGCCGCGACGTCCCGCAAGGCTACCGGCGTTGCGCACCCGCTTCAATTCACCTAATCTCACCCGGATTGAATCGAATTCAACCCGGCCGGATCCGGCCCGCGAGGCCCCGTGTTCTCGAAAATTCCCCTGACTGCATTGCGTGTATTCGAGTCGTCCGCGCGGCTCGGTGCGTTCAAGGCGGCCGCCGATGAACTCTCCGTGACGCCCGCCGCCGTATCGCATCAGATCAAGTCGCTCGAAAGCCGGCTCGGCGTGCTGCTGTTCGAGCGCGGCGCGAGCGGCGTGCGGCTCACGGAGGAGGGCGAGCGCCTGTTTCGCGCGTGCCACGACGCGTTGCTCGGCATGAGCCGCGGGCTCGACGCGGTGCGCCCCGCGGCGGCCGACGCACGCACGCTGGTGCTGACCACCACGCCCGCATTCGCCGCGATGTGGCTGATTCCGAGGCTCGGCTGCTTCCGCCGCGTCGATCCGCAGTTGCACATCAAGGTGGAAACCGGCAACACGCTCGTCGATCTCGAACGCGATGCGCGAATCGATCTCGCGATACGCGCGACGTCGCGCACGTTTCCGGCGCTGCACGAGATCGCGCTGATCGACGAGTATTTCGGCGCGTACGCGGCGCGCGACTTTGACATCGGTTGCGCCGACGAGCGGCTCGAGTTGATCGAGACCGCGTGGGATACGCCGCTGCCGGTGTCGATCGACTGGGCGTCGTGGTGTCGTGCGGCCGGCCGCGAAGCGTGGCTCGAGCGCGCGGTGTTTCGCCATTACGACGACGAGCATTACGCGCTGCAGGCCGTGCTGCACGGGCAAGGCGTCGGGCTGCTCAGTTCGGTGCTGGCCGCCGAGCACGTCGCGCGCGACGCGCTGACGCCGATCGAATCGTCGGTGCGGCTCGCCGGCGCGCGTTTCGTCGCGCTGTGCCGGCCCGGAAGGGAGCGTGAGCCGCAGGTGCGGCGGTTTCTCGACTGGCTCGAGGCGGAAATCGCACACACGCGTGCGGCGGTCGCGCGAATCGCGCCGGCTGCGTGAAGCAACGGCCGGGCGCTGGCATGCCGCCGCGGTGCGTGCGGGTCGTTCGTTACGCGAAACGCACGCAATACACCGGCGGCAAATGCGCGGAGACCTGCCGCCAGGTGTCGCCGCCGTCACCGGACGTCCATAACCCGCCCGTCGTCGACGCCATCGCGAGACGCGTGCCGGAGTCGTCCACCGCGAGCCCGTGCCGATACACGAGGTCATAGGCCGGCGCAGGCGGCAACCCGTTCGACAGGCTCTCGAAACTGCGGCCGCCGTCGCGCGTGCGCGTGACGACGAACCGGCCGTTCACCGGAATCCGGCACGCATCCTTCACGGCCGGTACGAACCACGCGATGTCGGGGTCCGCCGGATGCACGGCGACCGCGAAGCCGAAGCTTGACGGCTGCGCTTCGATGCGCTGCCAGTGCGCGGCGCCGTCGGTCGAGCGGAAGATCGCGCAGTGATGCTGGGTCCACAGCACGTCGGGATTGGCCGCGCACTGGACGACGCGGTGCGGATCCTGCACGTTGGGCTCGCCGCGCCGCTCGGGCGGCATGTAATCGGCTTCCATGCCGTCGGCGCTGACACGCCAGGTCGCGCCGCCATCGAAGGTCTGCCAGACGCCGCCGCACGAGATGCCGATCGTCACGTGCCGGCTGTCGCGCGGATCGACCATCACCGAATGGATGCCGGGCGCGTCGTAGCCGCCGCCGAACCACTCGGGGCGCTCCGGGCGATCCCACAGCGCGCGGTTGAGCACCCACGAATCGCCGCCGTCGCCGGAGCGGAACAGTCCGCCGGGTATCGTGCCGGCCCACAGTACGCCCGGCTCGTCGGCGCCGCCGGTTTCGAGCGACCAGATCTGCTGAAGCGTCCAGGGCGGGCGCGGCGGGGCGGGCGCCTCGTCGTCCGCATCGCCGGCGCCTGCGTGTGCGCCGGCATCGGCGCGCGGCGCGTCGGCGGGCTGCGGCGGATACACGGGAACCGCGCATTCTTCCCATTCGGCCGCGCCGGCGCGTCGGCGGTGCAGTTTGACGCCGAAATGGCCGAGATTGAGCGCCGCATACAGCGTGCCGTCGCGCGGGTCGGCCAGTGCCATGCTGACCGGTTCGCCGATGAAGTGCGGCTCGCCGAGCGACCAGCCGCCGTTGCCGTCGGCGTGCATCACGAACAGGCCCTTGCGGGTCGCGACGAGCAGTCGATCGTTCATGTCGGGTGTCTCCTGTGGGCGCGGTCGGGCACGTGCTTCGATGCGGATGCGTCCCCTTATCCGCCCGACAACGCCTGCACGACGTAGACGCGGCTGGCATCGCCGAGTACATCGGACAAATGCTGCCGGTCGCGCACCGGCTGGCCGTCGATGAATACCGACAGGTGCTTTCTCAGCGCGCCCTGGTCGTCGACGATGTAGCCGCGCAGCCGCGGCTGTTCGCCGAAGACGGTTTCGAGCGCTTCGCCGAGCGTGCGGGCGTCGATGTCGCGCTCGGGCGTATCGATATGCCGCTGGATCGACGCCGCGAAGAAGAGGTGGGCCATGACAGTGGCTGGCAGGAGCCGCGCGGGGGAACGGTCTGTAGTTTAGGCGATCGATCGGGCCGGCGACGCAGCGATGTTGCTGCGCCGCGCAATGGCCGATTCGCGCGTTCCGCCCGGCTATGCGTACTTGTCGCCGACCATGCTGCGGATCGGATGCGTGTCATAGACGATGATCATGCGCTCGATGCGCGCGTCGTCGTCGAATTCGAATACGTCGACGCACTCGAACCGCACGGCGGAGCCGTCTTTCAGTACCCAGTCGTAAACGAAATAGCCGGTGGCCCGACGTGCGCCCGTCGCGCTGACGCAGATGTCGATCGGCGTGATCCGGCTTTGTCCGGATGCCGCCGCGACTTTTTCGAAGAAGGGCTGCGGCGTCATCCAGCCGAGAAACGGCGAGCAGATCCGCGCGTCCGGCGCGAACAACGCACAGATCGCGGCGACGTCGCCGCGTTCGAGCGTTTTCAGGTAGGTATCGACCTGCCGCGTGTATAGTGCGTCGGACGAAGAGACCATGGTATTTCTCCGCTGATTGTTGAACGAGCCATCCGCGACAGCCGTCGCGATCCGGTTCAACCACGATAGCGATGCAGCGATGACCGAACAAACGAAAAATCCGCAACCCGGGTATGCCGCCGGCGCATATCCGCTGGCGGATCTGACCCGCGCGCTGCCGCCGCTGACGGCATTCCAGGCATTTGTCGCCGCCGCCGAACTTGGCAGCTTCAACCGGGCCGCTGAGCATCTGTGCCGGACCCAGGGCGCGGTGAGCCGTCAGGTGCAGCAACTGGAAGCGCACTACCGATGTGCGTTGTTCGTCCGCCATCCGTCGGGATTGACGTTGACCACGGAAGGCGGCGCGTTGCTGACGGTGGCCGTCGACGTACTCGCGCAACTGGCGCGGCACGCTCACGCCCATGCGCATTCCGCGTCGACGCTGACGTTGCGGTTGCCTTCCACGTTCGCGATTCGCTGGTTGCTGCCGCGGCTGTCGGCGCTCAATCATGCGTTGCCGCGGACCGAACTGCGCATTCACACGTCGGCGGACGACACACCGGATTTCACCGGTGCCGATTTCGATGCCATCGTCGTGCGCGGCACCGGAAACTGGGCGGGCATGGCGGCGGTCCCGCTGTTCGACGAATGCCTCACGCCAATGTGTACGCGCGAGGCCGGCGCGTCGTTGAAGTCGGTCGCCGATCTCGCGCATGTGACGCTGCTGCATCCCGCGCGCAATCGCGATGAATGGCGATGCTGGCTCGACGCCGTCGGCGCCACGCAGATCGACCCGGGCACCGGGCTCGTATTCGATACGCTCGAACTGACGCTGACGGCCGCGGCTCAGGCCCACGGCGTCGCGATCGGCGACCCGCGCATGGCGGCGGATCGGCTGGAAGCCGGAACGCTCGTCGCACCGTTTCCGGACGTGGTGCGCAACGGTCTCGGCTATTACCTCGTCTACCCGGTGCAGCGCGCCGCGCAACCCGCGATTCAAGCACTCTCGGACGTCCTGACGCGCCTCGCGCGTGAGGATTGAGATCGCAACAAGCGTGCGTCGGGCGGTTGGCTAAACCGGAATCGACCGCCCGCGCATCCGGATCCCGAGCCGCACGAGGCCGATCACAGCATTCGACAGCCAGGTGAGCAAGCGCGGCATGCCGCGCCGGCGGATATCGAGCAGCAGCACGATCCGCACTTCGTCGCTGTCGTTCCATGCCTCGTGCACGAAGGTGTCGTCCCACAGCAGGAAGCGGCCTTCCTCGAGCCGGTATTCGCGGCCGTCGACCTTCAGCACGGCGGCCGGCGTGCCGTCCGCGCGCTTCGGCATCGACAGCACCAGATAACCGCGCAGGATGCCGCGGAACGGCCCGCGGTGCGGCGGGATGTGCTTGGCCGGCGCGAGGAACGACAGCGACGCGGACAGCACGTCCGGCGACGCCGCGACGAGCGATGCGACGGTCGGGCAGCGCGACAGGTTGCGCGGGAACGGCTGGCCATAAGCCTGCATGATGAACATCCGCCAGTCGCGCGCATCGTTGGCCGAGATGTCGTGCTGCTCGCGCATGATCTCGTGAAAACGCGGGATGCGCGGCAGGTCGCGCGCGACCGCCAGCGCTTCCGCACGGATCGCGGGCCACGCCCGGACAAAACGCTCGGCGTCGGGAAACGCGGCCGTGTCGAGCACGGCGCCGCCGTCGATATGGCGGTCGTACAGCGTGCGAAGCAGGCCGGCTGCATAGTCGTAAGCGACGGACATGATCGAGGGGCGGTCCACAGGGTGTCGTCAGTCTGCCCCACGCGCGGTGGGGCCTGCGTTACGTCAGGTTACGCCGGCTGACGAAAGAATGACAGTTCGTCGAACGTCCGGCGCGCGCGGTCCGGGACGCCGGGAATAAACGGACGCCTCGCGTCGTCATACGGGATGTAGCACGTCGTCTCGTTGACTTCAGAGGAGTGGAGCATGAATACGCATTGGCTGGTGGCCGCCACGGTGGTGGCGATTTCCGTCGCGACGGTCGCGACGACTGCGTCGGCACAGGCACTGACGCGCGCGCAGGTCAGGCAGCAACTGATCGACGCTGAAAACAACGGGCTGCGCTTCGTGACCGACACGTCGTATCCGGACGTGAGTCCGCTATTGCGGCGGCAGGTCGAACAGATGCCGCAGCATCAGGCCGAGACCGCGGTCGGCAGCGATCCGGCCGCGACTTCCGATGCGGGGAGGCCGGCGGTGCTGCCGGCCCGCCCGCCCTCGGCCGCGTGCGTGGGCCCCGAGAGCTTCTGCACGCCCTATTTCGGAAGCTGACACGGTGGCCCGCGTCGGCGGGTTAGACATTTACCACGTTTGATCGGTACGCAACATTGAAGGAGTTTGTGATGAAAACTTGTATCGTACTACTGATGATGATCGGCGCACTCTCCGGTCAGTCCGCATTCGCGCAATCGAATGCGCCGCTTACGCGTGCCCAGGTTCGCGAGGAGCTGATCCGTCTGGAGGCGGCCGGGTATGACCCGTCGAAGGGCGACGACGGCGAATATCCGGCGGACATCCAGGCCGCGCAAGCGAAGCTCGCCGAGCAGGATCAGGCGAGGATGGCGGCTTCGGCAGCCGCGCATGCGCAGGCCTCCGGCATGCCGGCGCAGGTCGGCAACTAGGGCGCCGATATGTACATATGCGCCTTCAGGCCGTCGTGTTCGCGTTCCGGCAATACGCATGCCGTTCGCGGCGCGCGGCCTGGACGAACGGTACGGACGGCCATGCCGTCGATTGCGCGCCGCTTCGCGCGGCGCCGCGATCGTCTCGTCGTCCGGTTCCGATGGGCGCGCCGGTCGAGCGCAGGATGAGCAGGGATCCGGACGATATCGCGATCCGTACCGGCCGGGTTTGCGCCCGCGACGGCGTGCCGGGAGGCGAGTGGCGAGCCTACCAGGGCATCATCCGTTGCATGACCTGGTCGCGCAGGACGAAACGATGCGCGACCGCGGCCGCGACGTGAAGGCAAATACCGCCGAACAGCACCCACGCGAGGATGCCGTGCACGTCGCCCATCGCGTGCCCGAATCCCGATCCGGCCGCCGACAGCGCCGGCAGCGGGACGATGCCGACCAGCGTCACGGCCCATGCACGCGACGACGCATTGATCCAGCCGAGCAACGGCACCGCGATCAGCAGTGCATAGAGCGCGAAATGCGTTGCGCCTGACAGCGCGCGCATCGTGGGCGTCAGTTCGTCGGCGGGCGGACGATGCGTCGCGCGCCAGAGTACCCGACAGGCCATCGCGGCGAGCAGCGCGGTGCCCACGATCAGGTGCGCGGCGATCAGCCCGACCGGGCGGGTATCGCGATGCACGTCGGGCATCGTCCAGCCGATCACATACTGCGCGACGACAAGCGCCACGATCAGCCAGTGGAGAAGGCGCGCGACGGCGTCGTATCGGGTGGGCGTAGACATGAAAGCTCCTGGCAAGCAGTGGGACCGCATCTTTCGACGGATTCTACGGCGGGATCGTTAACGAGACGTTAAGGGCGCGCCCGCGCGCCGGGTTCGGCCGGTAATGCGACAAGGGCGGAGCCGCATGGTCGATTCGTGTGCAGGCGTCTGCAATCGCGTGCGCCCGACTTGTGCACGCAACGCAGCGAATTGTAATGGCGCCGTCTCACGCGTCGCCGATCATGACGAACGCTTGAGGTTTGCCGCCGGTATTCCCGCTACGATCGGCCGCGATACTTGAGCGGCGTTCTTCGTTTCCCTTCAATTCGGTTTCAGATTGACCCGCGCAACGCGAACGGGAGCATCTTCACCGTGACACCCTCGACGATCGGGCGCTGGCGAGCCCACCTGCTGATCGCTGCGCTGGCCGGCATGTTCATTCAATGTTGCGTGCTGGTGTCGTTGCTCGTATTGCGCGTGCCCGAAGCATTCTTCACCACGATGATGTTTCGCGCGTGGGCCTTCGTTGCTGTCGGGACCGCCATCCTTGCTGCCCGCAAGCTGTCCGAGGCGGCGTTCAGGGCAGCAGCCGTCCGCGGACACGTGCGTGTGACCGGAATCGATCGACGCACGGTAGTCGTGTCATCTGATTGCGCATACCGTTTGCTTGTCGTCCTTCATATCAGGCTCAACGGGAACCGGTTCGCCCGGGTGTACGCGTAAGCGCACCTTCGCGCCTGCCGGTGCCGGTGCCGGTGCCGGGCCGGGATGGCATGGGCAATCACGGGGGGAAGCATGGTTTTGCTGCATCTGTTGCACTGGCTGGGCCCGGCACTGTCGATCGCGTGCGGGATCGGCGCGGTGCTGGGCATTGCATACGTCGCGGTGGCGAGCGTGTTGATCGGCTGGTTCTTTTCGCGGCCGGTGGCGGTGCCGTGCGACTATCCGGGCGTGACCGTCGCGAAGCCGCTGCACGGCGACGAATGGCATCTCGTACAGCATCTCGAAAGCTTCTTCGTGCAGGATTATCCGGGGCCGGTTCAGTACCTGTTCGGCGTGCACGATGCGAGCGACGCCGCGCTCGCGGCCGTCGACGTGTTGCGCGCGCGCTATCCCGGCGCGAACATCAAGGCTGTCGCGGATGCGCGGCTTTACGGGCCGAACCGCAAGATCGCCAATCTCGTCAACATGCTCGAACACGCGGAGTATTCGGTGCTCTGTCTCGCCGACAGCGACGTGCTGGTCGAGCGCGATTATTTGCGCGCCGTCGTCGGCGCGCTACAGCAGACGAATGTCGGGATCGTGACGAGCGTGTATCGCGGCGTCCCATCGCCCGGCTTCTGGCCCGGCGTTGCCGCCACAATGACGAATTTCCACTTCCTGCCCGGCGTCGTCACCGGGCTCTTCATCGGGCGCGCCCGGCCGTGCTTTGGTCAGACGATAGCGATCACGCGCGCGACGCTCGAACGCATCGGCGGGCTGACACGCTTCGCACATCACCTGGCCGAGGATCACGCGCTCGGCGAGGCGGTTCGGCAGATGGGCGCCCATGTCGCGATCCCGCCGTTCGTCGTCGGGCATGCGTGTGTCGAAGAAACGTTCGCGACCCTGTTTGCGCATGAATTGCGCTGGAGCCGCACGATCCGCGCGGCCGATCGGCCCGGTCATGCCGGCTCGGTACTGATGCACCCGCTGCCGCTCGCGCTGCTCGCGGTGCTGCTGTCCGGCGGCGCGGCCGCCGCCTGCTGGCTGACGGTCGCGGCGCTCGTCGCGCGGGCGTTGCTGGTGCTCAGGACGATCCGTGCGGCCCGCGTCGGCATGCGCGGCGCAATCTGGCTGCCGTTCGTGGACATCCTGCAGTTCGTGATCTTCGTATCGAGCTTCTTTTCGTCGCAGGTCATCTGGCGCGGCACGCGCTTTCGCGTCGACCGCGAAGGGATGCTGTCACCGGCGGGCGAATCATGACGCAACGGGAGACGACCGCGGGTGACACCCGCGCGGAGCCGCCGCCCGCGCGCCGCGACGCGCGGCTCCGGCATGCGGGGCGCGCGGCCGCGCTCGCCGGTCTGGCGATCGCGGTGTGGCTGATCTGGCGCGAGCATCCGCTGGAAATCCTGCAGCGCCTGCAGACCGCCGGCGCCGGGCTGGTGGTCGCGGCGCTCGCGCATATCCTGCCCATGCTCGCGAATGCGTGGGACTGGCGGATGCTGATCGGCGGCCGGCGCCGGCCATCCTTCGCGACGATGCTGAAGCTCGTCTGGATTCGCGAGTCGATCAACGGATTGTTGCCGGTCGCGCGGATCGGCGGCGAAATCGTGTCGTTCGGTTTGCTGCGGCAGGCGGGCGTGCGGCCGGCGACCATCGTGGCGAGCCTCGTCGCCGACATGCAACTGACGCTGATCAGCCAGCTGGTGTTCGCGCTGGCCGCGATTGGCTACGTGCTCGGGCATGCGTCGTCCGATGCCGCTCGCGTGGCCGCGAACCTTGCCATCGGCATGGCCGCGCTGGTGCCGGTGCTGCTGCTGTTCGCGCTGATGCAGCATGCGCGGCCGTTCGAGCGCGCGATGCGGGTGCTCAATCGTGTGACGAGCGGCAAGGTGGTTGCACTCGTCGGCGAATCGGCGCGCACCGATCAGTCGATTCGGATGATCTGGCGCAAGACCGGCACCGTGGTCCGCTATCTGGCGATCTGGCAGACGCTGCAATTCATCGGCTATGCGCTGGAAATCTGGCTCGCGCTCCATTTTCTCGGCGCGGATCCGACCTTCGCGCAGGCGCTCGCGATCGAGGCGTTGATCCAGTTGCTGAGCAGTGTCGCGTTCGCGATGCCGGGCGGACTGGGCGTACAAGAGGGCGGGTTCGTGCTGATCGGCGGACTGCTCGGGTTCGACGCGCCGACCTGTCTGGCGCTGGCTGGTGCCCGCCGCGTGCGCGATCTGCTGTTCTATCTGCCGGGCTTGCTGGCGTGGCAGCACGCGGCCGGCGCGGCGCGCTCGCCGGACGGAACGAAGCGCGCATCGATACGCAGCGGGGAATCCGCCGGGCCGCGCTGACGCGGCCTGGCGCTGCCTGCCCGACGAGCGGGCAGCGGCGCTGCCGCCGCGCCGGGCGGCGCGGCCGTCAACGCCGTTCGTCGGCGATGTAGCTGCGGATCACGTCCGCGAACGACGTGTCGCCCGTCAATCCGAGCGCTTGCGCGCGCGTCGTGTCCCAGCGGCCCGGCCAGCTGCCGACGATCTTCTCGACGCGTTCGTCCGGCGCATGGCGGATCCGCTTCACGACGTCGTCGCCCGCGACTTCGCGCAGCGCCGCGATCATCTCGTCGACCGACACCGACAGGCCGGGCAGGTTGATCACGCGCTTGTTGCCGAGCTTCTCGCTGTCGAGCTCGCAACCGGCGACGAGCGCTTCGATCGCGCCGCGCGGCGACAGCAGCCACAGCCGCGTGGAACCCGGCACCGGGCACACGCTTTCCTCGCCGTTCAGCGGCTCGCGGATGATGCCGCTCGCGAACGACGACGCGGCCGCGTTCGGGCGGCCCGGCCGCACGCTGATGGTCGGCAGCCGCAGCACGCGGCCGTCGACGAAGCCGCGCCGCGCGTAGTCGCACAGCAGCAGTTCGGCGATCGCCTTCTCCGCGCCGTACGACGATTGCGGATTCAGCGCGGTGTCGTCTTGCACGACGTCGGGCAGCACGCCGCCGTAGACGGCCACCGAGCTCGTGAACACGACGCGCGGACGATGGCCGCGCGCGCGGCACACCTCGAGCAGCGTGCGCGACGCGTCGAGGTTGATCCGCATGCCGAGATCGAAATCGGCTTCGGCCTGCCCGCTGACGATCGCCGCGAGGTGGAAGATCGCGCCCGTCTGCGTGTCGATCGCGCTTTCGAGCACCGCGCGATCGGCGATGTCGCCGACGATCGACGTCACGCGCGCATCGCCGAAATCGCTGCCCTTGACGACGTCGAGCAGCACCAGCTCGTCGATCCTGCCGGTGCGGCCGTCGGGGCCGGTCAGCTCGCCGCGCTCGAGCAGCTTGCGCGCGAGACGCTGGCCGAGAAAGCCGGCGCCGCCGGTGATCAGTACTTTCATGTTGTGAGCCCTCTTCGGAATGCCTGGATTACAGATACGGCTTGAGCCAGCCGAGCCCTTCGGACGTGCCGGCCTTCGGGCGATACTCGCAGCCGATCCAGCCGTCGTAGCCGAGCGCGTCGATCAGCGCGAACAGATACGGGTAGTTGAGTTCGCCGATGTCCGGCTCGTGGCGCTCGGGCACGCCGGCGATCTGGATGTGGCCGATACCCGCGAAATCGCGCTTGAGCTTCATCGCGAGGTCGCCCTCGACGATCTGGCAGTGATAGCAGTCGAACTGCACCTTCAGGTTCGGCGCGCCGACTTCCGCGCAGATTTCATGCGCGTCGTCCTGGCGGCTCAGGAAATAGCCGGGCATGTCGCGCGGGTTGATCGGCTCGATCAGGATCGTGATGCCTCGCGCGAAGGCGGCCTGCGCCGCATGCCGCAGGTTCGCCACGTAGGTGTCTCGATGGCGTGCGCGGTCGGCGCCCGGCGCGACCATCCCGGCCATCACGTGCAGCTTCTTGTTGCCGAGCACGCGCGCATAGTCGAGCGCCTGGTCGATGCCGCGCCGGAACTCGTCCTCGCGGCCCGGCAGCGACGCGATCCCGCGTTCGCCGGCGGCCCAGTCGCCGGGCGGCGCGTTGAACAGCGCCTGCTCGAGGTTGTGCGCGTCGAGGCGCGCGCGGATGTCCTCGGCGGCGAAGTCGTACGGAAACAGGTACTCGACGGCCTTGAAGCCGTCATGCGAGGCAGCGGCGAAGCGTTCGAGGAACGCGTGCTCGGTGTACATCATCGAGAGGTTGGCGGCGAAGCGGGGCATGGCAGCGGCTCCTGTGAATGAATGGGGCGGGGCGCACGGCGCCCCGCGTCGAATGGCGGATCGGCAGGCAGCGGATCAGCGGATCAGCGGTTCACGAGTTTCGCGGGCGTGAGCCACACGGCGATCGCACCGATCACGAGCATCGCCGCGAGCACGTACATGCCGGAGGACGTACTGTGCGTGGCGTCCTTCAGGTAGCCGATCACGTACGGGCTCGCGAACCCGGCGAGGTTGCCGACCGAGTTGATGATCGCGATCCCGGCGGCCGCGGCGGAGCCGGCGAGGAA
This sequence comes from Burkholderia sp. Bp9140, assembly GCF_003853425.1. NCBI lineage: Bacteria > Pseudomonadati > Pseudomonadota > Betaproteobacteria > Burkholderiales > Burkholderiaceae > Burkholderia > Burkholderia sp. Bp9140. Next base: position 128,075 of record NZ_QTPQ01000001.1, read on the forward strand.
CGCGGTCGGCAGCGACCAGAACAGCGGTGCGCAGGTCAGCACGCCGCCGGCCGCGAGCGACAGGAACACGATCGACACTGCCGTATTGTGCGAGTACGACGCGGCGACCGCAAACCCGGCCGCACCCATCAGCGCCGGCACGATCAGGTGCCAGCGGCGTTCGCGGCGCTTGTCCGCGCTGTGGCCGAACAGGTTCATCACGACGATCGCGACGACGAACGGGATCGCCGACAGCAGGCCGATCTGGAGCGTATCGGTGATGCCGGTCGACTTGACGAGCGTCGGCATCCAGAACGTGAGGCCATACTGGCCGGTGACGAACGCGAAGTAGATCAGTGACATCCACCACATGCGCGGGTCGGAGAACACGGCCTTCAACGAATGACCGTGCTGCTGCTGTTCCTGCGGCTGCGCGGCGATTTCGTCCTCGAGCAGCTGCTTCTCGCGCGCGTCGAGCCACTTTGCGCTGCGGATGCCGTTGTCGAGATACAGGATCGTCGCGATGCCGACGAGCAGGGCCGGCACGGCCTCGATCACGAACATCCATTGCCAGCCGTGAAAGCCCGAGCCGCCGTGAAAGCGCTCCATGATCCAGCCCGACAGCGGGTTGCCGAAGATGCCCGACACCGGAATCGCCGACATGAACACCGCGATGATCTTCGCGCGGCGATGCGACGGGAACCAGTACGTGAGGTACAGGATCACGCCGGGATAGAAGCCGGCTTCCGCGAGACCGAGCAGGAAGCGCAGCACGTAGAACTGCGTCGGCGTCTTCACGAACGCGAACACGGCGGACAGCAGGCCCCACGTGATCATGATCCGCGCGATCCAGATGCGCGCGCCGATGCGGTGCATCAGCAGGTTGCTCGGCAGCTCGAACAGGAAGTAGCCGAGGAAGAAGATGCCGGCGCCGAGGCCGAACACGGTTTCGCTGAACGCGAGGTCCTGCGACATCTGCAGCTTCGCGAAGCCGACGTTCACGCGGTCGAGATACGCGACCACGTAGCAGAGCATCAGGAACGGCACGATGCGCCAGAACACTTTCTTGTAGGTGCGGTCGAGCTCGGCCGGTTGGGCGGGCGCGGCGGGCGAGCGGCTTGCGGCCGCGTCGAGTGCAGTCATCGTCGTCTCCAGGGATATTGTGTGCTGGCAGCGCGTACGCCGCCGGATTCGTGTGTGTGCTGACGGAAGGGCCCGCGCACACGGCGGGCATGGGAATCGGTTCGTAGTCCTGTGTGATTCGTGCGCGACGCGTTGCGTTACCAGCGCGCGCCGAAGCTCTGGCGCAGTTCGTCGAGCGCCGCATCGGACAGCGGCTCGGGCTTCGGGTTCGTCATCAGCCACAGCCGCGCGGTTTCCTCGAGTTCCTCGAGCGCATACGACGCGTGCGACACCGACGGGCCCCACATCACCGGGCCGAGGCGGTCGAGCAGCACGCCGCGCACCTGGTCGGCGAGCGCCGCGACTTCGGCCGCGACGGCCGGGTCGCCGGGACGGCGATAGCGGATCAGCGGAATGTGGCCGACCTTCATCACGTAGTACGGCGTGATCGGCGGCAGCACGTCGGTGTCGCGCCACACGCCCGCGAGCGTCAGCGCGACGAGGTGCGTCGAATGCGTGTGGACGATGCCGTTGGCTTCGGTGTTGCGCGCGTAGATCCCGCGATGCAGCGCGAGCGTCTTCGACGGCTTGCCGCCCGATACCGGCTGGCCGTCGAGGCCGACCTTCGCGATGTGGTTCGGGTCGAGCCGGCCGAGGCACGCGTCGGTCGGCGTGATCAGCCAGCCGTCGGCAAGCCGCGCGCTGATGTTGCCGGCGCTGCCGACCGCATGGCCGCGCGCATACAGGCTCGCGCCGACGACGCAGATCTCTTCGCGCAGTTTCGCTTCGTCGCTCATCATGCGGCTCCGTCGAGTGCGCGCAGCGCCTTGTCGAAAAAGTCCACCGTGCCGAAGTTGCCGGACTTCAGTGCGAGGGCGAGCGGCTGCGCGTCGATGGTGGCCGTGGCCGGCACGCCCGGATCGATCTGCGCGCCGATCTGCAGCGACTTCACGTCGAGCGCCTGCACGACCGCGCCGGACGTCTCGCCGCCGGCCACGACGAACTTGCGCACGCCGAGCTCACGCAGGCCGCGGGCGATCGCCGCGAGCGTGCTTTCGACGAGATGGCCGGCCGCTTCGACGCCGAGCGCCTGCTGGACGTTCCTCACTTCGTCGGGCGTCGCGGTCGCATAGATCAGCACGGGTTGCGGCAGGTGCGAGCGTGCGAAGGCGAGCGCGGCATCGACGACGGGTTCGCCGCGTACAGCCGCGAGCGGATCGACGCGGAAGCTCGGTCGCGTCGCGCACCATTCGGCGACTTGCGCGTTGGTGGCCTTCGACGCGCTGCCGGCGAGCACGGCCGACAACCCGTCGATGCGCGGCAGCGAGGCCGCGTTGTCGCGCTGGGGCAGCAATTCCGCGCGACGGAAATTCGCCGGCAGGCCGAGCGCGACACCCGAGCCGCCGGTGACGAGCGGCAGGCCCGCGCATGCTTCGCCGAGCACGTAGAGGTCGCGATCCGACAGCGCGTCGGCGATCGCGAAGCGTGCGCCTTCCGCGCGCAGCTGCTCGATCCGCGCGCGTACGGCCGCCGCGCCCAGTGCGATCGTGTCGTAGCGGATCAGTCCGACGGGCGACTTCGTCTGCCGCTGCAGCACGCGCACGAGATTCGCGTCCGTCATCGGCGTGAGCGGGTGGTTCTCCATCCCCGATTCGTTCAGCAGCACGTCGCCGACGAACAGGTGGCCGCGGAAGATCGTGCGGCCGTTCTCCGGGAACGCCGGGCAGGCGATCGTGAAGCCGCCGCCGGCCGCATCGAGCAGCGCGTCGGCGACGGGCCCGATGTTGCCCGCGTCGGTCGAGTCGAACGTCGAGCAGTACTTGAAGAAGAACTGGCGGCAACCCTGCGCGCGTAGCCATTCGTAGGCGGCGAGCGATTGCGCGACGGCGTCGGCGGCGGGAATCGTGCGCGATTTCAGCGCGACGACGATCGCGTCGGCGTCGACTGCCGTGTCGACTGCGGCGCCGCCGGCGGGCACGCCGATCGTCTGCACGGTACGCATGCCGCTCTTGACGAGCATGTTCGCGAGATCGGTCGCGCCGGTGAAATCGTCGGCGATGCAGCCGAGCAGGGGACGGGAAGCGGAAGCGGTCATGGCAGGCACGTCGTTCGAATCAGCGGGCGGGCGGCAGCGTGATGCCGGGGAAAGTCTTGATCACGGCGGAATCGTCCTCGCCGCCGTGGCCGGCGCTCGACGCGCTCATGAACATCTGGTGCGCGGTGGCCGACAGCGGCAGCGGGAACTTGCTGCGGCGCGCGGTATCGAGCACGAGACCGAGATCCTTCACGAAGATGTCGACGGCCGACAGCGGCGTGTAGTCGCCGTTCAGGATGTGCGGCACGCGGTTCTCGAACATCCACGAATTGCCGGCGCTGTGCGTGATCACGTCGTACAGCGCGTCGGCATCGACGCCTTCGCGCAGGCCCAGCGCCATCGCTTCGGCGGCCGCCGCGATATGCACGCCGGCCAGCAGCTGGTTGATGATCTTCACCTTCGAGCCGATGCCGTGCGTGTCGCCGAGGCGGTAGACCTTGCCGGCGATCGCGGCGAGCACGTCGTCGCAGGCTGCGTATGCGGCGGCGGGGCCCGACGTCATCATCGTCATCTCGCCCGACGCCGCGCGCGCGGCGCCGCCGGACACCGGCGCGTCGAGCATCTGCAGGCCCGCGGCCTCGATGCGCGCGCCGAGCGCGACCGCGAACTCGGGCGCGACGGTCGCGCTCGCGATCACGACGCCGCCCGGCTGCATCGCCGCGACCGCGCCGTGCTCGCCGAACAGCACCGTTTCGGTCTGCGCGGCATTGACGACGAGCGTGACGACGACGTCGCACTGCGCGCCGAGTTCGGCTGGGCTCGCGCAAGCCACGCCGCCTTCGGCCGCGAACGCCTGCAGCACGGTGTCGCGCACGTCGCATGCGTGCACGCGGAACCCCGCGCGCAGCAGCGAGCGGGCGACGCCGAGGCCCATCGCGCCGAGGCCGATGACTCCAACATTTCGTGACATGGTCAACCTTGATCGATTCGGGAGAGGTTCGGGACAGCGGCGGCACCGGTTCAGCCCCGGGCCGCCGCATTCAACAATCGTCAATCAGCAGATGCCGGCTTCCGAGAGACGGCGGGCGGCGTTGTACATGTGCGTGCGCGCCGCATTGCGTGCCGCCATCGGGTCGCGCGCGCGGATCGCGTCGGCGATCGCCGCGTGCTCCTCGCGCACCTGCCGCGAGAAATCCTCGCGCGTCGCTTCGTTGCGCCGCGTGACCTTCACGCCGGCCTCGAGGTACTGGTTCAGGAACTGCAGCGTCTTCAGGAAATACGGGTTGCCGGTGACGGCCGCGATCGTGCGGTGGAACGCGACGTCTTCCGCGACGCCGTCGCGCCCTTCCGCCACCGCGTCGTCGATCTTGCGCAGCGCATCGTCGATGTCGGCCATGTCGTCGGCGGTGTGGTGCAGCGCGGCTTCGGCCGCGACTTCAGCCTCGATCGCGCGGCGCACCGCGAGCAGGTGCGGCAGCGAACTCGCCTCGACGGCTTCCGCGTAGTCGATCCGCAGCGGCCGGATCGCGCCGTGCTGGTTCACGTACACGCCGCTGCCCTGGCGCGGCTCGACCACGCCTTCGTTCTTCAAGCGCGAGATCGCCTCGCGGATCACGGTGCGGCTCACGCCGAATTCCTGCGCGAGCACGGCTTCCGTCGGCAGCTTGCCGGTGGCCGAGAAACTGCCGGCTTCGATCTGCTTCAGCAACTGCTGCGCGACGTGGTCGCTCATCGCACGGGCGGGAATTTTCTCGAACATGACGCTCTGGTTTGTAAGGTGATGTGGTCATCATACAAATTTGCGTGTGCGTCGGCATCCGGAATAACCCGCGATTCACGGCGCGCAACGTCGGCCAAGTTGATTGGAACCGGTTCCAATCAACGCGAACATGCGGCGATCGTGCGCGGTTCGACGCGCGCTCGGAGGAGGAAAGGGGGGGCGCGCCGCGACGGCGCGCGATCGTCAGTCGGCGATGTCTTCGACGGGATCGGGATCGGCCGCCACCGGCACGCCGGCTTCCGCGACCTCCCCGCCGCGCTCGCGATAGGTCGCGGGCGGCACGCCGAACTGCTTGCGGAATTCGCGGCCGAGGTGCGATGCGTCGGCGAACCCGCAGCTCGACGCGATATCGGCGACGGTGCGGTCGGAACTGGTCAGCAGCCATGCGGCCGTGCGCAGCCGCACCTGCTTCGCGAACGCCTGCGGGCTCTTGCCCGTCTCGGCCTTGAACAGCCGCTCGAGCTGGCGGGTCGACATGTCGAGCTTGCACGCGAGCTCATCGAGCGGCAGCGCGCGCCCGACATGCTGTTCCATCAGGAGAATCGCGCGCTTGACCTTCGGATGCGTGGCCGGCTCGAGGCCGGGCGGATGCGGCTGCGGCGCATTGCCTTTCTGCATCTCGCCGACGAGCAGGATGCGCAGCGCCTTCTGCACGGTCGCGTGGTCGAAATGGCGCAGCAGGATCGCGGCGGCGACGTCGATCGACGCGCGGCCGCCCGAGCAGGTGATCCGGCGCCGGTCGATCACGAACAGGCGATCGGCGATCAGCAGGTCGGGATCGGCGCTCGGGAAGCGTTCGATGAAATCCCAGTAGTGGAACCAGCTGACACAGGTGCGGTAGCCGTCGAGCACGTTCGCGCGCATCAGCGTAAACACGCCCGTGCAGATCCCGACCACCGTCGCGCCGCCCGCCGCCGCGCGGCGGACGAACTCGAGCGTTTCCGGACCGGCTTGTGGCCCCGAATGCAGCAGCCCGCCGACCACGACCACGTAGTCGAACGGCTCGGCGCTCTCGAAGGTTTCCCACGGCGTGATCTGGATCCCGCAGCTCGCGCGCACCGGCGCCAGCGTTTCGCCGATCACGCTCCACGCGCAGCGCACGGGCTTGCTGTAGTCGCCGTCGTCGGCCGACAGCCGCAGCATGTCGACGAACCCCGAGAAGGCCGTGAGCGTGAAGTTCGGCAGCAGCACGATGCCGAAGCGGATGCGCCGCGGCGCCGGTTCGGCGAGGGGGGAAGCGGGTACGTCGGGTGTCATCGCGGTCAATCTCGTCACGCCGGGAAGGCGGGTCTCACTCGTTTCACTCGGTTTGCAGGGACGTCTGCCGGGCGCTGCAAACGCCGGTCGACTTGTGCTTTTGCGTCGCCAATCATCGCCAAAGCGCACTTTCGGACCGTCCTGCGCGGGGCTTGGCGGCGCTATCCCACGCCGATGCCGTTTTTGTTCTATCGGCCAATTTTACGCTTTGATGTACTGATGCCAACGACATTTCACGTACGCCCACCCAGAGGAAGCCAGATGAACGTCAGCGCGTTCGACCTGTTCAAGATCGGCATCGGCCCGTCCAGTTCGCACACGGTCGGCCCGATGATCGCCGCATGCCGCTTCGCGTCGCATATCGAGGACGCGAACCTGCTCGGCTTCGTGCGCCGCGTGCGGGTCGAACTATACGGCTCGCTCGGTGCAACGGGCAAGGGCCACGGCACCGACAAGGCGGTGCTGCTCGGCCTCGAGGGCCACCTGCCGGACACGATCGATCCGGACCTGATCGAGCCGCGGCTCGCCGGGATCCGCGCGGAGAAGTCGCTGTCGCTGCTCGGCAAGCAGACGATCCGCTTCGACGAGAAGGAGAACATCGGCTTCTATCGCAAGCTGATGAGCGGCACGAGCATCGTGCACCCGAACGGGATGCGCTTCCAGGCGTTCGACGAGCACGGCCAGCTGCTCGTCGAGAAGGAGTATTACTCGATCGGCGGCGGCTTCGTCGTGAACCGCGACGGCGATCGCGTCAACGGCGTGCGCGCCGCGGCCGACGTGCCGTATCCGTTCCGCACCGGCGACGACCTGATGCGCCAGTGCCGCGAACACGGGCTGTCGATCGCCGAGCTGATGCTGCGCAACGAATGCACGCTGCGCCCCGAGGACGAAGTGCGCGCCGGGCTGCTCGCGATCTGGCGCACGATGGCCGCGTGCGTCGAGCGCGGCTGCAAGGTCGAGGGCGACCTGCCGGGCCCGATGCGCGTGAAGCGCCGCGCGGCCGAACTGAACGCTCGCCTGCGTGAGCGTTCGGAGGAGTCGCTGCGCGACCCGCTGTCGATGCTCGACTGGGTCAACCTGTATGCGATGGCCGTCAACGAGGAGAACGCGGCGGGCGGCCGGGTCGTCACCGCGCCCACCAACGGCGCGGCCGGCGTGATTCCCGCGGTGCTGCACTACTACGTGAAATTCGTGCCGGGCTCGAACGAAGCCGGCATCGTCGAATTCCTGCTGACGGCCGCGGCGATCGGGATCATCTACAAGGAAACGGCGTCGATTTCCGGCGCGGAAGTCGGCTGCCAGGGCGAAGTGGGCGTCGCGTGCTCGATGGCCGCGGCCGCACTCGCCGCGGTGATGGGCGGCACGCCCGACCAGGTCGAGAATGCAGCCGAGATCGGCATGGAGCACAACCTGGGCATGACCTGCGACCCGGTCGGCGGGCTCGTGCAGATCCCGTGCATCGAACGCAACGCGATGGGCGCGATCAAGGCGCTGAACGCGTCGCGGATGGCGCTCAAGGGTAACGGCCAGCACTACGTCTCGCTTGATTCGGTGATCAAGACGATGCGCGAGACGGGTGCCGACATGAAGACGAAATACAAGGAAACGTCGCGCGGCGGTCTTGCCGTGAACGTCATCGAATGCTAACGAAGGATCACTAACATGAGCCGCTACTCGATATTCAGCCTGTTCCGCAACGGCCTCTCGTATCACGAGAACTGGGAAAAGCAGTGGAAGAGCCCGGAACCGAAGAAGGAATACGACGTCGTGATCGTCGGCGGCGGCGGCCACGGCCTCGCGACCGCCTACTACCTCGCGAAGGAGCACGGGATCACGAACGTCGCGATCCTCGAGAAGGGCTGGATCGGCGGCGGCAACACCGCGCGCAACACGACGATCGTGCGCTCGAACTACCTGTGGGACGAATCGGCCGCGCTGTACGAGAAGGCGATGAAGCTGTGGGAAGGGCTGTCGCAGGATCTCAACTACAACGTGATGTTCAGCCAGCGCGGCGTGATGAACCTCGCGCACACGCTGCAGGACGTGCGTGACACCGAGCGCCGCGTGAACGCGAACCGGCTGAACGGGGTCGACGCCGAATTCCTGACGCCCGCGCAGATCAAGGAAATCGAGCCGACGATCAACCTGAACAGCCGCTACCCGGTGCTCGGCGCATCGATCCAGCGCCGTGCGGGCGTCGCGCGTCACGACGCGGTGGCCTGGGGCTTCGCGCGCGGCGCGGACCGCGCCGGTGTCGACATCATCCAGAACTGCCAGGTGACGGGCATTCGCCGCGAAGGCGGCGCGGTGGTCGGCGTCGATACGGTGAAGGGCTTCATCAAGGCGAAGAAGGTCGCGGTGGTGGCAGCCGGCAACACGACGACGCTCGCCGACATGGCCGGCGTGCGTTTGCCGATCGAGAGCCACCCGCTGCAGGCGCTGGTGTCCGAGCCGATCAAGCCGGTGGTCAACTCGGTGATCATGTCGAACGCGGTGCACGCGTACATCAGCCAGTCCGACAAGGGCGACCTCGTGATCGGCGCGGGTATCGACCAGTACACGGGCTTCGGCCAGCGCGGCAGCTTCCACATCATCGAAAGCACGCTGCAGGCGATCGTCGAGATGTTCCCGGTGTTCTCGCGCGTGCGGATGAACCGCCAGTGGGGCGGCATCGTCGACGTGTCGCCGGACGCGTGCCCGATCATCACGAAGACCGACGTGAAGGGCCTCTATTTCAACTGTGGCTGGGGTACTGGCGGCTTCAAGGCGACGCCGGGCTCGGGCTGGGTGTTCGCGCACACGATCGCCCGCGACGAACCGCATCCGCTGAACGCGCCTTTCGCGCTCGACCGCTTCTACACGGGCCACCTGATCGACGAGCACGGCGCTGCCGCCGTGGCGCACTAAACCGACCATTGGAGAAAGAAACATGTTGCTGATCGAATGTCCGTGGTGCGGGCCGCGCGCCGAATCCGAGTTCACGTGCGGCGGTGAAGCCGACATCGTGCGCCCGGTTGCGAACGAGAACATGACCGACCGCGAATGGGGCGAATACGTGTTCATGCGCGAGAACAAGCGCGGGCTGCACCGCGAGCAGTGGCTGCACACGCAGGGCTGCCGCCGCTGGTTCAAGGTGACGCGCGACACGGTCACCTACGATATCAAGGGCTACGAAAAGTTCGGTGGCGCAGCTGCCGGCAACGCACACGAAGAGGGCACGAGCAAATGAGCCAGAAAGACCGCCTCGGCACCGGTGGCCGCATCAATCGCGCGATTCCGTTGACCTTCACGTTCAACGGCCGCACGTATCAGGGCTTCCAGGGCGACACGCTCGCGTCCGCGCTGCTCGCGAACGGCGTGCACTTCGTCGCGCGCAGCTTCAAGTACCACCGTCCGCGCGGGATCGTGACGGCGGACGTCGCGGAACCGAATGCCGTCGTGCAGCTCGAGTCCGGCCCGTACACGGTGCCGAACGCGCGCGCGACCGAGATCGAGCTGTACCAGGGCCTCGTCGCGACGAGCGTGAACGCCGAGCCGTCGCTCGAGAACGACAAGTACGCGATCAACCAGAAGCTCTCGCGCTTCATGCCGGCCGGGTTCTACTACAAGACCTTCATGTGGCCGCGCAACATGTGGCCGAAGTACGAAGAGAAGATCCGCGAGGCCGCCGGCCTCGGCAAGGCGCCCGAGGTGCTCGACGCCGATCGCTACGACAAATGCTACGCGCACTGCGACGTGCTCGTGGTCGGCGGTGGCCCGTCGGGCCTCGCCGCCGCGCATGCGGCCGCGACGGCCGGCGCGCGCGTGATCCTCGTCGACGACCAGCGCGAACTCGGCGGCAGCCTGCTGTCGTGCCGTGCGGAAATCGACGCGAAGCCCGCGCTGCAGTGGGTCGAGAAGATCGAGGCCGAACTGCGCAAGCTGCCCGACGTGACGATCCTGTCGCGCAGCACCGCGTTCGGCTACCAGGACCACAACCTGGTGACGGTCACGCAGCGCCTGACCGATCACCAGCCGGTGTCGATGCGCAAGGGCACGCGCGAGCTGCTGTGGAAGGTCCGCGCGAAGCGCGTGATCCTCGCGACCGGCGCGCACGAGCGTCCGATCGTGTTCGGCAACAACGACCTGCCGGGCGTGATGCTCGCCGGCGCGGTGTCCACCTACGTGCATCGCTACGGCGTGCTGCCGGGCCGCAACGTGGTCGTGTTCACGAACAACGATCGTGCGTACCAGACCGCGCTCGACCTGAAGGCGTGCGGCGCGAAGGTGACGGTCGTCGATTCGCGTGCGTCGTCGAACGGCGCGCTGCCCGCGGCCGCGAAGCGGCAGGGCGTGACGGTGATGAGCGGTGCGGTCGTGACGGCCGCTTCGGGCAAGTGGCGCGTATCGTCGGTCGACGTCGCGTCCTACTCGAACGGCCAGACCGGCGGCAAGCTGCAGTCGCTGCCGTGCGACCTCGTCGCGATGTCGGGCGGCTTCAGCCCGGTGCTGCACCTGTTCGCGCAGTCGGGCGGCAAGGCGTGCTGGAACGACGAGAAGGCGTGCTTCCTGCCGGGCAAGCCCGTGCAGGCCGAGGCGAGCGTCGGTGCGGCCGCGGGCGAGTTCGGTCTCGCACGTGCGCTGCGGCTCGCGCTCGACGCGGGCGCCGAAGCGGCGAAGGCCGCGGGCTTCACGGCCGCGCAACGCCCCGTCGCGCCGCAGGTCGCGGAAACCGTCGAAGGCGCGCTGCAGCCGTTGTGGCTCGTCGGCAGCCGCGAGGCCGCCGCACGCGGGCCGAAGCAGTTCGTCGACTTCCAGAACGACGTGGCGGCCGCCGACATCCTGCTGGCCGCGCGCGAAGGCTTCGAGTCGGTCGAGCACGTGAAGCGCTATACGGCGATGGGCTTCGGCACCGACCAGGGCAAGCTCGGCAACATCAACGGGATGGCGATCCTCGCGGGGGCGCTCGGCAAGACGATTCCGGAAACGGGCACGACGACGTTCCGCCCGAACTACACGCCCGTGTCGTTCGGTACGTTCGCGGGGCGCGAGACGGGCGACTTCCTCGACCCGATCCGCAAGACGGCCGTGCATGAATGGCATGTCGAGCACGGCGCGATGTTCGAGGACGTCGGCAACTGGAAGCGGCCGTGGTACTTCCCGAAGAACGGCGAGGACCTGCATGCGGCCGTGAAGCGCGAATGCCTTGCGGTGCGCAACAGCGTCGGCATCCTCGACGCGTCGACGCTCGGCAAGATCGACATCCAGGGTCCGGACGCGGTGAAGCTGCTGAACTGGATGTACACGAACCCGTGGAACAAGCTCGAGATCGGCAAGTGCCGCTACGGGCTGATGCTCGACGAAAACGGGATGGTGTTCGACGACGGCGTGACGGTGCGCCTCGCCGACCAGCATTTCATGATGACGACGACGACCGGCGGCGCGGCGCGCGTGCTCACGTGGCTCGAGCGCTGGCTGCAGACCGAATGGCCCGACATGAAGGTGCGGCTCGCGTCCGTCACCGACCACTGGGCGACGTTCGCGGTGGTCGGCCCGAAGAGCCGCAAGGTCGTGCAGAAGGTGTGCCAGGACATCGACTTCGGCAACGAGGCGTTCCCGTTCATGAGCTACCGGAACGGCACCGTCGCGGGTGCGAAGGCGCGCGTGATGCGGATCAGCTTCTCGGGCGAACTGGCCTATGAAGTGAACGTGCCGGCCAACGCGGGCCGCGCGGTGTGGGAAGCGCTGATGGCGGCCGGTGCCGAGTTCGACATCACGCCGTACGGCACGGAAACGATGCACGTGCTGCGTGCCGAGAAGGGCTACATCATCGTCGGCCAGGATACCGACGGCTCGATCACGCCGTACGACCTCGGGATGGGCGGGGTCGTCGCGAAGTCGAAGGACTTCCTCGGCAAGCGTTCGCTGTCGCGCTCGGATACGTCGAAGGAAGGCCGCAAGCAGTTCGTCGGCCTGCTGACCGAGGACGAACAGTTCGTGCTGCCGGAAGGTTCGCAGATCATCGCGAAGGACACGCAGGTGTCCGCGACCGATCCGACGCCGATGCTCGGCCACGTGACGTCGAGTTATTACAGCCCGATCCTGAAGCGCTCGATCGCGCTGGCGGTGGTGAAGGGCGGCCTGAACAAGATGGGCGAGAGCGTCGTGATTCCGCTGGCCGACGGCCGCCGCGTCACCGCGAAGATCTCGAGCCCGGTTTTCTACGATACCGAAGGGGTGCGCCAGAATGTGGAATGAAACGAGAAACCAGGCGCCGGTGGCGGGCGCGGGCGTGACGCTTGAATCGCCGTTCGTCGGCGCGGCCGATGTGCTGAAGCCGCACCAGGCGCGCGCATCGAAGAAGTTCACGCTGCGCGAGCGGCCGTTCCTCGACCTCGTGAACGTGCGCGGCGAGCTGAGCGACCCGGCATTCGTCAGCGCGTTCGAGCGCGTGGTCGGCTGCCGGCCGCCGTCGGTGCCGAACACGATCGCGCGCGGCGCCGAGTACGACGTGCTGTGGCTCGGCCCCGACGAGTGGCTCGTGCGCTCGAACGGGCCCGTCCAGGCGGGCGTGCTCGAGGCGCAGCTCGCGGAGGCCGTGCAGGGTTCGTATGCGGCCGCCGTCGACGTCGGCAGCGGCTACACGGTCGTCGAGATCAGCGGCGAACGCGTGCGCGACGTGATCGCGCGCGGCTGCCCGCTCGACCTGCATCCGCGTGTGCTCAAGCCGGGCCAGTGCGCGCAGTCGCACTACTTCAAGTCGCCGATCACGCTGATCCCGACCGGCGACGATACGTTCGAGATCGTCCTGCGTCGCAGCTTCGCCGACTATTTCGTGCGCATCATGCTCGACGCCGCGGCGCCGCTCGCATCATGAAGCCGTTCGACGAACCGTTCGTGGCGATCGACGCGCCGCGCCTGCGCGGGCGCGGCTGGAGCGTGTTCGTCGACGAACTGAAGGTGCCCGCGCGCATCGGCATCCACGCGCACGAGCACGAGGCGCCGCAGCCGATCGTGATCGATGCGCGGCTCGGATATCGCTGCGAGCCGAGCGAGCAGGGCGAGTGGATCGATTACGACGGCTACTGCGCGCGCGTCGCGTCGTTCCTGTCGCACAAGCCGCATACGCGGCTGCTCGAAACGCTCGTCGCCGATCTCGCGGTGCTGTCGTTCCGCGAGTGGCCCGCGCTGGAGTCGCTGACGCTGTCGATGTACAAGCCGAAGATCCGGCCGGGGACGAAGCGCGTCGGCGTGTCGCTCGACTGGACGCGCGGGGATTACCTGCGGTGGACGGGGGCGGCGGGGCAGTTGTGACGGGCTGAGCGGCCCGTATCGCTTCGAAGGCGGCGCGTCATGACGATGTCATGACGCGCCGTTTCTCTTTGCAGCGCTTATGCAGCGCCGCTCAGCGCCGGGTAATCGACATACCCGCGCGCGTCGCCGCCGAAGAACGTCTCGCGCTGCGCGTCGTTCAGCGGCGCGCCCGTCTTCACGCGCGTCACGAAATCCGGGTTGGCGAGCACCATCTGGCCGTACGCTTCGAGATCGGCGAGACCCGATGCCACATCGGCACCGATCGCGTCGCGCGCGCGGCCCGGGCGGTTCAGGATCAGCGTGCCGCGCCAGCGCGCACGCAGGTCCGCGAGCAGCGATTCGTCGCCCTGATGCATCACGTGCAGGTACGCGAGGCCGAGCGCGTCGAACTGCGTCGCGAGGTAGCGATACAGGTCGGCGCGTTCCGGACCTTCGTCGATCCCCCACAGCGTGGTGCCGGGCGACAGGCGGATCGCCGTGCGATCCGCGCCGATCTCGTCGGCGATCGCCGCAGCGACCTCGATCGCGAAACGTCCGCGATTCTCGATCGACCCGCCGTACGCGTCGGTGCGCGTATTGGCGTTCGGCGCGAGGAACTGCTGGACCAGATACCCGTTCGCGCCGTGGATCTCGACGCCGTCGGCGCCGGCCTCGATCGCGCGTCGCGCGGCGAAGCGGAAGTCGTTCACGGTGTCGCGCACCTCGGCCGTCGTCAGCGCGCGCGGCGCCGGAATCTGCTGCATGCCCGTCGCGGTGAACATCGGCACGCCCGGCGCGATCGCCGACGGCGCGACGCCCTGCCGGTGATGCGGTGTGTTGTCGGGGTGCGACATGCGGCCGACGTGCATCAGCTGGATGAACAGCCGGCCGCCGCGCGCATGCACGTCGTCGCTGATCGTCTTCCAGCCGGCGACGTGCGCGTCGGTATAAATGCCCGGCGTCGTCAGGTAGCCCTGGCCGTCGTCGGACGGCTGCGTGCCTTCGGTGACGATCAGCCCGAGGCCCGCGCGTTGCGCGTAGTACTCGGCGGCCCATGCGCCGGGCGTGCCGTCGAATGCGGCGCGGCTGCGCGTCATCGGTGCCATCACGAGGCGGTTGTCGAGCATGTACCGGCCGACGCGGACCGGGTCGAACAGTTGCGGCGTGTCCTGGTCGGCACGGACCGGAACGAACAGTTGTTTCATCGCGTTTTCCTCATCGAAGTTCGGGATGCGCCACCAGGGCGATGCCGCATCGGGCAGCGGCCGCACGCGTTGCGCCGGCCTCGCCTCCACGCCTGCATCATCCATTGCTTCTTTTTCGAGATAAACCGGGTATCGTGGAGAACATTGATCCATTGATGGAGCAGTCAGCATGGAACTGCTGAACGACATGGCGCTGTTCGTGGAGGTCGTGAAGGCGCGCGGCTTTCGCAGTGCCGCCCAGACGCTGGGCATGCCGAATTCGACGCTGTCGCGGCGGATCGGCTCGCTGGAAAAGGCGATTGGCCTGCGCTTGCTGCATCGCACGACGCGCCGGATCGAGCTCACGGAGGCCGGGCAGCTGTACTTCGAGCGCTGCAAGCGTATCGTCGACGAGGCGCGGCTCGCGCACGAGCAGCTCGGCGGGCTGCTGACCGAACCGGCGGGCGTGCTGCGCGCGTCGTTTCCGGTCGATTTCGCGGTGATCTACCTGACGCCGCTGATCGTCGAATTCGCGGCACGGTATCCGAAGCTGACCTTTGATTTCGAGCTGACGTCGCGGCGCGTCGACCTGGTCAGCGAGCCGTTCGACGTCGCGATCCGCATCGGCGAATCCGCGGACTCGCAGCTCGTCGCGCGGCGGCTCGCGACGTTCCGAAACGCCCTGTATGCGTCGCCACGCTATCTCGAACGCTCGGGCGAGCCGCTCGAACCGGACGACCTGACGCGCCATCAGTGCCTGAGCGTGCAACGCGTCACCGCGTGGACGCTGCGCCGCGGCGAGCGCGCGGTCGAGGTGCCGGTGGGCGGACGGTTCGTCGTGAACAGTGTCGGCATGAACCGGCAACTGGCCGTGCACGACGCGGGGATCATCCAGTTGCCGGAGGAAGTGGTGGCCGACGACGTGGCCGCAGGGCGGTTGCGCCGCGTACTGCCTGAATGGGAAGGGGGGCCGGTGCCCGTCTATGCGATGACGGAAACGCGGCTGCTGCCTGCGAAGACGCAGGTTTTCATCGAGTTTCTGCGCGCGCATTTCGCGCGGGAGTGACGGGCGGAGCGTGCCGTCGTGCGTTCTGCTGCTTCAGGATGCGCACGCGCGCATGGCGCGCGGCGCGCTTACCTCGCGTTGCGGCTCGCGGCGGGCGCAGCAGTCGACGAATCGCTGACCGGCACCATGTGCGCCTTCCCGTCGCTCGCGGCGTTCGCGCCGTCTTCGGGTTCGAGCACGAAGCGGAACGTGTCGACCCGCTGCATCACCTTCGCCGCATACGCATTCGATCCGCCGTAGCTCTTCAGCCCGGCCTGCACGTTGCCGCCGGCTGCCCGCACGTAGCCCGACAGGATCTTGGAGCCGACGTCGACGTTCGCATTCGGCTCGGTCAGATCCTTCACGTCGCGCAGCATGCCGCGGTGCGCGGCCGGCACGACCTGCATCAGCCCGGTCGCGCCACGCTGGCCGCGCGCCTTTTCCTGGAAGCGCGATTCGATCGAGATAATCGCGTAAACGAGTGCCGGAGGCAGTGAATATTTCGTCGCAGTGACGCTCACGATATCGGCGAGCTTCGCGGCGCGCTCCTTCGCGACACCGAATTTCTTCGTCAGGTACGAGGTGATGCGACGGTTTGCTTCGTTTGGCTGATCGTTCGCGAGCGGCGCGGAGGCTCCGGTCGGCGCGGATGCGGCGGCTTCGGGCGCGGAGGCAGGCAGCGCGGGTGCCTGCTGCGCCGTGGCCGGTTGCGCAATGCCGAGCGAAAGCACGATCAGCCAGAGAAACCGTCGTCGCATGGTGGAGGGCGGGAAAATGGGAGGCGCATAGTATATCGGCCAATTGTCCGGTGCGTTCGAGCGCAGGCTCGAATGAAAGCGCGATGTAGGCTTGTATCGATGTGCGCCGTGTGCAGGCGGGATCGTTGTACGAACACGCATCGGAGTCCGGATCAAGCATGGGCCGATTTTTTCGTGCGCCCTTTTTGCGGGCGGAGCCGCGACTGCCGGTGTGCTAGGCCCGCCGTGCGCTCGCCACCCGCCCAAGCGCGCCGATCGCATCGCTGACCAGCACGGCCAGCAGCCCGACGATCACGCCGCCCTGCAGCACGAACGCGGTGTTCGACGTCTGCAGGCCCGCGATGATCACGTCGCCGAGCCCGCGCGCGGCGACCGTCGACCCGATCGTCGCGGTGCCGAGATTGATCACGACCGCGAGCCGGATGCCGTTCACGATCACCGGGAACGCGAGCGGCAGCTCGACCGACACCAGTTGCTGCCAGCCGCTCATCCCCATCCCGCGGGCGGCTTCGACGACGTCGCGCGGCACGTCCTCGAGCCCCGCGATCGTGCTCTCGAAAATCGGCAGGAGCCCGTACAGCACGAGCGCGATCAGCACGGGTTTCAACCCGAAGCCGACGGCCGGCACCGCGAGCGCGAGCACCGCGACCGGCGGAAAGGTCTGGCCGATGTCGACGACGCTGCGCGCAACGGGCAGGAAATCTGCGCCGGACGGCCGCGTGACGGCGATGCCGGCCGCAACCGCGACCAGCGTGCCGATCAGGCTCGACAGCGCGACGGTGCCGAGATGCGCGAGCGTGAGGTCGAGCAGGCTCGCGCGATCGTAGATGACCGGCGCGCCGTTGTCCGCGAACGGCGCGAACACGCCCTGCAGCCACGCAGGGCGCAACAGCAGCACGAGCAGCAGCACGAGCGCGGCCGCACGTGCGACATACACGGGCAGCCGCCGCGGCCGGGGCGAACGCGCGTGCCGCGTCGTCATGCGGGCTGCCTCGCGTGCGCGCGGATCGCGTCGAGCGTGATGCGGCGCGCGTCGCGCCCGTTGCCGTCGCCGACCGGCAAGGCGTCGACGCCGCGCCACAGCAGTTCGGATACCGCGTCGCGCAGCGTGCGCGTCGCGGCGATCGGTTCGCCGTCGGCGTGACCGGGTTCGGCCACCGCATCGATTGGCGTCAGCGCCAGCAGGCGCAGCGGCCGGTCGACGCCCGCGACGAGCTGCTCGACCACGCCCGCTGCCGGCCTGCCGAGAATCTCGGCCGGCGACGCGACCTGCAGCAGCCGGCCGCCGTCCATCACCGCGATCGTATCGCCGAGTTTCAGCGCTTCCTCGATATCGTGCGTGACGATCACGACCGTGATGCCGAGGCGGCGCTGCAGCGCGTACAGATCGTCCTGCGCCTTGTTGCGGATGATCGGATCGAGCGCGCCGAACGGCTCGTCCATCAGCAGCATCGCGGGCTCGGCCGCGAGCGCGCGCGCGACGCCGACGCGTTGCTGCTGGCCGCCCGACAGTTCGTGCGGCAGCTTGTCCGCGAACTCGGACGGCGTGAGGTGAAACAGTTCGAGCAGTTCGCGCACGCGCGCGTCGATGCGCGCGGCCGGCCAGCCGAGCAGGCGCGGCACGGTCGCGATATTGCGCGCGACGCTCCAGTGCGGGAACAGGCCGTGCCCCTGGATCACGTAGCCGATGCGCCGCCGCAGCTGCTCGGGCGGCACGCTCGCGGTGTCGACGCCGTCGATGCGGATCGTGCCGCTGGTTGGCGCGATCAGCCGGTTGATCATCCGCAGCAGCGTCGACTTGCCGCTGCCCGACGCGCCGACGAGCGCGGTGATCGTGCCTTGCTTCATCGTCAGCGACACGTCGTCGACGGCGGCGACGTCGCCGAAGCGTTTGCCGATGTGTTCGATCTCGATCATGCAGTACGTCCCTTCGCGAGGGTGGTCGCGGCTTCGAACACGACGGCGGCTGCCAGCGCGAGCGCGATCGTCGGGATCGCGCCGAGCAGCACGAGATCGGCGGCCGACTGGCCGATCCCCTGGAAGATGAAGGTGCCGAATCCGCCGCCGCCGATCAGCGCGGCGACCGCGGTCAGGCCGATGTTCTGCACGAGCACGATGCGCACGCCGCTCAGGATCACCGGCAGCGCGAGCACGAGGTCGACGCCCAGGAGCCGCTGCGCGCGCGTCATGCCCATCGCGCGTGCCGCTTCGGTCACATGCGGCGGCACCTGCTCGAGTCCGACCACCACGCTCGACGCGATCGGCAGCAGCGAGTAGAGAAACAGCGCGAGCACGGCCGGCGCGACGCCGATCCCGCGAATGCCGAGCGCGGCCGCGAGCGGCACGTGCGCGGCGAGCAGGCCGAGCGGCGCCATCATCAGCCCGTACATCGCGATACTCGGGATCGTCTGCACGATATTGAGCACCGGCATCACGACGGTGCGCACCGGTGCCATCCGCGCGCATGCGATGCCGAGCGGCAGGCCCGCGACGAGCGCGGCCGCGACCGAACCGCCCGCGAGCGAGACGTGCCGGATTGCCTCGCGCCAGAAGTCGTCGTTGCGCACCGCGTATTCGCGCATCACGGACAGGCCGTCCCACCCGCCGCTCGCGAGCGGCACCGATATCGCTGCCATGGCGACGGCGAGCGCGACGAGGCGCCGCCACGGGCCGAACGCGAGCCGCGCGAGTGCGTCCGCGACGAGCACGGCCCACGCGAACAGCAGCAGCCAGACGCCTGCCGCGGGCGAAATCCGCGCGAGCATGTCGTCGGGCGGGACGACGTGCGCCGCGGCCGCGCCGACCGCATAGGCGAGCGTCGCGAGCCACGTGCAGCCGGCCGCGAGCCGCCAGGCGGGGCGGCTCGCCGTCATCGCCCACAGCGCGCCGACGGTCCACAGCGCGGCGAGCGCGGCACCCTGGACGGCGGGCAGCGCGGCGAACACCGACAGCCCCGTGCCGGCCGCGATGCGGTTCGGGCGCAGCACCATGAACGGCGTGCCGAATACCGCGACGATCGTCAATACACCGATCAGGATGCCGACCTTGTCGAGCGTGATGCGCCGCGCGGACGCCACCGCGCGACCCGTCACTTAACGAAACCCTTCGACTTCAGGTAGCTTTTGGCGACGCCGGCCGCCGGCTCGCCGTTGATCTGGATGCGCGCGTTCAGCGTCTGCAGCGTCTTCAGGTCGAGGCTCGCGAACACCGGCTTCAGGTAGTCCGCGATTTGCGGATGCGCCTTCAGCACGGCTTCGCGGATCACTGGCGTCGGCGCATAGACGGGCTGCACGTGCTTGTCGTCGTCGAGCACGACGAGGCCGCTCGATGCGATGCCGCCGTCGGTGCCGTATACCATCGCCGCGTTCACGCCGTCGGTCTGGTTTGCGGCGGCCTTGATCGTCGCGGCCGTGTCGCCGCCCGACAGCACGACGAGCTGATCGGGTTTCAGCTTGAAGCCGTATGCCTTCTCGAACGACGGCAGCGCGGATGCGCTGTTCACGAATTCGGCGGACGCCGCGAGCTTCAGCTTGCCGCCGCCCGTGATCCACTTGCCGAAATCGGAGAAGGTCTTCAGGTGCTGCGATTGCGCGATGGGCGCGAGCACGGCGACGCCCCATGTGTTGTTCGCGGGCGCCGGTGCGAGCCAGACGAGATGGTTCGCCGCGTAGTCGAGCTTCTTCGCGGCGTCGTAGCCCTGGCCCGCGTTCTTCCACAAGGGATCGTCGGCCTTGTTGAAGAAGAACGCCGCGTTGCCCGTGTACTCGGGGTAGATATCGATCTCGCCGCTCGTGAGCGCCTTGCGCACGATCGGCGTCGTGCCGAGCGCGATCTTTTCGGTGACGGGGATGCCGTGGGCCTTCAGCACCTGTGCGATGACGTTGCCGAGCAGGTTGCCTTCGGTGTCGATCTTCGACGACACCACGACGGGCGTGTCGGCGTGCGCGCCGGGTGCGACGACAGCGGCGGCGAACGCGAGGCCCAGGATCCGGGCGGGCAGGGCGAGCTTCATCAGGGCCATTCTCCAGAACGGGGGGCGTACGCCGAAAGTTACTTGACTGAGCCGGCTTTGGCAAACCGCGTGCGGCAGCACGTCCACAGCACGCGTGGGGGTAACGCGCGCGCGTCACGCGCCGTTGTTACACTGGAACGCATTCCCGTCTGCGGACACTTGCCCACATGAAGCCCGAGCTGCTGGTCCTTATCGCGCTGCGCGGTGACGCGCACCGCCAGATCACCGCGTCGTACGACGTCCACCATGCACCGACTGCCGAGGAGCGTGAGCGCACGATTGCCGAACGCGGCGGCACGATTCGCGCGGTATTGACCAACGGCAGCACGGGCCTGACTGCCGCTGAAATCGATCGCCTGGCGCAGCTCACGCTCGTCAGCGCGCTCGGTGCCGGCTACGAGCACATCGACGTCGCGCATGCGAAGGCGCGCGGCATCACCGTGGTGACGGGCGCGGGCACCAACGACGATTGCGTCGCCGATCACGCATTCGCGCTGCTGCTCGCCGCGGTGCGCAACGTCGTGCAGCTCGATGCGAAAACCCGCGCGGGCGTCTGGCGTGAGGGGCTGCCGATGCCGCCGAACGTATCGGGCAAGCGGCTCGGCATCGTCGGGCTCGGCAAGATCGGCGAGAAGTGCGCGCGTCGCGCGGCCGGCTTCGACATCGAGATTGGTTATCACAACCGTTCCGCGAAGGATGTTCCGTATCGCTATTTCGAGCGCGTCGAGGCGCTCGCGCACTGGGCCGATTTCCTGATCGTCGCGACGCCGGGCGGCGCGGGCACGCGCCACCTGATCGATCGCGCGGTGCTCGATGCGCTTGGTCCCGCAGGGTTTCTCGTCAACGTGTCGCGCGGCAGTGTTGTCGATACCGCTGCTCTGGCGGATGCGCTGCGCGAACGGCGCATCGCGGGCGCGGGGCTCGACGTGTACGAAGGCGAGCCGGAGCCGCCGCGCGCGCTGACGGCGCTCGACAATATCGTGCTGACACCGCACATGGGCGGCTGGTCGCCGGAGGCGCTCGATCGCTCGGTGCAGCAATTTCTCGACAATGCGGCGCGGCATTTCGCGGGGGAGCCGGTGCTGACGCCGGTGTGAGCGACGCGGGGGCGGCACGTGCGCAAGGCATGAAAGGGCGGGCCGGGGCGAAGCAGTACCGGCACGCGTTTATCGCCACCCGCGCGCGAAGATGAGAAAAAATTGCGTCGAGACCGCGAATTCAGAGCCGAATTATCGATCAGGCTGAAATAACATTTCACTCCATCAAGTCCGGCAACTGGCCGGATGCGTGCCGCACATGGAGACGATCGATGAATCCCCCCGCCATACCGCTGCCGGCGCTCGAGCTGGATGGAGCGCTGCTTCTCGACCAACTGCGACAACTCGGTGAAATCGGTGCCGATCCCGAAGCCGGCGGCCGGACCCGGATCGCGCTGACGGACGACGAGCGGGCCGGGCGCGATCTCGTCGTCGCGTGGATGCGCGAGCTGGATCTCGACATTCAGGTCGACCGGATCGGCAACATTTTCGGGACGCTTCGCTCCGAATCCGACGACGGCAGCGAGCGCCCGCTGATGATGGGCTCGCATATCGATACCGTGACGAATGCCGGCGCGCTCGACGGCTGTTACGGCGTGCTGGCCGGCCTTGCCGTCGCACGGGCCTTTCGTCGCGCAGGGATCAAGCCGCGGCGCTCGATCGCGATCGGCGCATTCACGAACGAAGAGGGCATCCGCTATCAGCCGGACATGATGGGTTCGCTCGTCCATGCCGGCGGCATGTCGGTCGACGCGGCGCTGGACACGGTCGGCATCGACGGCACGCGCCTGGGCGACGAACTCGCACGGATCGGCTATGCGGGCGAACTCGAACCCGGCGCGATCGTGCCGCACGAGTACGTCGAACTGCACATCGAGCAGGGGCCGATCCTCGAGGCCGAGCAGATCCGCATCGGCGTGGTCGAGAACCTGCAGGGCATTTCATGGCAGCAGGTCACCGTGCAGGGGAACGCGAACCATGCCGGCACGACGCCGACGCATCTGCGGCATGACGCCGGCTGGACGGCGGCGGCGGTCGCGACCTTCCTGCGCGAACTGACGGTAGCGAGCGGCACGACCCTCGCGACGATCGGCATGCTGCGCATCGAACCGAACGTCATCAACGTGATCCCGCGCAAGGCCGTATTCACGGTGGACCTGCGCGACCCGGACGAATCGCGCCTGCAGGAGGCGGAGAAGCGCCTTGCCGGGTTCCTCGACCAGGTGGCGGCGCAAGAGGGGGTCCGGATCACGACCGAGCGGCTCGTGCGTTTCGAGCCGGTCGTGTTCGATGCGGGCCTTGCCGACGAAATCGAGGCGTCGGCGCGGCGGATGGGGTTTTCGCATCGCCGGATGACGTCGGGCGCCGGCCACGACGCGCAAATGATCGCGCGCATCGCGCCGGCCGCGATGATCTTCGTGCCGAGCCGCGGCGGGATCAGCCACAACCCGCGCGAACATACCGACGACGATCAGCTCGTCGACGGCGCGAAGGTGTTGCTGGACGTCGTACTCAGGCGTCTCGTGGCCGGTTGAGCAGGGTTGGCGATGAAGAAAGGCGCCGCGCGACGGTGAAGCCTCGTCGCGCGGCGCCTGCGGTACGTGGCGTTCGGCACTGGGTGCGTGCGATCGTTCGCGATCGCACGCGCATGGCCGTCACGCGTGCCGGCTGACCTCGCCCGCTCAGGACGACACCAGCGGCACCGTCACCGACGTGCCTGCCGGATCGAGTGCGAGACCCGTGCCCGGTGTCGGCCGCAGCGTCGCCTCGTTGTCGCTCGACAGCACCACGAGGCCGAGCTTGTGGCCCGCTTCGAGCTTGTAGTCGCGCGGCATGAACGTCAGCTTCAGGTCATACGGCATCCCCGGCAGCACGGGCTCCGAGATCCAGTCCGACACGCGATTGCGCGGATCGGTCCATGCCCGCGTGACGATCGTCGCCGTGCCGTCCGGCGCGCGATCGACCAGCAGCGCCGTCACGTTCGCGACGCCGTTGAAGGTCAGCCGCACGCGCGCGGTCGCGGTGCCGGACAGGCGCGTCGCGGCCGTGAACGGGGCCGTCTCGAAGCGGCTGCGATGCTCGCCGGTCGCGGCGTTCGCCAGCGTGAGCGCGGGAATCGACGCATCGTCGGTGAAGCGTGCGAGCGGGCCGCCGTTCGGCATCCGCAACAGCGTGCCGGTGCCGGTGCCGTCGCCGCCCGCGAAATACGCGACCGGCGTGGCGCTGCGCGCGGCCCAGTCAGCTTCCTTCAGCAGCGTGCCGTCGGCCTGCGCGACCACCGCGCGCGGATCGCGCTCGACGCCGTTGTCGACGCCGATCAGGTAGCGCGTGAACCAGCGGTTCACCTCCGCCGTCCACGCGTCGGCCATCGCCGGCACGCGGGTCGGGTCGGTGTGCTTCAGGCGGTGCAGCCACAGCTGCGTCGGCACGCCCTGGCGCCGCATCGCGAGATACCACGACGTCGACTGGTCCACGCGCACGTTGTCGTCGGTCAGCCCCTGCGCGACGAGTGCCGGCGCGACGGCGTGCGCGGTCGGGATGTCGCGCGCGGCCCAGAACGGCGAATAGTCGCCGGTCTTGCGGTCTTCCTGCTGCAGCGCCTCGTCGATCAGGTGCGTGCAGCGCTCCGGATGCGCATTCGTCAGCAGCGCCTTGATATAGACGTCGACGTCCTCGCCCTGATAGCCCTCCGGCGCGCGCACGAGCCCGCCCGAGCGGTAGTAGCCGTACATGTTCGACAGGCCGGCGATCGGCACGATCGCGTCGAGCCCGCGCGTGCGCAGGCTCGCGACCATCTTCGGCAGCGTGCCGTCGTACGACACGCCGTACATGCCGACGTGGCCCGTCGACCAGTTCGCGACGACCGCCTTGCCGTTCGCATCCTTCGCGCTCGCATCGCGGCCGAGCCAGCGGATCACCGACGCCATCGCGACGGATTCGTCGCGTGTGAGGATCGTCGGGCAGCCGTCGGAACCGGCGGTGCCGAGCGAATCCGCATAGACGATCGTGAAGCCGCGCGGCACGAAATAGCCTTCGATCCATGAACGGCCGGCCGCGGCTGCTTCGAGCTGCTGCAGCATTTGTACTTGCGGTATCGCGGCCATGATGCGGGCGGAGGCGCCGCCGGCCGCCGCCGCGGGATGCGGCGTGCCGTCGAGTTCGACGTCGACGTCGTGGTTGGGGCTGTCGGCGAGCCCTGCATAGTACGGGCTCGCGAGCACGATGACCGGCGTGCGGGCGCCGTTCGCGGTTTCGGACGGCCGCACGATGCGCACGTGAATGCGGTCGCGCGTGCCGTCGCCGTCGGAATCGACCGGCGTGTCGACCCACGCGTTTTCCTCGATCGTGCCGCCCGACAGCGACGGCTGTACCTGGCCGTTGCTGATCACCGGTTTGTAGCGTCCGCCGCTGGCGGGATTCGCGTACGGAACGCCCGACGGCGACATGCGCGATGCGAGCCCTTGCGCGCCGGCCGCCGATGCGGCGCCGTCGTCCTGCTGACCTTGACCTTGCGCGAGTGCGGACACGCCCGCCACGCTGCCGCCGTCGTCACCGCCGCACGCGGCGAGCGTTGCCGCTGCAACGAGCGCGGGCAGCCATGCGCGACGCGATCCTCTGACATGAAATTGCATTGCCGACCTCGTTCTTTTGATTGTGTGTAGACGACCGGTCCGCGATACGCCCCCTGCGGGCCGGGCCGATTACTGCATGCGACGAAGAGGAAACTGCACATCGGGAAGACAGCGGCCCCGCGAGTCATGCAGGACTGCGAATCAAGTGCGCGCATGCCGCGCGTCCTTCCAGATGAAGCGGAACGACACCATTCGATGAGACGGGGATGTTGCGAGTTGCGGTGCTGCGCTGCGGAAACACGTGACGCGATGCGCGTGCGGCGACGGAATGAAACGGATCGGCGGCTTCGGCCGCGCCGCGCATCGTGATGGCTTGCCGGTTCGCGTTTGCTTTCCGGAAGCTTGCGCAAAACTTATCTCAGTGAAAACGCCGTGTCAAACTTTTTTAACTGAGGGTAAATAAAGTTTCGGCGCGTTGCCGATGCGGGGCGTGTGGTGCGATTGCGTCGCGCGCGTCCGGCGACGCGCCTGCCGTTGCTTCGTATCGCGTCGCCCGGATGCAAAACGGGCGATGACGAATCGTATTCGCCACCGCCCGCTCGCTGAGTGCCGCCAGCCTTCCTTCCATTCATGCATGCCTGCGTGCCGTTACCCGTCGTCGGCCTTCGCCTGCAGATCCTTCAATCCCTGAATCACCACCAGCAGCGCGCGCCCGTGCTCGTCGGAGCCGTCCCAGGCGTCGACGATCGCGTCGCGCAGCAGATCGTTGTAGCGGCGGCGCGCCGGGCCGGTATCGACGCCGTAGAAACTGCATAGCTTGTTGAATGGCGCGCTGCGCCGCAGCCGATGCCCGTTGGACAGCCGCAGGCGCGACACGGTCGGCTGGCTGACCCCGGAAAGTCGCGCAATTTCGCTGGACGAGCGTGTGTCCGCCATCAGGCGGCGTAACAGGTCTTGTACAGGAAAATCATGGTCCGGGGCTTCCATGCGATGCATTATACCTATACAGTTACGGTTGTTGAATGGGCTTGCTGTCACCAGCGAGGCTGTATCCCGAGAAAGTTGATGACACTGAAACACCTCCCTCCCACGTTCTGCTGGACGAAGATCGGTACCGAGTCCGGCGAGGAACTGCCGACCGTCGTGCTCCGCAAGGAATGGGAGCGCCGGCTCGGGGGCGGGCGTTTTCTGTGGGGCATCAACCAGCCGCTCGGCAGCAGCGCGCAAGTCGCCGCGCATCGCACGGGCTCGCTGCTCGCGCTGTTTTCGCCGGTCGCGTCGCGCACGCGGCCGGGCGAGCGCAAGCGCGAGAACGCGCTGCTGTGGAATGCATGGATCGACGCCAGCGGCCAGGTACGGCCGCTGCCACCGCACACGTTCATCGCGAGCCGTTCGACGCTGCCGTCGGGCCGGCGTCGCGAACAGCACTACGCGCTCGTCTGCGCGTCGTCCACCGCGCTGACGGTCGGCACGCAACTGCGCGTGTTCCCGGATCACCTGCGCAGCGTGAGCACCGGCAAGCCGCTCGGCGTCGCGCAGGGCGCGGCCGTGGTCGACTGCATCGGGCGTGCGAAGGAGCAAACCGGCAAGAGCTATCCGCTCGCGCTGTCGGTCGAACTCGAAGCGCCGTATTTCGTGCGGCTCGCGCAGCCGTGCGTGCTGAAGGCGCGCGATCTCGCCGAGGTGAACAAGGCGACGCGCGCTGGCGATTTCGATCGCTTCGTCGAGCTGGTCGCGCGCTTGCGCGGCGAGTCGCCGACGGATGCCGTGCGCGGCGTCACGCGCGATCTGTTCGACGTGCCGCCGATCGAAACGGCGGCCGCCTACGTCGCGCCCACGCATGTCGCGCGGCTGCGCAGCCGGCCCGCGGCCGAGCATCCGCGCGAGCCCACCGGCGATCTGTTCGATCTGTCGCCCGGTGAAGCGGCGGCGTTCGGCGGTCTCGTGCTTCCGCGCATCGGGCGCGCATGACGTTCGCGCCGCCGATGCGCGGCGCGTGACGCAGGGCAGGGCTGCCGAATGCGCGTGCAACGACACGCGCGGCCGCCGTCTCGGCGCGCGCAAGAATTTGTTGCAATCTCGTCGTAGCGGATCGGCGAGCGTCGCGCGACAATCGCCACGAAGCGCGCCGCGCGGTGGCCGTGCGTCGACAGGCTGCCTGCCGTCGTTCACGCCGCCGACATGCGCGCCACGCACACTGAGCGTCGGCTTGCTTCACACAGCAACCCTGAGGGAGAAGTGTCGATGTCGACTCGCATCTGTTCGCGGGAAGCCCGGGCCGCGCAACGCTTCGTCGAGGCGACGCGCAACGTCGATCAGGCGTTTCGCGCGGTACGCGGCGAAAGCGACGACGACATCTCGTCGGCCGAATATGCACGTGCGATGTCGCGCCTCGATCGCGCGCTCGACGAACTGGCGCGTGCGCAGGAATGCTTCGATCGCGTGGTGAGCGCCGACACGGCGCGCGGCATCTGAATGCGCGGCTTCTGCATTCGCTTGCGCCGCTGTCGTCTTCCGTTTTTCGTTTTCGTTGTTTCGCCGCGTCGCGTGACGCCTGGCGTGACGACGTGCCATGCACCCGCTTGCCGGACGAGAGCGTCCGGCGCGTCAGCCGTTCATCCCCCACCTCCCAGCCATCGCACGCGCCGCATCATGCCGGCGGGCCGCGCGCATCCGGTTTCAGCGGACGAACATCACACCTTCCGCCCTTCGACCGGATAGCCGGGATCCGTATAACCGTGCGTCGACGCATGCCCCGGCGGCACCAGCGAATCGACGAAGCGTTCGTCGTCGGGGCCAAGTTCGAGCGTCAGCGCATCGACGTAGCTGTCCCAGTGCGCCTCGGTGCGCGGCCCGGCGATCGTCGAGCTGACGATCCGGTTCTTCATCACCCACGCGAGCGCGAACGCGACCGACGTCGTGCCGCGCGCCGCCGCATGCGCGGCCACCTGCCGCGCGACGTGCAGCGACTCGGGCCGCCATTCCGTCTGCTGGATGCGCCGGTCGCCGCGGCCCGCACGCGAATCGGCGGGCGGCTGAGTGCCCGGCGCGTATTTGCCGGTCAGCACGCCGCGCGCGAGCGGGCTGTACGGCACGACGCCGATGCCGTAATGCGCGGCCGCCGGCAGTTGTTCCACTTCGGCCGTGCGATCGACGAGGTTGTACAGCGGTTCGCTCGCAACCGGACGGTCGATGCCGAGCTGGTCGGCGACGCGCACGATTTCGGCGATGCGCCAGCCCTTGAAGTTCGACAGCCCGACGTAGCGCACCTTGCCCTGCCGGATCAGGTCGGCCACCGCACGCATCCCTTCTTCGAGCGGTGCATCGGTCAGCGTGCGATGGAAATACAGGATGTCGATGTAATCGGTGCCGAGCCGCTTCAGGCTCGCGTCGACCGATTCGCAGATCCATTTGCGCGACTGGCCCTGACGGTTCGGCCCGGCGTCCGGTCCGGCCGGATAGCCGAACTTCGTCGCGACGACCCAGCTGTCGCGATGCCGCGCGATTGCGCGGCCGACGATTTCTTCCGAGCGTCCGGCGTGATAGACGTCGGCCGTGTCGATGAAGTTGACGCCCTGGTCGAACGCCTTGTCGATGATGCGCGCCGACGTCGCTTCGTCGGTTTCGCCGCCGAACATCATCGCGCCGAGACACAGCGGCGACACTTTCAGCGCGCTGCGCCCGAGATAGCGGTAATCCATGCAAGAGGCTCCATGCGGGCGAGCGCCCGCGCCGGTTCAAGTCAGTTGAATCGGTGCGCAGGTCGCGCTCACACGCCCGCTTCGTCGAACACGCGCTTCGCGATCGGCAGCGCCGAGCTGGCGGTCGGCCAGCCCGAATAGAACGCGAGATGCGTGATCGCCTCGATCAGCTCGTCGCGCGTGATGCCGTTGTCGAGCGCCTTCTTCAGATGGAACGGCAGCTCGTTCACGCGATACAGCGCGACGAGGCTCGCGACCGTGATCAGGCTGCGATCGCGCGGCGACAGGCCGGGGCGCTGCCACACGTCGCCGAACAGCACGTTGTCGGTGTAGTCGGCGAGGGCCGGCGCGATCGCGCCGAAGGCCTGGCGCGCGGCGGAAGTCGGTTCGGACATCGAGGGCTCCGGAGGACGTGGAAGACATCGACGATGGTAGCCACCGACGCGCTTATCGATAATCCCCAGGAATGCGCATGCACTTATCGAACCGGCTCATGAATGGCCGGGGTGGCGCAGCGCGTCGACGATCAGCGCGAACGCGCGCGACGATTGCCGCCGGCTCGCGTAGTACAGGTGATGGCCCGGAAACGTCGGACACCAGTCGTCGAGCACGCTGACGAGCCTGCCGGCGGCGACGTGCGGCGCGGCGAGCTCGGCCGGCACGTAGGCCAGGCCGTAGCCGGCGCGCGCCGCGTCGAGCATTTCGTAGGTGCCGTTGAACGTGACCTGGCCGTCGACACGCACCTGCAGCGTGTCGTCGCCGCGCGCGAGTTCCCATGCGTACAGCGCGCCGTGCGTCGGCAGGCGCAGGTTGATGCAGTCGTGCGCGACGAGATCCTGCGGCGTCGCGGGCGGCTCGCGCTCCGCGAAATACGCGGGCGCGCCGACGATCGCCATCTTCAGGTCCGGCGAGATGCGTACCGCGATCATGTCCTTCGCGACCTGGTCGCCGAGCCGCACGCCGATGTCGAAGCGTTCCGCGACGATGTCGGACAGTCCGTAGTCGGTCACGAACTCGACCTTCAGGTCGCGGTAGTCGCGCAGGATCGGCGACAGCTTCGGCCACAGCAGCGTGCGGATCGCGTAGTCGGTCGCGTTGATGCGCACGGTGCCGGCCGGCTTGTCGCGCAGCTCGGCGAGCGCGGACAGTTCGGCCTCGATTTCGTCGAAGCGCGGCGCGAGGTTGAGCAACAGGCGCTCGCCGGCTTCGGTCGGCGCGACGCTGCGCGTCGTGCGCGTGAGCAGCCGCACGCCGAGACGCGTCTCGAGCGAGCGGATCGTATGGCTGAGTGCGGATTGCGACACGCCGAGCCGGGCGGCCGCGCGCGTGAAGCTGCGCTCGCGCGCGACGGCGATGAAGGCGAGCAGGTCCGCAAAGTTGTCGCGCGGCATGGAGGAAGTCGGGTGGTCGATGCCTGCGCATCCTACCATCGGGTCCGTCGCGCGATGCAACGGCGCAAGGGCGCGGCAGCGCCGCGCGCGTCGGGCCGCTCGCGTCACGCCTGCCGGATGGCGCGCGACGCGGGGGTGCGGATCCTATGCGTAGCCGCCGTGCTGGAACGACGCCGCGAAGAACTGCATCTGGTAGCGGATCGCATGCGCCCAGTAGTCCCACGTGTGACCGCCTGGACGCTCCGCATAGTCGTGCGGCACGCCGAGTGCGACGAGTCGTTGATGCAGCGTGCGGTTCGAGCCGACGAACGAGTCGTCGCGGCCGCAGTCGATCGTCAGGTCGAGATGCGCACGGACGAACGCGCGCGCGCTTTCGACGATCGCGTTGCGGTTCCAGAACGACGGATGGCGGCCGGGATCGCCGAACACGTGGTCGATGCCGGGCTCGTCCTCGCAGCAGCGCGGATCGACCGCGCCGCTGATGCTGCCGACCGCGCCGAACGTGTCGGGCCGGTCGAGCGCGATGCGCAGCGCACCGAAGCCGCCCATGCTGAGCCCGGTGATCGCGCGCGCGCCCTTGGCCGAGATCGTTCTGAAATGGGTGTCGACATAGGACACGACTTCGTCGCCGACGAAGGTTTCGTAGCGGCTGCCGGAGTCGAACGGGCTGTCGATGTACCAGCTTTCGTGTCCGCCGTCGGGCATCACCAGGATCACGTGATAGCGATCGGCCAGCGCGGCGATCCGCGTGTTTGCGGTCCAGTCGGTGTGGTCGCCGCCGGAGCCGTGCAGCAGGTAGACGACCGGGAAGCGTTCGACGCTGCGCTCAGGCCCGTGGCGCAGGCGCGCGTAGTCGTCCGGCAGCACGACGGTCGCCCTCAGTGTCTCGTTCATCGCCGCGCTCGGGATCGCGACGACCCGCGCCTGAAAGGCGAGGGCCGGGCCCGCGACGGCGAGCAGCAGCAGTAGCCAGAACGTGCGTACCAGGTTCATGGAGCCTCGCATGTGTCGTTTCCGTTCGGCAGTCGGGCATCGGGAAAACCCTGTTGGACGACTCTAGCAACCGCGCCTTTCAGCCAAATTTCGGCGAATCCTACGAGTTGTCAGGTGGCCGGCGCGCAGCCTGGCGGCCGCGCGCGTCAGTCGAGACAGCGCGCGAGCGCCTCGCGGAACGCGGTGGGCCGCTCGGCCGGTATCAGATGCCCGCAGCCGCCGATCGTGTCGAAACCGGCACAGCGCGCGAGCGCCCAGTCCGGCACATGCCAGCCCGCGCGCGAGCGTTCACCGGCGACGAGCCACACCGGATGGCGCTCGAATACTTCAGCGAGCGCTTGCAGATAGCCGGGTTCGCCGGTCGTCGCGACGACCGAGCGCCCCATCGCGCGCAGCGTCGAGGCAGGCTGATGCGCGAGCCAGCGGCGCGCGTCGTCGAGCTGGCGCGGCGACGGATCGTCGATCGCGCCGCGCAGCCAGCCGGACGGATCCCCGCGCAGGCCGTCGAGCATCGCGTCGGCTTGCGCGGGCGACATGCGGCCGACCGACGCCGACCAGAACGCATCGTCGAGCGTGAAGTTGCCTTCGACGTTGACGATCCGGCGCACGCGCGCCGGATGCGCATGCGCGAACAGCATCGCGATCGCGCCGCCGACCGAGTGACCGACGAGGTCGACCGGCTGCGCGCCGTAGTGCGCGTCGACGGCCTGCCGCACATGCTCGACCTGGGCGGCGAGCGTGATCGCGTCGAACGGCGCGCCGCGGTGGATGCCGTAGCCGAGCAGGTCGGGCGCGAGATGCGGGCCGGGCCATTCGGGCACGTCGAACGTGCCGATGAAACCGTGGATGAAGACGACGGGCGGGGTGGGTTCATTCATGCGGCGGCCGAGGAAGCAAGGGGCGGCAATTCGAGTTCGGCGAGCAGTTCGTCGAGTTCGAGCACGTGCGTGCGGTCGTGGTCGAGCAGCTCGCGCACGAGTTCGTCGAGCGACATGCGCCGGATGCCGTCGCGCAACCCGCAGCGTGCGAGTTCCGGCGGGTGCAGCGCCGCGGCCGTCGCGCACAGCGCGGCGCGTCCGGTGCGGAATGCGGCGAGTGCGTCGTCGAGCGGCTGGGCGAGGTAGTCGCGCTGTGCGGCGAGCGCGGTGCCGTCGACGGACGCGATCACCGGCAGCTCGTGCGTGCGCACGACATCGATGCGTTCGGCGAACACGGCGTCGAGGTCGCGCAAGTGACACGCATGTTCGATGAGCGAGAAGCCCGTGCCGGCCGGGCGGCGCGTGGCGAGCGCGGCGGGAACCTGCGCGGCATACGCGGCGATCCGGGCTGGCATCGCGGCCAGCGCGGCAACGACGCCGGCGAACGGCAGCACCTGCGGATACGCGCTGAACACCGCGCCGTAGCTGAACAGTGCGCCGCCGATCCGGCCGCGCGCCTGCACGACGTCGTGCCCGTGACGGCGCATCACGTCGGCGACCATCGCGCCGCAGAACTGGCGGGCGGTCGTATCGGCTTCGATTTCGGGGAACTTGTGCGCGATCTCGTGCTGGATCGCGCCGATCGCGGCGACGCCGACGCGCGACAGCGCCGCGAATTCGACATAGCGCTCGGGCTGCGCGATCAGCGCTTCGAGCTGCGCGCCGAGCGGCGTCGCGCGAAAACGGTCGAAACGGGAATGCATGACGAAAGCACCTCGCTTAGTAACGTGTCAAAACGATACGTTACTAAGCGAGGTGCCGTCAATCCCCGTCGATCCACTGGTTCGGACGATTCGGCCGGGACGCCCGCATCGTTGCCGCGGAGGCGCCCGGCCCGGGCCGGCTCATGCGTTGTGCTGACGGTCCATCTCCGCGCGCAGCCGCGCCTCCTGTTCCTGCAGCTCCGGCGTGAATGCTTCGCCGAAGTCCTCGGGCGAGAAGATCTGGCGAATCTCGATGTCCGATTCGCTCGGCATCGGATTCGGGCAGCGCTTGACCCATTCGACCGCTTCTTCCATTGAATTCACCTGCCATAGCCAGTAGCCGGCGATCAGTTCCTTGGTCTCGGCGAACGGGCCGTCGATGACGGTCCGGTCCTTGCCGGAGAAATGCACGCGCTTGCCGCGCGAACTCGGATGGAGCCCTTCGCCGGCGAGCATCACGCCGGCTTTCACGAGTTCCTCGTTGTACTGGCCCATCGCGGCCAGCAGTTCGGTATCGGGCATCGCGCCCGATTCGGAAAAGGCCGTTGCCTTGACGATCACCATGACGCGCATTGTTGGACTCCTTGAACGGGAAAAGGGGAATCCGCTGTCGCCGGCCGTGCGGACGGCAAAACGAGCGGTTACGGCACTACGACGCGCGGCGATCGCGCGAATCGACATCGCACGCCAAGGAAATTCGATGACCGGTAACGGGGGCGGACGATGGTCGTGGGGACGACATGCAGCCGCGGCCTGACGCGGCGAGCCGCGTAAGCCGATCCATTCCAGTGCGGATCGATCGCGCGGCGGCGTGCCGGAATCGCCGGTCAAAACTGGTATGCTGATCAGCATTACATTCATGCGGAGGGCGCCATGGCAACGAAGGAAGTCTCGAAGAAAAAGTACCTGAAGATTCTGAACAAACGCCTGCGGGCCGAACCGGGCGCACCGGACGGCGCGTCGTTCGTGTTCTTTCCGCTCGGCGCGAAGGCCAAGCAAGCGACGGGCGTCGTGTCCGGCGAGCCGCGCAGCAAGCGGGAACTCGCGGTGATGGCCGCGATCCAGAGCAAGGCGGCCGCCGAATACGTCGTGACCGGCGTTTGACCGGCGAGCCGCCCGCCCGCGGGCGCGTGAGCGCTACGCTGCGGCGGCCGCCTCGCAATGAGCAATCACACCGGCGATCACGCGCGGAATGTCGTGCGTGATCGCCGGGCCGTGCATCGGCAGGATGATGTCGAGATCGAGCGCCTGGATGCGGCGCAGCGCGCTCGCCAGGTGCGCGAGCGACGGCAGGTAGTCCGAGCGCGTGATTGCGTCGAGGATCGCGGGCAGCGGGTCGCCGGTCTCCTCCCTGCCGAAGCGCATCAGGATGTCCGACGACAGCAACGCCTTGTACGCCGGCAGATACACGACGAGCGCATCCCACTGATGCACGTGCTTCGTGAAGACCGGCACGACGCCGGTGCCCGACAGTGTCGTCGGCTCGCCGTCCTTCAGCGCAATCGTGCGCACGCCGAACACGTCGGCGAGTCCCCAGGTACACATCGGATGTCCGTACGCGACGAGCGCCGGGTTGACCGCGAGGAAGTCGGGCAGCGCGCCCATTTCGTCGGCCTCGAAGTGCGGGACGATCACGCTGCTGACCATCGACGGCGCGATGCCGACGGTGTCGAGCGCCGCGCTCAGTTGCGTGAAATTGGAACGGGTGCCCGTTTCGACGCACAGCACGTCACCGTGCGGCGATCGTACGAAGAACTGGCTGAAGCACAGGTTCAGCGTGTCGACGTAGGTCGTCGCGCGAAACAGGCCGTCGCGGACGGCGTCGATTCGGGAGGCGCTCATCGGGGGATCCTCGCGCAGGGAAGGGGGAGCCGCGCCGCCCGCGCACCGCGGGTTGCGGTGCGGCAAGCGGCAGCGGTCGATCTTCCGAATCAGTCTATCAGCGCTGTCCCGGATCCGCGAACCGGGGCGACCCCGCGGCCGGGCCGCGTCAGTTCTTCAGCTTGTAGCCGGTGCGGAACATCCACGCGACGATCGCGAGCAGGATCGCGAGGAACAGCGTGGTCGCCGCGAGGCTGATCCCCACGTGCACGTCCGCGAGCCCGTAGAACGACCAGCGGAAGCCGCTGATCAGGTAGACGATCGGGTTGAACAGCGTGACGATGCGCCACGCGGGCGGCAGCATGTCGACCGAATAGAAGCTGCCGCCGAGGAACGTGAGCGGCGTGATGATCAGCAGCGGCACGAGCTGCAGCTTCTCGAAGCTGTCGGCCCAGATGCCGATCACGAAGCCGAACAGGCTGAAGGTGATCGACGTCAGCACGAGGAACAGCACCATCCAGAACGGATGCAGGATGTGCAGCGGCACGAACAGGCCGGCCGTCGCGAGGATGATCAGCCCGAGCAGCAGCGACTTCGACGCGGCCGCGCCCACATACGCGATCACGATCTCCCAGTACGACACGGGCGCCGACAGGATCTCGTAGATCGTGCCCGTGAAGCGCGGGAAGTAGATACCGAACGACGCGTTCGAGATGCTCTGCGACAGCAGCGACAGCATCACGAGGCCCGGCACGATGAACGACCCGTAGCCGATTCCGTTCACGTCGCTGATGCGCGAGCCGATCGCCGAGCCGAACACGACGAAGTACAGCGACGTCGAGATCACCGGCGCGATGATGCTCTGCATCAGCGTGCGGCGCGTGCGGGCCATTTCGGCGCGGTAGATCGCGCGGATGCCGTGGAAATTCCAGTGCGCCATGTGCGTTACGCCCCTTGTGCGCCGTTGCGGCGGTTGTCGATCAGGCTGACGAAAATGTCCTCGAGCGAGCTCTGCGTCGTATGCAGGTCGCGAAAACCGATGCCGGCCGAGCCGAGCGCGTTGATCAGCTTGGCGATGCTCGCGTCGTCGCGCTGCGAGTCGTACGTATAGACGAGCGCCGCGCCGTCGTCCGCGCGGTCGAGCCCGAATGTGGCGAGTTCGGCCGGCACGGTCGCGAGCGGATGCTCGAGCTGCACGGTCAGCTGCTTCTTGCCGAGCTTGCGCATCAGCTCGCGCTTTTCTTCGACGAGCACGAGTTCGCCGCCGAGGATGATGCCGATCCGGTCGGCCATTTCCTCGGCTTCCTCGATGTAGTGCGTGGTCAGCAGGATCGTCACGCCGCTTTCGCGCAGCGAGTCGACCAGCTTCCACATGTCGCGGCGCAACTCGACGTCGACGCCGGCCGTCGGCTCGTCGAGGAACAGGATGCGCGGCTCGTGCGACAGCGCCTTCGCGATCATCACGCGGCGCTTCATGCCGCCCGACAGCGTCATCAGCTTGTTGTCGCGCTTGTCCCACAGCGACAGCGCCTTCAGCGTCTTCTCGATGTGCGCCGGATCGGGCGCCTTGCCGAACAGGCCGCGGCTGAACGACACGGTCGCCCAGACGGTTTCGAACGCGTCGGTCGTCAGCTCCTGCGGCACGAGGCCGATCATTTCGCGGGCGGCGCGGTATTGATCGCGGATGTCGTGGCCGCCGACCGTCACGCGGCCTTCGGTCGGCGTGACGATGCCGCAGATCGAGCCGATCAGCGTGGTCTTGCCCGCGCCGTTCGGCCCGAGCAGCGCGAAGATCTCGCCGGGGCGGATGTCGAGGGTCACGTGCTTCAGCGCCTGGAAGCCGGACGCGTAAGTCTTGGAGAGGTCGGAGACGGAAAGGATCGGTTGCATGCTCACGGATGGCACGGCCGGTCGGTCCGACGCCGCGCGCCGCGCGTGCCCGGTGCCGCCGCCGTGAAGCGGCCGGTGTCGGGGGCGGCATGGCGAACGGGCGTCATGTCGAACGGCGTTGTGGTGCGGGATCGCAGGACCGCCATATTAGCAATCGGAAGATGGAATTGCATTTTGACGGAAAGGGTATGTGATGCCGGTGCGGGATTTGCGGGAAATGCCCGGGTGCCAGTCAATAATGCGATGCTTTATTTGAATCGAGCGAACAATGCGCGCCGTTTTCGCTCGATCGGACGGCGATCGCGCGTGCGCACGGCAGCGGGCGCGGTGCTGCCCGGCAGCCGCGGCACGCTCGTGATCATCGACTTGCAAGAGGGCGCCGCGGCATGCGCGCGGGCCGCCAAAGGCCGGCCCGCCGGGCCTCGCGCGGGTCGACCGCCGTCATTCGAACACGCGTTGTACCGCTCGGGTATTTGTCTGAGCAAATAAATTGAAGGCCGTTTGAAAAATTGTCAAACACCCTGCACGCACTAGGATCGAGGGGGGCGGCGCGTTTGGAACTCTGCATCCATTTACTTGTGCGTTTCGTCCGATCATAGTCTCGAAAACGACGCATCACGATAACGAATCAAGCGTACGTACGGAGACCAATACATGAGACGCCTATCCGAGGGCCCGGCAGCACTGCCGTTTCCGCGTTTTTCGCTGGATGCGGGCGCGACGCGAGTCGCGCGCCTGCGTCATCGCATCGCGTTGCCGCTGTAGCGACGCCCCCCATTCCGTTTCGACTTCCCCGATGGCGCCGTGCCGCATGACGGCGCCGCCGGATAGCGCTTGCCTGCCGCGGCGGTCGTGATCGCATCTGCTCGACCTGCAACGCGGCGCGCATTGCGCGCATCGTCATGCGCCGCGCACGCTCGCGGCGGCGCGATACCAACCGGCGGGCCACGCAGCCCGTCCGGACGAGACCTGTCGTATCTGAAAAGGAGGGGTTGATGCTTTGCATTCCTGAATGGCGGAAGGCGGTCCTGTCGTGCGCCGTGCTGGCGCTGCCGTTCGTCGCCGGTTGCGGCGGCGGCGACGATCCGGGCCCGATCAACGTGCCGCAGTGCTCGGGCAGCGCATGCGGGCCGAGCGGTGCCGAAACGACGCCGCCCGTCGTGACGAAGCTGTGTCCGGATTCGCTCGATTACACGACCACCTACACGGGTGGTTCCGGCAGCGGCGAATACGTGAAGGTGAAGTTCGACACGACGAAGCTCACCTACCAGATGCAGTTCATCGAATCGTCGGTGCCGACCTCGGCGGGGCAGGTCAACGACACGCGTGCGGGCCTGACGATCAGCGGCGCGTTCCATCATCCGGCCAACCTGCCGACGGCCGAGCAGAACCGCTGCGCGTTCGTGCTCGACAGCGGCGCGACGAGCGACGGCGCGTATTCGGTGACGATCAAGCGCACCGATCCGCCGATGCTGTTCGTCGGGAACGGGGTGGTCGGCGGCGGGATTCCGGGCGCGACGATCGCGTTTCCAGGCATCGAACTCCTGCCGGGGCTGTTCCTGGGCACCGTGCCGTCGCGCACGTTCGATTTCTATCCGTTCATCGGCTTCACCGACACCGAGACCGATTTCACGAAGGTCGCGGGCAACTACAACGAAGTGGGCATCCACCTGTCGCCGCTCGGCGGCAATGCGCAGAGCGCGAACGGGCCGGTCGGCTGGGAGCCGGACGTCGTCAACTGGAACCAGACGTTCAATGCGGACGGCTCGTGCACGATCACGCCGAACAGCGACTACTCGTGCCAGACGACCGGATCGCCGTGGACGCGGCGCAAGAACGCGGATGGATCGAGCGACAACGTGTTCGTGAGCAATGCGGTGGCGAACCCGTTCGGCACGCCCGTGTATCCGCTCGCGGGGCAGGGCGCGTCGCTCGTGATCGCGCCGAGTCAGGCGAAGGGCATCATGATCGTCGGCAAGCTGAATGGCGTGCGTGTGCCGGTCGTGATCCGCGTCGGCTACAACCACGTCGATGCGGGCAATCTGCTCGCGTCCGTCGCCGATCCCGAAGTCGGCATCTCGATGCTTTCGTCGACGACCGCGATCGCCGCGAATTCCCTGAAGGGCGGCTACATCGGCGCGACCAGTGCGTCCGCATGCGGCGTCGTGACATCGACCGGCCAGGCGAACGCGCTGGCGACGGCGGGCCCGAGCTTCGACGTACATGTGCCGCACCCCGACCTGCCCGGCACGTTCACCAATGGCGCGTTCTATTCGGAGGCGGGCAGCTGCAACGACGGCACCGCCGTGTCGACGATCGCCGCGAACTACACGTCGACGCTGTTCCAGGGCGCCACCGCGGCGTTCATCGATCCGCAGACGTCGTCGGTGAGCTCGCAATTCGCACTCGACTACACGCAGGCCACGCCCGGCAAGATCAAGGTCACGGTCGCGCAGGACTTCAACGCGAAGGGCGCGAACGGCAACGTGGCGATCTTCGGCAAGGGCGACACGGGCTGGCTCGTGACGGCCGGGAATGTCTACGCGATGGTCGTCAACAACAACAAGGTCAACCCGTTCTTCACGGTCGGCGCATTCGTCCAGTAACGGCGCACTGAACCCGGAACACCGGCGGCGCACGCGTCGCCGCCGGCGAATCGAAATTCAAGAGGATTCCTATGAATGTGAAGCATTGGATGGCCGCGGCATCGCTCGCGCCCGTGCTGGTTGCCTGCGGTGGCGACGGCGACCCGCCGCCCGCGCCGGTAGTCCGGCTGTGCCCGCAGACCATCGACTACAACACGGTGTTCATCGGCGGGTCCGGCTCGGGCGAACTCGTGAAGGTGCAGCTCGACACGACGAAGATGACGTACCGGATGACCTACCTTGCATCGCCGGTGCCGGCCACCACCGGCACGGTGCAGCCGACGCGCGACACGGCGCCGGCCAACGTCGTCGACGGCACGCTGGCCGACGAGACCGGCCTGCCGACCGTGAAGCTGAACCAGTGCACGTTCCGGATGCAGAACGCGAGCCTCGACCCGAGCCGGCCGGCACGCCTGTTCCTCGGCGAAGGCGTGCTGGGCGGCGCGATTCCCGGCGCGACGATCCAGTTCGACGGCGTGATCGGCGTCGGCAGGATTGCGAAGACGACGTTTCCGTATTACCCGTTCATCAGCTTCTCGTCGCTCGAAACCGACCTGTCGAAGATCGCCGGCACGTACAACCAGCTCGGCTACCACCAGGTGCCGTCGCAGAACTTCCAGCCGGTGGCGCTCGACCAGCAGGTGACGATCAACGCCGACGGCAGCTACGTCGAGACCGACAACTTCGGCAGGAAGAACGGCGGGCAGCCGCTCGCGTCGAGCGCGACCGTGAACCAGCCGTTCACGCTGCGTGCCGATGCGCCGGCGTTCCAGTCGCTGAACTACCAGCCGCAGATTCCGCCGACGCTCGCCGCGCTCGATCCGGCGAAGGCCGGCAAGGGAATCCTGATCGTCGGCAAGCTGCGCAACCAGCTCGTGCCGATCTTCATCCGCACCGGCGCCGCGAACGCGGACCTCACGCAGGGCCCGCCGAGCGCGGACGACGAATCGGGCATCTCGTTCCTGAGCCCGCGGGCGGCGGTCGCGCAGGGCTCGCAGAACGGCGAGTACACGGGCGTCGACAGCGCATTCAACTATCGCGCGACCGCGCTCGTCGGCGCGCAGGCGACGCTGCTCGACCCGTTCAACGCATCGCAGGCCGCGCTCACGCGCGCGCTGAACCTCGATTACACGCAGCAGGTGCCGGGCGTCGTGACGACCGTGCATGCGGACGCGGCATCGGGGCCGGCAACCGGCAAGTTCGTGTTCACCGGCGGCGTGTTCGGCTTCCTCGACATGGCCGATACGAGCAATCCGTACTTCACGGTCGGTGCGTTCGTGCAGTGACCACGCGCGGATGGAGACACGGTGGCGCCGCGCGCAGGTGCGCGGCGCCCGGACAGAATGAGGGGGAGACTTCATGAAGAAGCTGATTGCCGCAGGTGTCGTCGCAGGCGTGTCGACGCTCG
The DNA here is from genome assembly GCF_003853425.1 of Burkholderia sp. Bp9140. Taxonomy (NCBI): domain Bacteria; kingdom Pseudomonadati; phylum Pseudomonadota; class Betaproteobacteria; order Burkholderiales; family Burkholderiaceae; genus Burkholderia; species Burkholderia sp. Bp9140. The sequence continues at coordinate 168,658 of NZ_QTPQ01000001.1, forward strand.
CATCGGCCCAGCAGGCGGGCGACAACGTCGCGACGCTGGGCTGGCTGCACATCATGCCGCAGGATTCGACCAACGGGCTGACGACGAATCTCGCAAACATGCCGATCAACGGGCCGCTGCGGCTGCCCGGGTCGTTCACGTCGCCGGGCACGAGCCTGACGGTCAACAACGCCGATACGGTCGGCCTCACGCTCACGCACTTCTTCACCGACCATATCGCGGTGACGTCGGTGCTCGGCGTACCGCCCGAGTTCACGCTGACCGGACACGGCGTGATCCGGCCGCCGGGCCCGGCCGGCGCGCTCGGCAGCGTCAATATGGACAATCCGGCGAATCAGCCGGCCGTGAAGAATGCGCGGCAGTGGAGCCCCACGATCATTCTGCAGTACTACTTCAATGCACCGACTGCGAAGTTCCGTCCGTTCGTCGGGATCGGCGTGGCCTACAGCTGGTTCAGCAACATCGAACTGAACGGCAACTTCGCGAAGGACATCAACGAAAACCTCGGCAGCGTGCTGGCTGCCGGGGCCGGCAAACCGGGGCCGACGTCGGTGGAGGGCAAGGCGTCGTCGTCGTTCACGCCGGTCTACAACGTCGGCGCGAGCTATGCGATCGACAAGCACTGGGGGCTCACGGCGACGCTGACCTACATGCCGCTGAAGACCTATTCGTCGCTCGTGATCAAGGCCGCCGACGGGTCGACGCTCGCGACCACGCGCACGCGGCTGAAGGCCGATCCGCTGATCACGTTCGTCGGGATTTCCTACAAGTTCTGAGCCGCCCGGCGCGCAGCACGCGTGCCGGCGGCTTCCTGCGACCGAGCGGCCGGGGCAATCCGGCCGGGACGTCGCGTTCCTGGCGGCGTGCCGCCATTTGTGAAGAGAGGGGGCAGTTCAAATGAGCATTCGCAAAATCGTATCGCTTGTTGCTGCAGTGGCATTCACCGCGGTGTCGGCCGCGCCTGCTTTCGCCGTGACCGTTTCGCGCGCCGATGGTCAGGCCATGAATCCGAACGGGGAGCCGTTCTCCGCGACGGGCCTCACGGTCCTGGCCAAGGGGGCGATCAACGCGAGTTGCAACGCGACGTTCAACGGCACGATCTCCTCGACGGGCATCGTCAACATCACGTCGACCACGTTCACGGGCGGTGCGACGTGCGGCCTGATCAGCGGCAGCGCGACCAGCGCGGCGCCGTGGACGGGCCAGGCCGACAGCACGACGCAACTGTCCATCAACAATGCGAAGGTGACCGTGTCGCTGCTCGGCACTTGCGGGCCGAGCAAGGTCGTGACGACGTGGAGCGATCCGAACTCGTCGCTGACGTTCAACAACGCGGTGCTGACGCCGGACTGCACGGTCAGCGGCACGGTCGCCACGTCGCCGAAGTTCCACGTGCAGTAAGCGTCGCGTGATCGAGGCCGGGCGCCCGCCATGGACGAGGGCCGTGCAAGGATGTGCGGCGGGCGTTCCGGTTTCTCGATGCGTTCGCGTCGTCGCGCGTATCGGCGCGACGATCGGCTGGCCGCCTGCTTCGCGATCCGATGCAGGTGGCCATGCAGCGGGCCGGTGCGACGCACCGCGCCGCCTGCTTCGACCGAAGCCCGAAACGAAACCACCATTCCGATTCGCCAGAACCATTCCGGACCACCCATGCTCACCGACCCAGCGAAGTATGGCGATGCCCGCGGTGCGACGCCTGACCGGCTGCGCACGGCCGCGTGGCTGCAGTACCTGATCGAACATCTGCATGAAGCGGCTTGCGTGACGACGGCCGACGTCGACGCAACGGACGGTCCGCCGTCGCCGCGCGCGGCACGCGTGCGGGCGGGCGTGAACCGGTCGCACGAAGCGATCGCCGTCCTGCACGCACTCGCGCCGTGGATTGCGACGGACGGCGGCGGTTGCGTGTGCGACGCGGGCGATCCGCCCGGCGCGTGCATGCACGTGCCCGACGCGCGGCAGCTTGCGCACGCCGAACGATGCTGCCCGGGATCGCGCGCGGTATTCGAAGCCGCGCATGGCTTCGTCGATGCGTGGGCCTTCGACGATCCCGACGACGGCTGGGCCGCGCTCGAGCGGATTGCCGTCGGCGTCGGATCTCGCGGTGGCGGTGCCGACGAGCATGAAGCGCGGGAACCCTGCGCGAACGGCGAAGCACCGCCGGCGAAGCACCTGAGAGAACGACGCGCGGCCGTCGCGGTGGCCTGCGTGGAGCCGTCGGCCCGGCCGGGGGCCGTCATCGACGCGATCGTGCTGCGCGTCTGCGGGCCGCGCGACGATGCCGCACGCATCGACGAGATGGCCGCGCTCGCGATGTTCTGCGCGGAGCTGGCCGCCGGCCAGGGGATATCCTTTACCGCGTACGGCGGTCAGCACAATCTCGTGGCGCGCGCGATTCGCGAACGTCGCACCGATCTTGCGTCGGTGGACGGCCTGCTCGCGGCGGTGTCCGCGTGCCGGCTCGACCGGCTCGTCGGCGCGGGCAGCTTCTGGGCGTATTACCTGCTGGCGGGCATCGTGATCGCGGCGCCGGACATGGTGCGCGAATTCGCACGCCGCTTCCATGGCGACGCGTGGCAGGCGTGGCTCGATGAAACACTGGCGTGGCCGGCGGTCGGCCGCTTCGGATTGAAGGAGGATGTCGCGTTCGACCGTTTGCGCGGCGCGATGAGCCTGACGTCGCGATCGAATCCGATCGTGCGCGCGAAACGCGTGCGGCCGAGGGCGGCGGCCATCACGCGGTTCAGTACGGGCGCCGACAGCGTCCAATGAAAAACGGCTCGAGGCGAGAACGCCCCGAGCCGTGCATGTTGCTGCCGCCGCCGCCGCTGTGCACGGGGGCGGGGTGCTGGCGCGGTTACGCCGTCTCGGGCTGCCGCACCGCCTTCGCGACATTCCGCGCCATCGTTCCGTTGGCGACGAAGTAAGGCACATCGACCCGCGCCAGCGGCTTGCGGCCGCGGATCTTGTCCGCGATCTTCTCCGCGATCATGATCGTCGGCGCGTTCAGGTTGCCGGTCGTGATGATCGGCATGATCGACGCATCGACCACGCGCAGTCCTTCCAGCCCGTGCACGCGACCTTCTTCGTCGACCACGGCCATGTCGTCATGGCCCATCTTGCACGAGCACGACGGATGGAACGCGGTTTCCGCGCGAGCCCGCACGAACGCGTCGAGTTCCTTGTCGGTCTTGCAGTCGGCGCCCGGGTTCAGCTCGCGGCCGCGATAGCGGTCGAGCGCGGGCTGCCGCATGATCTCGCGCGTCGCGCGGATCGCATCGCGGAACTCGCGCCAGTCGAGCGCTTCGGCCATGTAGTTGAACAGGATGCTCGGATGGTCGTTCGGATCGCGCGAGCGCAGCTTCACGCGGCCGCGGCTCGGCGAACGCATCGACCCGACGTGCGCCTGGAAGCCGTGCATCTCGATCGCGTTCGAGCCGTTGTAGTTGATCGCAACCGGCAGGAAGTGATACTGGATGTTCGGCCACAGGTCGTCGTCGCGCGTGCGGATGAAGCCGCCCGCCTCGAAGTGGTTGCTCGCGCCGAGGCCGGTGCCGTTCAGCAGCCATTCGAGGCCGATCTTCGGCTGGTTCCACCACTTCAGCGCCGGATACAGCGACACCGGCTCCTTGCACTCGTACTGGATGTACATCTCCAGGTGATCCTGCAGGTTCTGGCCGACGCCGGGCAGGTCGAGCACGACCGGGATGTCGAGTGCCTTCAGCCACGCGCCGGGGCCGACGCCCGAGCGCTGCAGCAGTTGCGGCGACGCGATCGCGCCGCTGCACACGAGCACTTCGCGGCGCGCATGCGCGGTCGCGCGCTCGCTGCCGCGCAGGTACGTGACGCCCGATGCGCGCTTGCCGTCGAACAGGATGCGATCGGCGAGCGCGTGCGTGACGATCTCGAGGTTCGACCGCACCTTCGCCTGGTCGAGGTAGCCGCGCGCGGTGCTGGCACGGCGGCCCTTCGGCGTGACGGTGCGGTCCATCGGGCCGAAGCCTTCCTGCTGATAGCCGTTCAGGTCGTCGGTGCGCGGATAGCCGGCCTGCACGCCCGCATCGACCATCGCCTCGAACAGCGGGTTCACGCCCGGCTTGCTGGTCGTGACCGACACGGGGCCGTCGCCGCCGTGATAGTCGTTCGGGCCGACGTCGCGCGTCTCGGCCTTCTTGAAGTACGGCAGGCAGTCGAGATACGTCCAGTTCTCGAGCCCCTTGTGCGTCGACCAGTTGTCGTAGTCGAGCGCGTTGCCGCGGATGTAGCACATCCCGTTGATCAGCGACGAACCGCCGAGCCCCTTGCCGCGGCCGCATTCCATCCGGCGGTTGTCCATGTGCGGCTCGGGGTCGGTCTCGTAGGCCCAGTTGTAGCGACGGCCCTGCAGCGGATAGGCGAGCGCCGCCGGCATCTGCGTACGGAAGTCGAAGCGGTAGTCGGGGCCGCCCGCCTCGAGCAGCAGCACCGTCACATCCGGATCTTCCGTCAGGCGCGTCGCGAGCACGTTGCCCGCGGAACCGGCGCCGCAGATGATGTAGTCGTATTCGCGTGTCGTCATGACGGGGTATCTCCTATCGTTCTCAAAACACCGGGTTGTAGCGGCCGAGCTCGACCTGTACCGACTTGATTCGAGTGTAGTGTTCGAGCGTCGTGATGCCGTTCTCGCGTCCGACACCGGATTGCTTGTATCCGCCAACCGGCATCTCGGCCGGCGATTCGCCCCACGTGTTGATCCAGCAGATGCCGGCTTCGAGGCGGTGGATCGTGCGGTGCGCGCGCGACAGGTTCTCGGTCACCACGCCGGCCGCGAGGCCGTAGCGCGTGTCGTTCGCGCGAGCGATTACTTCGTCCTCCGATTCGAAATCGAGGATGCTCATCACCGGCCCGAAAATCTCCTCGCGGACGATCTTCATGTCGTCGCGGCAGTCGCCGAACACGGTCGGCGCGACGTACTGGCCGCTGCCGAAGTGACCGTCGGTCAGGCGCGTGCCGCCCGCGAGCAGCTTTGCGCCTTCGGCCTTGCCGCTCTCGATGAAGCCGAGCACCTTGTCGAGCTGCGCGGCCGACACGAGCGGGCCGAAGTTGGTGTCGGCGTCGGTCGGCTTGCCGACGCGAATCCGCTTCACGCGTTCGAGCACGCGCTGCGTGAACGCGTCCTTGATCGAGCGATGCACGAACACGCGCGTGCCGTTCGTGCAGACCTGGCCCGAGCTGAAGAAGTTGGCGGTGACCGCGATGTCGGCCGCGCGGTCGAGGTCGGCATCCTCGAACACGATCAGCGGCGACTTGCCGCCGAGCTCCATCGTCACTTCCTTCAGCGACGACGCGCCGGCCAGCGACATCACCTTCTTGCCGGTCTCGACGCCGCCGGTGAACGACACCTTCGCGATGTCCGGGTGACCGGTGAGCAGCGCGCCGACCGAGCCGTCGCCCTGCACGACGTTGAACACGCCGGCCGGCACGCCGGCTTCCGTATAGATTTCCGCGAGCTTCAGCGCGGTGAGCGGCGTGACTTCGCTCGGCTTGAACACCATCGCATTGCCGGCCGCGAGCGCGGGCGCCGTCTTCCAGCATGCGATCTGGATCGGGTAGTTCCATGCGCCGATGCCCGCGCACACGCCGAGCGGCTCGCGGCGCGTGTAGACGAACGACTCGGCGCGCAGCGGCACCTGCAGCCCTTCGATCGCGGTCGCGAGGCCCGCGTAGTACTCGATCACGTCCGCGCCGGTGACGATGTCGACCGCGAGCGTCTCGCCGATCGGCTTGCCGGTGTCGCGCGTCTCGATGGCCGCGAGTTCGTCGTTGCGCTCGCGCAGCAGGTCGACCGCGCGCCGGAGGATGCGCGAGCGCTGCATCGCGGTCATCGCGGCCCATTCGCGCTGGCCTTCCCGGGCCGACGCGACCGCGCGGTCGACGTCGGCCGCGCTCGCCTGCTGCACCTGCGCGAGCAGTTCGCCGGTGGCGGGATCGACGGTGTCGAAAGTCTTGCCGCTGGTGGCATCGACGTAACCGCCGCCGATGTAGAGGCGCTGCAAACCGTATACGGACATGAGGATCTCCTTGTTGGCGACTGCGTGACGCGTCAGTCGGACGCGAGCAGCAGGTCGATGTAATCGTGGGCGAGCTTCAGTGCAGCCCGGGTGTCGATCGGGCCGCCGGCGAGCGCGCCGCGCAGCCACAGGCCGTCGATCAGCGCGGCGAGGCCGCTGGCGGCTTCCCGCGCCTTCGCGCGCGGCAGGGCCTTGGCGAACTCGGCGCACAGGTTCGAATGGAGGCGCCGCGTGTTGACGTGCTGCAGGCGCTTGAGCATCGGGTCGTGCATGCTCTGCGACCAGAACGCGAGCCAGGTCTTCATCACGGGCGCGCTGACCTGCGTGTCGTCGAAGTTCGCGGCGGCGATCGCGCGCAGCCGCGAACGCGGGTCCTTGCGTGCGGCGACGCGGCGCTGCGTGGTGGCGGCCCACAGATCGCGCAGCACGTGCCGCATCGTGGCTTCGAGCAGGCCGTCCTTGTCGCCGAAGTAGTGGCTGACGATGCCCGTCGAGATGTTCGCGCGCTGCGCGACCGATGCGAGCGTCGTGCCGGGCAGGCCGGCTTCGTCGATCGAGCGCAGCGTGGCGTCGATCAACTGTGCGCGGCGGATCTCCCGCATTCCGACTTTCGGCATCGCGAACTCCTTCGCCCGGACGGGCCGTTCCTGGAAGTCGAGAGCTTAGCGGTTTTTTATTGATCGTTCAATCAACAAAAAATGAGGGTCCGGTAGCGAATTGGCAGGCCGGAGGACGGCGGGCGATGTTCTGCCGCGATTGTGCAGGTGCGAAAAAAAGAATTGAAAGGATGTTAAATAATTTTAAGTTTGTTTAAAACGATTCCGGCGAGGATGACTCAATGGTTTGGAAAATTTCCGGATTCGATTCATTACATGTCGAAAGAATGTCGAGTTATGTGAGAATCGCAGAAATCCGTGAATCAGAACGCCTGGTGTTGTGATCGGTGGTTTATGGAAATTCGTTTCAATCGGGCGATTGAATTGATGTATGTGATTGAATTTAAATGGAACAAGAGGCGAATCGGCTTGTATTGTGCCGAGCCGGCAAACGATTGCGGTCGCGTTGCAATCGATTCCGTTTACCATAAAAAATGCCGAAAAAATTTGAATCGGGCGTATTCCAGGGTGGAGTAGAGGGGATCGTTGGGATGACTTGAGCAAGTAATATTGCTCATATTAATATGGCGCCGCATTACGAGGAATGAATCGGCGCCGCGGGTATTTGCCGCGGTGCGTCGGCAATGGGCGCGGCCAACGGCCGCGGCACGGCCGGCGCCAGTCATTGCGCACCTGCAGCATGCCGCGACGCCGAGACGCCGCATCCACCGGAGAACGACGATGCCGACCGAAAAACACGTGGTCCCGCTACCGAATGGTCTGAAGGTCTACGTCGAACGGAACGTGTTCGATCCGTCGTTCGACACGGCGATGCTCGTCAACGGCGCGCTCGCGACGACCGCATCGTTCGGGCAGACCGTCCAGTATCTCGGCGAGCGGATGAACACGATCTGCTTCGACCTGCCGTATGCGGGGCAGTCGCGTCAGCACAACCCCGGCTGCTTCATCCTGACGAAGGACGACGAGGCCGCGATCCTCCAGCATCTGGTCGAGCGCTTCGCACCCGCGTTCCTGGTGTCGGTGTCGTGGGGCGGCGTCGCGTCGCTGTTCGCACTCGCGCGCGGCTGCCCGAGCGTGCGGCGCGCGGCCATCTGTTCGTTCTCGCCGTTCCTGAATGACGCGATGGTCGACTACGTGACGCGCGCCCGCGACCACATCGCGGCCGGCGAAAACCTGAAGGCCGCGCAGTTGCTGAACGACACGGTAGGCCGCTACCTGCCGCGCATCATGAAGCTGTACAACTACCGCTACCTGACGCGCCTGCCGCGCGACGAGCAGGACCAGGTCGCGTTCCACGTCGACCAGATCCTGTCGCTGCAGCCGGAGCGCTACCTGAGCGAGTTCTCGAACATCGGCTGCGAGCTGCTGTTCGTGAACGGCGAGCGCGATGAGTACACGACGCCGGCCGACGTCCGCCAGCTCGTCGCGCACGTGCCGCGCGCGCGCTTCGCGACGATTCCCGATGCCGGCCACTTCCTCGACATCGAAGGCCGCGCGCAGCGCGAGACGACACGCACGGCGCTGCTCGACTTCTTCTGCGATGCACCGCCCGTTGCCGCGGGCCTCGCACTCGGCGCCGCGCACGCGTGCGTGTCCGCGCCAATGCCGGCGATGTCGTCGTGACGCAGCACGTCGCGTACCGGGCACGTCGGGCACATCCGAATTCCTATCCACACGAGGCAGGCCAGCCGTGAATATCGTTCAGACCATCGCCATCGTCGTTCCCTGGGCCGCGTGGCTCGCCTACTGGATCGCGACGTCGCAGGCCGTGAAGACGACCGTGCGCAAGGAGGCGTCGCGCTCGCGCACGCTGCAGTCGATTCCGCTGATCGCCGGCGGCGCACTGATCATCCTGCCCGACCTGACGCTGCACGCGCTCGTGCCCGACTGGCAGCGCTTCGGCCTGCAGGCGCAATGCGGGCTTGCGGTGCTCGTCGCCGGGCTGCTGTTCTCGGTGTGGGCGCGGCTGCATCTCGGCACGAACTGGAGCGTGTCCGTCACGCTGAAGGAAAACCACGAACTCGTGCGCACCGGGCCGTATGGCCTCGTGCGTCATCCGATCTACACCGGCTGCCTGATCGCGCTGGCCGGCGCCGCGCTGATCGGCGGCGAGTGGCGCGGCGCGCTCGGCGTCGCGCTCGTGTTCGCGTCGCTCGCGTACAAGGTGCGCGTCGAGGAAAGCTGGTTGACCGGCCATTTCGGGCCGGCGTATGCACAGTACCGCCGCGAGGTCGCGGCGCTGATCCCCGGCTTCTATTGATCCCCGCGAGGCGCGCGATGGCGAAGGTGATCGTGACCGCGATCGGCTCGGCGGGCGACGTGCATCCGCTGCTCGGCGTCGCGCGCGCGCTCGCGATGCGCGGCCACGACGTCGTGTTCTGCACGCATCCGCCGTTCGAGGCGGCCGCGCGTCGCGGCGGTTTCACGTTCGTGCCGGTCGGCACCGCGGCCGAGTACGAGGCCGCGATGGCGAACCCGGCACTGTGGGATCCGCGCACGTCGTTCCGCACGCTGTGGCAGGTGATCGCGCCCGTGCTGCGCCCGCATTACGACGTGCTGCGCGCGCTGACCGATCGCGACACCGTGCTGGTCGGCACCCTGTGGGCGTTCTCCGCGCGCTTCATGCAGGAGCTGCACGGCACGCCGTACGTGTCGGTGCAGGTGTCGCCGTCGACGTTGCTGTCCGCGCACGTGCCGCCGACGCACCCGCGCCTGACGATTCCGGCGCGCTGGCCGCTGCCGGTGAAGACGGCGCTGATGACGCTGATCGAGCGGCAGGTGCTCGACCGCGTCTGCGGGCCGGCGCTCAACGCGGTGCGCCGCGACCTCGGGCTTGCACCCGCGCGGCGCGTGCTGGGCCGCTGGCTGCATTCGACCGACGGCGTGCTGTGCCTGTTTCCCGACTGGTTCGCGCCGGCGCAGCGCGACTGGCCGGCCCGTCTTCTGCAAGGCGGCTTTCCGCTGTTCAACGATATTGCGAAACCCGACGATGATGTGGCACTCGATGCGTTTCTCGCGGCCGGTGAGCCCCCGGTCGTGTTCACGGCCGGTTCGACACGCGTCGATCACGCGGCCTATGCGCGCGCGGTGGCGGACGCGCTGCGTGCGACCGGCGCGCGCGGGATCCTGCTGAGCCCGCACGATGCGGCACCGGACCGCGACCGGCTGCTGGTGCGCCGCTTCGTGCCGATGCGCACGCTGCTGCCGCGTTGCCGCGCGCTCGTGCATCACGGCGGGATCGGCACCGCGGCGCTCGCGTTCGAGGCCGGCATTCCGCAGGTCGTGACGCCGTTCGCGCACGATCAGTTCGACAACGCGCAGCGCGTCGCGGCAAGCGGTGCCGGCATACGCGTCGACGGCCCGGTCGACGGTGCGCGTCTCGGTGCGGCGCTCAGGCGCGTGCTGAGCGAGCCCGAATTCGCCCTGTATGCGGAGCGCACGCGCGCGCTGATCAACGCCGCGCCGGACGGATGCGAGACGGCCGCGGATTTCATCGAGCGCTTTGCACCGAAGCACGGACGCGCGATCTCGCCGGCCACGGTCGCGATGGCGGGCGCATGAGCACGGCATCGCCGCTTCAGGACACGCCCGCCGCCTTCGATGCGCGCGAACCCGCCCCCGCCGCGCCGCCGGTGCGCGGCGCCCGGCTCGCGCTCCTGACCTTCGCGCTGTCGCTCGCGACCTTCATCGAAGTGCTCGACTCGACCGTGACGAACGTCGCGGTGCCGGCGATCTCCGGCAGTCTCGGCGTCTCGAACAGCCAGGGCACGTGGGTGATCAGCTCGTATTCGGTCGCGGCCGCGATCGCGGTGCCGCTGACCGGCTGGCTCGCGCGGCGCGTCGGCGAGCTGCGGCTGTTCGTCGGCGCGGTGCTGCTGTTCACGCTGACGTCGCTGCTGTGCGGGCTCGCGCGCGACCTGCACGTGCTGGTGGTCTGCCGCGCGCTGCAGGGGCTGTGCTCGGGGCCGATGGTGCCGCTGTCGCAGACGATCCTGCTGCGCACGTTCCCGCCGGACAAGCGCACCGTCGCGCTCGCGCTGTGGGCGATGACCGTGTTGCTCGCGCCGATCTTCGGGCCGGTGGTCGGCGGCTGGATCGTCGACAGCTTCTCGTGGCCGTGGATCTTCCTGATCAACCTGCCGATCGGGCTGTTCTCGTTCGCGGTCTGCACCGCGATGCTGCGCCCCGACGCGCAACGCGGCGCGGCCGGCCCGATCGACGTGCCGGGCATCGTGCTGCTCGTGATCGGCGTCGGCTCGCTGCAGGCGATGCTCGATCTCGGTCACGACAAGGGCTGGTTCGATTCGCCGCTGATCGTCACGCTCGCGGTGGTCGCGGGGCTCGCGATCGTGTCGCTGCTGATCTGGGAGGCGGGCGAGACGCATCCCGTCGTCGACCTGAGCCTGTTTCGCGACCGCACGTTCTCGTTCTGCGTGCTGATCATCTCGCTCGGGATGATGAGCTTCTCGGTGGTGGGCGTCGTGTTTCCGCTGTGGATGCAGGCGGTGATGGGCTACAACGCGTTCCACGCGGGCCTCGCCACCGCATCGCTCGGCGTGCTTGCGCTCGTGTTCTCGATTCTCGTCGGCCTGCATGCGCACCGCTTCGACGCGCGCGTGCTGGCGACGTTCGGCTTCCTCGTGTTCGCGGCCGTGCTCGCGTGGGACGCGCATTTCACGCTGAAGATGACGTTCGCGCAGATCGCCGCGCCCGGACTGATCCAGGGGATCGGGCTGCCGTGCTTCTTCATTCCGCTGACGGCCGCGACGCTGTCGCGCATTCCCGACGACCGGCTCGCGGCCGCGTCGAGCCTGTCGAACTTCCTGCGCACGCTGTCCGCCGCGTTCGGCACCGCGATGAGCGTGACGCTGTGGGACAACCGCGCGACCTATCACTACGACGTCGTGTCGCAATCGGTCACGCATGCGTCGGCCAACACGCAGCGCTTCGTGCACACGCTGAACGCGATGGGCGTGGACGGCGTGCGCGAGCTGACGACGCTGCACCAGGTCGTGATGCAGCAGGCGTACATGATGGCGACGGGCGACATGTTCTGGATGGCGAGCATGACCTGCCTCGTGCTCGCCGCGATGATGTGGCTGACGCGGCCGAAGCGCGGCGCGGCGGCTTCGTTCGGACATTGAGGAGAGGGGCATGGCGACACTCGGCGCACTCGTGATCCTGTATCACCCGACCGACGCGCAGCTCGCGGCGCTCGGCGCGTGGCGGCATGCGTGCGACGCGCTGCTCGTCGTCGACAACACGCCGCGGCCCGATGCGCGCGCAAGCGAAATGTGCGCGCGCGCCGGCATCGCGCTGCTGCATCACGGCAATCGCGGCGGGATCGCGGGCGCGTATAACGCGGGACTTGCCGCGCTGTTTCGGGAGAACGTCGATGCCGTTGCACTGTTCGACCAGGATTCGTCGGTGCCGGCCGGCTATTTCGCGACGATGCGCGATGCCTGCGCGGGGCTCGCCGGGCGCGCGTTCCTCGCCGGCCCGCGCATCTTCGACGAGAACGCGCGCAGCTTCCTGCCCGAACTCGCGACGAACGGGATCGCGTTGCGCCGCTTGCGCCTCGCGCCCGACGCGCCGCTGCAGCGTTGCGCGTTCCTGATCTCGTCGGGCTGCGTCGTGTCGCGCGCCGCGTTCGACGTGCTCGGCCGCTTCGACGAGACGCTGTTCATCGATCACGTCGACACCGAGTACAGCTTCCGCGCGCTCGCGCGCAACGTGCCGCTCTATGTGGTGCCGTCGCTGGTGCTGCCGCACCGGATCGGCGCGAAGCAGCGTCACGCGTTCGGCCCTTTCGAAATGACGTCGATGAATCACTCGTGGCAACGGCGCTACTACAGCGCGCGCAATGCGGTGCAGCTCGGGATGCAGTACGGGCTGCGCTTTCCGGTGGCGATCGTGCCGAACCTGCTGACCGTGTGGCAGGTCGTGCAGATCGCGCTCGTCGAGCGCGACAAGCGCGACAAGCTCGCCGGCATCCTGTTCGGCATCGCGGACGGCCTGTTCGGCCGGCTTGGCCCGCTCGAGCGCACGCGGCCGCGTCTGACCGCTCGCGCGCGGCGCGTCCGGCAGGGATGAGGGCGGAGATGGAACGCATCACGAAAGCGGCGCGACCGGCGCGGCGCGGGCAGGGTGGCTGGACGATCCTCGCGGCGGCCGCGCTGCTGGCGCTGGGCGGCTGCGTGCCGTCGGGGTTCCTGCCGTCGCTGTCACTGCGCGCACCGGCCGGCGACGCGCTCGCACAAACCGCGGGGCCCGGCGCGGACGGCATGTGGCCCGCGCCCGACTGGGTGAAGCAATTGCAGGATCCGCAGCTCGACGAACTGGTCGCGGAGGCGTCGCGGAACAATCCCGATCTGCAGGTCGCGCAGGCGCGGCTGCGGATCGCGCAGGCGCAGCTGCGGCAATTCGATTCGCTGACGGGATTGACCGGCACGGCCGGCGCGACGGTCAGCCGCGCGCGGATGCCGAAGCCGGGCGACGTCGCCGACGTGTCGGCCGGCGGCTATCGCGTGCCGGTCGAGATCTTCGGCGATCCGGTCGTGTCGCCGTCGTCGGTGTTCGTCGGGCTGAACTACCAGCTCGACCTGTGGGGCAGGAACCGCGCGGCCACGAAGAGCCTGATGTCGCTGCGCGACGCGGCGGGTGTCGAGGCCGAGCAGGTGCGGCTCACGCTCGCGGTCGCGATCGTCACCGTGTATTGCCAGCTCGACCAGGCGTACGCCGTGCGCGACCTGCTGCAGCAGAAGCTGAAGATCAGCCAGCGCGTGACGGCCGTACTGCGCGAGCGCACCGCGCGCGGCCTCGACAACGCATACGACGCGAGCGACGCGTCGATCAAGCGCAGCCGCCTGCTCGAACAGATCGCGCTGAACGACGAGCAGATCAAGCTCGCGCAATTGCAGCTCGGCGTGCTGTCCGGCCGCGGCCCCGAGCGCGGGCTCGCGCTGCGGCGGCCGCGCGTCGGCGCCTTCCCCGGCGGCGCGCTGCCCGCGCGGCTGCCCGCCGATCTGCTCGGCCGCCGGCCCGATATCGTCGCCGCGCGGCTGCGCGTCGAAGCCGCGTTCGCGAATGCCGATTCGACGCGCGCGCAGTTCTATCCGGACGTGAACCTCGTCGCGCTCGGCGGCGTGTTCGCGCTGACGCCCGCGTCGCTGTTCTCGCGCGATGCGCTCGCCGGCTCCGTCGGCCCGGCGGTCTCGCTGCCGGTGTTCGATCGCGGCCGCCTGAAGGCGAAGCTCGGCGCCGACGTCGCACAGGCCGACGTCGCGATCGGGCTGTACAACAAGACCGTCGACGACGCGCTCGGGCAGGTCGCGCAGATCGTTACGTCGCTGCAGACCGCACAGACGCTCGTCGCGCAGCAGCAGGACGCCGTCGCCGCCGCGCAGAAGATCGTGCGGATCGCGGCCGACCGACATCGGCGCGGCGTGCTGATGCAAAAGGATGTCGATGTCGCGGACCTGACGCTGATCGACGAACGCGCGCAGCTGATTGCGTTGCTCGGGCGGCAGCGGACGCTGCGCGTCGGGCTGGTCGGCGCGCTCGGCGGCGGATTCGATGCGAGCGCAACGATGGCATCGGCATCGGCATCGACGTTGCCGGTTGCGACGCGGACCGCGCAAGGCGCGCGGCCGAAGCGCGGCGGGGCGGCGAACGCCGCTGCCCGCAACGCGGCGAATGCCGGCACGCAAGCGCGTCGCGCGGACGCGTCCGGCAATGACGCCGCGCCGCTTGCGGCGCGGATCGACCCGCCGGCGGCGATCGTGACGCCGCGCGGGGCGACGAGCGATACCGCGAGCACCGGCACGCGCGGCACGGCACCCGCTGTCGCCGTCGCCGCCGGCTCACACGTGCCCGCGATCCCCCTGTTCCAGCATGACCGCCTGATCGTTACGCAAAGCGACTGATGCACCACGACAACCTTCATACCGCCGCGCAGCCGGCCGCACTGGACGATCCGGCACTCGACGCGCGCCGGGCGACGCGCCGCAAGCGCTTCACGCTGTTCGTCGCGGCCGTGCTGCTGGCCGCGCTCGTCTGGATCGCGTTCTGGCTGCTGCGCGACCGCTATGACGAGGACACCGACGACGCATACGTCGCGGGCAGCATCGTGCAGGTCGCCGCGCAGATCCCGGGCGCCGTGACCGACGTGCTCGTCGCCGATACGCAGGCCGTGCGTTCCGGGCAGACGCTCGTGCGGCTCGACGACACCGAAGCGTCCGTCGCGTTCGCGCAGGCGAAGGCGCAGCTCGTGCAGGCCGTGCGGCAGGTCGCGAACGCGAAGATCTCGAACACGATGTACGTGGAAGCCGTGAACGCGCGCCAGGCCGACCTGTCGCTCGCGCGGCGCGCGCTCGCCGCGCGTTCGGGCGCGTCGGTCGAGATCGTCGCGCCGGAGGAACTGGCCCGCGCCCGCGCGGCGGTCGCCGGCGCGCAGGCGAACCTCGCGGCGGCGCAGGCGCAGCTCGAAGCGGCGCGCGCGCTCGGCAGCAAGCTGCCGGTCGACGAGAGCCCGGCCGTCGTGCAGGCCGCCGCGCAATTCAAGCTCGCGTACCGGAACCTGAAGCGCACGACGATCGTCGCGCCGGTCGACGGCACGATCGGCCAGCGTTCGGTGCAGGTCGGCCAGCAGGTCGGGCCCGGCGTGCCGCTGATGTCGATCGTGCAGCTGAACCGGCTGTGGATCGACGCGAATTTCAAGGAAGGGCAGATCCGCCACATGCGCGTCGGCCAGCCGGTCGACGTCGTGTCGGACCTCTACGGGTCGCGCGTCGTCTATCGCGGCCGCGTGCAGGGCTTCTCGGCCGGTACCGGCAGCGCGTTCTCGATGCTGCCGTCGCAGAACGCCGCCGGCAACTGGATCAAGGTCGTGCAGCGCGTGCCGGTCGTGATCGCGATCGATCCCCGCGACCTGGCCGCGCATCCGCTCAGGGTCGGGTTGTCGATGCGCGCGACGGTCGACACGCGCAACCGCGACGGCCATGCGCTCGACAGCGAGCCGCCGACGCCGGCCGTCAGCACGCGCATGCACGACGGCGTCGCGAGCGACGCGGAAGCGGCCGCCGCCGCGATCATTCGGGAGAATCAGGGCGGGTAACGCGCGCCCGGCTGGCGGGGCCGGCCGATCGCGCCGATCCGCCGGGCCCCGTGGCCGCGCGTTCCGGCCTTCCGCGCGCCCGCCTTCCCGCCGTCTTTCCGGCCCGACTTTCGGGTTTCCGCCATCGATGTCGGTACCGTTCAAACGCATGTCGGGTTTGAGACATCGGCGCCCCCGCCTCCGGGACTACTCTCGAACAGCACGTTGCAGGTGCGCCGCATCCGCCGGCGCGCAGCAGCGCCATCCAACGAGACATGGAGACAATACGATGAGCAGCAATCGAGGTGTCGTCTATCTTGGACCGGGCAAGGTCGAAGTTCAGAAGATCGATTATCCGAAAATGGTCGATCCGACCGGCCGCGCGATCGGCCACGGTGTGATCCTGAAGGTGGTGAGCACGAACATCTGCGGTTCCGACCAGCACATGGTGCGCGGCCGCACGACCGCGCCGGTCGGTCTCGTGCTCGGTCACGAGATCACGGGCGAAGTGGTCGAGGCGGGCCCCGACGTCGAGACGCTGAGGATCGGCGATCTCGTGTCGGTGCCGTTCAACGTCGCGTGCGGCCGCTGCGCGATGTGCAAGGACACGCATACGGGCGTGTGCCTGAACGTGAACCCGTCGCGTGCCGGCGGCGCATACGGCTACGTCGACATGGGCGGCTGGATCGGCGGCCAGGCCGAATACGTGCTGGTGCCGTACGCCGACTTCAACCTGCTGAAATTCCCGGACCGCGACCAGGCGATGGCGAAGATCCGCGACCTGACCTGCCTGTCCGACATTCTGCCGACCGGTTATCACGGCGCGGTGACCGCGGGCGTGAAGCCCGGTTCGACGGTCTATATCGCGGGCGCGGGCCCGGTCGGGATGGCGGCGGCCGCATCGGCGCGCCTGCTCGGCGCGGCGGTGACGATCGTCGGCGACATGAACGCGGAACGCCTCGCGCACGCGCGGGCGATGGGCTTCGAGACGGTCGACCTGTCGAAGGACGCGTCGCTCGGCGAGCAGATCGAGCAGATCCTCGGCGTGCCGGAGATCGACTGCGCGGTCGACTGCGTGGGCTTCGAGGCGCACGGCCACGGTTCGTCGGGCCATTCGGAGGAAGCGCCCGCGACGGTGCTGAACTCGCTGATGGAAATCACGCGGCCGGCCGGCGCGATCGGCATCCCGGGCCTGTACGTGACGGACGATCCGGGCGCGAAGGACAAGGCCGCGCAGCACGGCAGCCTGAGCATCCGCTTCGGCCTCGGCTGGGCGAAGTCGCACTCGTTCTTCACGGGCCAGACGCCGGTGCTGAAGTACAACCGCAACCTGATGCAGGCAATCCTGTTCGACCGTCTGCCGATCGCGAAGATCGTCAACGTCGAAGTGATCTCGCTCGATCAGGCGCCGGAAGGCTACAAGAAGTTCGACGGCGGCGCGCCGCGCAAATTCGTGATCGATCCGCACGGTTTGCTGGCAGCCTGACGCACGAACGACGGGCATGAAGCGGGCGGCACCGGCGACGGTGCCGCCCGTTTTCGCTGTGTTCCGGTGAGCCCATGCACACGAACGGCAAGGACGCGCCCTGGAGCCCAGCGGGCGTCGCGCGTTGCCGTGCATTCGTCGACCGACTTCGTTTCGCGGCGCAAACCCAGGTGTTGCGCATGCCGGTTTGGAGGAATCGGTGCCGCGCAGCGCGCTCAGTGTCCGCGATAGACCATCGCCAGTTTGGCCTCGGTCGCCACGGCTCGACGTCCATGGCGCGTATGCTGGCTCACGCGGCGGATCGCATGTGTGCGCCGCGCGGCGGCACCGTCTTTCCCGTCGGCGACGCGAATGCCGCCTCGCATGCGGGATGGCTCGTGCAGCGGCGGTGCGTGCCGCGCGACCATTGTCGTCGCTTGTCGCGTTGCGGGCGGGCCCGTGTCGGCACCGACGCGCGGCAGGTCGATCTCGTCCTGCTTGGCGTCGGCGTGCTTGGCGCCGGCCTGCATCGCGTCGGCAGGATGAAACGCATGGACGGGCGCGGGCACGACCGGCAACGTCGGCGCGTCAGCCGGCCGCAGACCGGCCTCGGCCGCCACCGGGCCCGGCGCGCCCTGGCCGCGACAGACCGGATTGGCCTTGCACGTCCGATCGAACGTCACATAGCCGCCGACCAGGAGCACGAGAGTCAGGATGCTCAGGATCGGCGCGCTCGATGCGCTCGGGCGCCGGACCGCCGCGCTGCGCACCGCGGCCGCGACGCGCGACGACCACGTCGGAACGGGTTGCGCGTCGTGCGCAGGAGCGGACTGCGCGGCATGCGTATCGTCGCTCCGTTCGCGCAGCGGCGCGAACGGCCAGTCCCCCAGTCCGCAGACGGGGCACTGTTCGACGGCGCGGAACGCCATGAAACCGCATTTCCGGCAGCGCTGGCTGACGGCATCGCGCGGCTCGGCGCGCAGGTTCAGTGCGCCGCGCAGCGTGTCGCGCGTGCGGACTTTCCGGGTGGGCAGGACTTGCATGGTCGTTGCTACCTCGTCTGTCGTTGCCGCCCCGCGAGTGTCCCGATGGTCTGCATCGCGTCCTCGACTGCAGGGGTCCACGGCCGGCCATAGTTCAGCCGGACATAGCGGTGGAAGGCGCCCGTCATGGAAAAGATCGGCCCGGGCGCGAGGCTGACGCCGTTCTCCATCGCGTCGCCGAACAACTGCATCGCATCCACGTGCGGCGGCAATTCGATCCACAGGAAATACCCGCCGCGCGGAGCATGCACCGCCGTGTCGGGCGGAAAGTACGCGCGAACGGCCGCCAGCATCTGCGCCTGGTGCGCGGCCAGGTTGCGCCGGAGCCTGCGCAGGAAGCGGTCGTACGCACCGTTGCGCAGGTAGCTGGAGACGGCCATCTGCGCGGGCACGTCGGCCGCGGGCGCGCTCGCGTTCTTCACCTGCCGGATCTGCTTCACATAGCGTCCGGCCGCGACCCAGCCGACCCGGAAACCGGGGGCGAGGCACTTCGAGAACGAACCGCAATGCAGCACCAGCCCGCTTTCGTCGTACAGCTTCGCAGGCCGCGTCGGCGTCGGGCCGAAGTGCAGTTCGCCGAACACGTCGTCCTCGATCAGCGGCACGCGGTGCGACGCGAGCAGGTCGATCAGCGCGCGCTTGCGTTCGTCGGGCAGCGTCGCGCCGGTCGGGTTGTGGAACGAGGTCATGAACCAGCACGCGCGCACCGGATGCGTGTCGAGCGCGTCGGCGAGCGCATCGAGATCGAGGCCGGTGCGCGGATCCACTGGAATTTCGATGGCCTTCAGATGCATCCGCTGCACGGCCTGCAGCACCGCGTGGTAGGCCGGACGTTCGATCGCGACGATGTCGCCGGGGCGCGTGAGCGCCTGCAGGCTCAGCGTCAGCGCTTCGGCCGCGCCGGTCGTGATGACGATTTCTTCCATCGGCAGCGATGCGCCCGCGTTCAGGTAGCGCAGTGCGATCTGGCGGCGCAGCGCTTCGTGGCCGGGCGGCAGTCCGGCCAGCAGTTTCGCGCGGTCCATGTTGCGGGCCGCCGCCGCCGCATACCGCCACAGGCTGCCCATCGGAAACAGCGAATAGCTGGCGAACGCGGAACCCAGCGGCACGATGTCGTCGCACTTGAGCGAGTCGAGCAAGCGGAACAGCACATCGTCGTCGCCGGTTTGCGCCGCGGCCGGTTTGCGCGGTGTGTCGTGACCCTCGCGCACGCGTTTGTCATCGACGTTCGCAACGAAATATCCGGAACGCGCGCGCGCGGTGATCAGGCCCTCGCTTTCGAGCGTGTAATACGCACGAAACACGGTGGACGGACTTACACGGTAAGCGCGGCACGCTGCGCGCACGGTCGGGATGCGCGCGCCGGCCCCGAGGTCGCCACGCCGGATCGCGTCGGCAATCGTCTGCGCGAGCACCGCATATCGCTTCATGCCTGCCCTCCGGCCGATCGCGGCCGTCGCTGAGAAAAGAGTAGCACGGCATCCGTCGCGTTCAATCCCGCCCCCCCAATCGCCGATCCGCATGGCGCTGATCCGCATGTTTTCGATCGACTCTGATCCTTTTCTTCAGACCAGCGAACGGGCATTCTTCGCAAGTTTTATTCTCCGATGCCCGATCGATACGGAATTCACACTGCCCGACGGCGGATCCGTGACCTCGCGCACCGCGCGCGGGGTCTTGTCTACAGCGTCCTTACCTTTTTCCGGAAGCAACCCGCGTGAAATCGAAGTTCCTCGCCGCGAGCCTCGTGGCCGGCATCGCCCTAGACCTGTTCAGCGGCGCTGCCGCGGCAGCCTGTATCAACAATCCCCCGACGCAGTCCAATGCGTCGTTTCCCGCCGCGCTGACCGGCAAGCTCGTCTATCACAGCTACGTCAAGTACGGCGACGGTACGAGCCAGCTGTTCCTGTACGACTTTTCCGCCCATGCGCTCACGCAGCTGAGCAAGAGCACGTGGGGCATCACCGATCCGATGAATGGCGTGTTCAGCCCCGACGGCAAGTGGCTCGCGTTCATGGGGATCAGCAACGGCGCCTGGAACGTGTTCATGCTGCAACTCGGCGCCGGCACGCCGCCCGTCAACCTGACGAACAGCACGGGCGCGACGCGCAACGAGGATCCGAAGTTCAGCGCGGACGGCAAGACGCTCGTCTTCAAGCAGAACGGCGACGTGAAGCAGGGCACGCTGTCGTACACGAGCGCGGGCCCGGTGTTCACGTCGGTCGTGAGCCTGACGAACGCGCCGGCCGGCGCCGAATACTCGATGCCGTTCCTCGCGCCGGATGCGAGCGCCGTGTACTACGCGACGGGCACCGGTTCGAACATGGGGCTGATGAAGCGCACGATCGCGACTGGTACGACCGCCACGTTCGATCATCCGGCCGGGCTGCAGACCTACTATCCGATCGTGCGCGGCGACGGCGTGGTGTTCTATGCGCGCTGGAAGGACACGGGCGGCGCGGACCAGATCTATACGAAGACCGCGGATCCGGCGTCGACGCCGAACGCGCTGCCGATCAACGACT
Source organism: Burkholderia sp. Bp9140 (assembly GCF_003853425.1). Classification (NCBI taxonomy): domain Bacteria; kingdom Pseudomonadati; phylum Pseudomonadota; class Betaproteobacteria; order Burkholderiales; family Burkholderiaceae; genus Burkholderia; species Burkholderia sp. Bp9140. The sequence continues at coordinate 189,452 of NZ_QTPQ01000001.1, forward strand.
GCATGAGCAACAACTCGGACCCGGCGCCGGTGAGCGGCACGAACTACGTGTTTTTCTCGTCGACGACGGCGGGCGGCTACCAACTCTACGTCGGCGACGCGACGACCGGCCAGCGCTGGAGCCTGTCGCAGTTCGGCGTGAACGCGGACACGACCAAGGCGAAGCTCGGCTCGAGCTACCACGGCGGCCCGGCCGCCGCGCAGCCGACGCTGCTGTCGCAAGGGCGTCCGGCCGCCGCGTCGGCGAGCTACAACGCGTCGCTGACGCCGGACAAGGCGTTCGACGGCAACACGACCAGCACGCGCTGGGATTCACCGGAAGGCGCGGGCGTCGATCCGCAATGGATCTCCGTGGATCTCGGCACGGTGAGGAAGATCAGCAGCGTCGATCTCTACTGGGACGCGGGCGCGCTCGTCTACCAGATCCAGACGTCGAGCGACAACGCGAACTGGACGACGGTCTATTCGACGAACAACGGCGTGTCGTACGGTCACGTCACGCTGCCGAACCTGAACGCGCAGGGGCGCTACGTGCGGATGCTCGGCACGAAGCGCGCGACGCAGTGGGGGTATTCGCTCGACGAGATGCAGGTGTGGGGGTCCTAAGTACCAGCAAAAAGGCGGCCTTCGACGAGGCCGCCTTTCTTATCGCGCCGCGCGCGCGTCACGCATGAATCACGTGGGCCGGAAACGCCGACCCGGTAGCCGCCGCCCCCTGCGCGAGCGGCGCGACCTGCTTGCGGCGCTCGCGTGTCGGCGCGACGCCGAACGCGTCGCGATAGCTCTTGCTGAAGTGGCACGCCGACTGGAAGCCGCACGCCATCGTGATGTGCATGATCGACATGTCGGTCTGCAGCAGCAGCTCGCGCGCGCGGCGCAGCCGCAGCGTCAGGTAATAGTGCGTGGGCGTCATCCCGAGGTGCTCGCGAAACAGCCGCTGCAGCTGGCGTTGCGACATGTTCGCGAGCCGCGCGAGCTCCTCGCGCGACAGCGGCTCCTCGATGTTGTTCTCCATCAGCGAGATCACTTCGAACAGCGACTTGTTCGCCGAGCCGAGCCGCGCGACGAGCGGCATGCGCTGTTGCGCGCTCGTGTCGCGCACGTGTTCGACGATGAACTGCTCGGCGATCTGCGTGACGCGCGCGGTGCCCACGCGCGCGGCGATCAGGTTCAGCATCATGTCGAGCGGCGCGACGCCGCCCGTGCACGTGATGCGGTCGCGGTCGACCACGAACAGTTCCTTCAGGAAGCGCGTGTCCGGAAACTCTTCCTTCAGCGCCGACATATTCTCCCAGTGGATCGCGCACGCGTAGCCCGCAAGCAGCCCCGACTTCGCGAGTGCATAGGTGCCCGTGCACAGGCTGCCGAGCGGTAGCCCCATGCGCGCGAAGCGGCGCAGTGTCGACAGATGGGCGGGCGTCGTCGCGCGCTGCACGTCCACGCCGCCGCACACGAAGACGATGTCCGGCTGCCCCACGCATTCGGCCGGGCCCGTGTCGACCGTGAGTCCGTTGCTCGCCGTGACCGGGCCGCCTTCCGGGCTGATCACCGACCAGCGGTAGAGCGGCTGCCCGCTCAGGTAGTTCGCCATCCGAAGCACCTCGATCGCATTGGTGAACGCGATCATCGTGAAGTTCGGTAAGGGCATGAACGCGAAGTGGGATAGCGACGCTGTACGGTCGGGCGACATGGGGGGCGTTCCTTGAATCTCTAATAGCTTTTGGCCCGAGGGGCACAAATCGGGCTACGGTATTGTGTGAGCGAGCGCAACAAGCGTGCCATACGGCTAAACCCTAGCTCCATACGTCGCATGGGCGTCAGGCCAATGTTGCGCTGCACCGTAACCGGGCTGCGCTGCACCCCGGACGCGCAGCACGGGCACCGGCGAAGTGCCTGTCCATGGGTGAACGGCAAACGGCGGTTTCCTGGGTCATCGTAAAAAGCACGACCGGTCACTTGTACAAAACGGACGTGCATGGCGGAAAAGGCAAAGAACGCGTCTAAATTCATCAATCCGCCGAAAATCCGAACGACAAGAATAGAGCCGTCGGCAGCCTTGCACTGGATGCGCTGGAAACCCAGGTACGGCGGGCCTCGAGCTTCGGTTTCACGCCCTTTATTCTTCGTCACGGACGCACTATGTCGAACACCCAGCCTTTCTTCTCGCAGCCCCTCGCCGAGCGCGACGCGCCGGTGCGCAGCGCCATCCTGAAGGAGCTCGAGCGCCAGCAGTCGCAGGTCGAGCTGATCGCGTCGGAAAACATCGTGTCGCGTGCGGTGCTCGAGGCGCAGGGCTCGGTGCTGACCAACAAGTATGCGGAAGGCTATCCGGGCAAGCGCTATTACGGCGGCTGCGAATTCGCGGACGAGGTCGAGGCGCTGGCGATCGAGCGCGTGAAGCAGATCTTCAACGCCGGCTACGCGAACGTGCAGCCGCACTCGGGCGCGCAGGCCAACGGCTCGGTGATGCTCGCGCTGGCGAAGCCGGGCGACACGGTGCTCGGCATGTCGCTGGACGCCGGCGGCCACCTGACGCACGGCGCGAAGCCGGCGCTGTCGGGCAAGTGGTTCAATGCCGTGCAGTACGGCGTGAACCGCGACACGATGCGGATCGACTACGACCAGGTTGAAGCGCTCGCGCACGAGCACAAGCCGAACCTGATCATCGCCGGCTTCTCGGCCTACCCGCGCGCGCTGGACTTCGCGCGCTTTCGCGCGATCGCCGACGGCGTCGGCGCGAAGCTGATGGTCGACATGGCGCACATCGCGGGCGTGATCGCCGCCGGCCGCCATGCGAACCCGGTCGAACACGCGCACGTCGTCACGTCGACCACCCACAAGACGCTGCGCGGCCCGCGCGGCGGCTTCGTGCTGACCAACGACGAAGAGATCGCTAAGAAGATCAACTCGGCCGTGTTCCCCGGCCTGCAGGGCGGCCCGCTGATGCACGTGATCGCCGGCAAGGCCGTCGCGTTCGGCGAAGTGCTGCACGCGGACTTCAAGACCTACATCGACAACGTGCTCGCGAACGCGCAGGCGCTCGGCGAGGTGCTGAAGGCGGGCGGCGTGGACCTCGTCACCGGCGGCACCGACAACCACCTGCTGCTGGTCGACCTGCGCCCGAAGGGCCTGAAGGGCGCGCCGGTCGAGCAGGCGCTGGAACGCGCGGGCATCACCTGCAACAAGAACGGCATTCCGTTCGACACCGAGAAGCCGACCGTCACGTCGGGCATCCGCCTCGGCACGCCGGCCGGCACGACGCGCGGCTTCGGCGTCGCGGAGTTCCGCGAAGTCGGCCGCCTGATTCTGGAAGTGTTCGACGCGCTGCGCGCGAACCCGGAAGGCGACCACGCGACCGAACAGCGCGTGCGCCGCGAGATTTTCGCGCTCTGCGAGCGCTTCCCGATTTACTGATCGACGACCCCCACAAAAGCAGAGACTGGAGCGAGAGGCAGATATGAGCACGCTGCATCAGGACAGCATCATCATCGACGGACTGAACATCTCGAAGTTCGAGAAGCCGGTGTTCGAGGACATGCGAAAGGGCGGCATCACGGCCGCGAACTGCACGGTATCGGTGTGGGAAAACTTCACCAAGACCGTCGACAACATCGGCGTGATGAAGAAGAAGATCCGCGAGAACGGCGAGCTGCTGACGCTGGTGCGCACGACGGACGACATCTTCCGCGCGAAGAAGGAAGGCAAGACCGGGATCATCCTGGGTTTCCAGAACGCGCACGCGTTCGAGGACAACCTCGGCTACATCGAGGCGTTCGCCGACATGGGCGTGCGCGTCGTGCAGCTTTGCTACAACACGCAGAACCTGGTCGGCACCGGCTGCTACGAGCGCGACGGCGGGTTGTCGGACTTCGGCCGCGAAGTGATCACCGAGATGAACCGCGTCGGCATCATGGTCGACCTGTCGCATGTGGGCGGCAACACGTCGTCGGAAGCGATCGCGTTCTCGAAGAAGCCGGTGTGCTATTCGCACTGCCTGCCGTCGGGCCTGAAGGAACATCCGCGCAACAAGAGCGACGCGCAGCTTAAGGAAATCGCCGACGCCGGCGGCTTCGTCGGCGTGACGATGTTCGCGCCGTTCCTGAAGCGCGGGATCGAGGCGAACATCGACGACTACATCGAGGCGATCGACTACGTCGTGAACCTGATCGGCGAGAACGCGGTCGGCATCGGCACGGACTTCACGCAGGATTTCGCGAAGGAATTCTTCGACATGCTGACGCATGACAAGGGCCGCTATCGCCAGCTGACGAACTTCGGCAAGGTGATCAACCCGGACGGCATCCGCACGATCGGCGAATTCCCGAACCTGACCGCGGCGATGGAGCGCCACGGCTGGAAGGAGTCGCGCATCCGCAAGATCATGGGCGAGAACTGGGTGCGCGTGTTCAAGGACGTGTGGGGCGCGTAAGCGCCCGCCGAGCCGGCCGAACCGCCACCCGCGATTCAACACGAGAACAATCGGGACGTGCCCGCACCAGTCGCGCGGGCGCGCGGACGATCACATGCCAGCGCCCGAGTCGCGCGGCGATTTTTCCTCACGGAGTCACCACGATGCAACCGCAACTGCCGATCAACGTCGATCCCGATACCGGCGTCTGGACCACCGACGCGCTGCCGATGCTGTACGTGCCGCGCCACTTCTTCACGAACAACCACGTCGCCGTCGAGGAAGCGCTCGGCGTCGAAGCGTATGCCGAGATCCTCTACAAGGCCGGCTACAAATCCGCGTACCACTGGTGCGACAAGGAAGCGAAGCTGCACGGGCTGACCGGCATGGCCGTGTTCGAGCACTACCTGAAGCGCCTGTCGCAACGCGGCTGGGGCCTGTTCTCGATCATCGAGGCCGATCCGGCCAGCGCGCGCGCGAAGATCGAGCTGCGCCACTCGTCGTTCGTGCTCCAGCAGCCGGGCAAGGAAGGCAAGCTCTGCTACATGTTCGCGGGCTGGTTCGCCGGCGCGATGGACTGGGTCAACGACACGACGCCGGAAGGCAAGGGCGCGCCGCGCGCGCAGTCGAAGGAAGTGCAGTGTGCCGCCGAGCATCACGACCACTGCGTCTTCGAAGTGTCGCCGATCGCGCACTGATGTACTGACGTAAAGACACAGCAACACAACAACACCCGCAACACGAGACATTCGAACGCCAGAGGTCGCCTGCGATGCGTTATCCCCACCTGTTCAAACCCATGCAGCTGAACCAGCTGACGCTGCGCAACCGGATCGTCAGCACCGCCCACGCGGAGGTGTATGCCGAGCCGGGCGGCCTGCCGGGCGACCGCTACATCCGCTATTACGAAGAGAAGGCGAAGGGTGGCGTCGGCCTCGCGATCTGCGGCGGCTCGAGCCCCGTGTCGATCGACAGCCCGCAGGGCTGGTGGAAGTCGGTGAACCTGTCGAACGACAAGATCATCGACCCGCTCACGCGTCTCGCCGACACGATGCACAAGCACGGCGCGAAGATCATGATCCAGGCGACGCACATGGGCCGCCGCTCGTCGTTCCACGGCGAGCACTGGCCGCACCTGATGTCGCCGTCGGGCGTGCGCGAGCCGGTGCACCGCGGTAACGCGAAGATCATCGAGATCGAGGAAATCCGCCGCATCATCGGCGACTTCGCGGCCGCCGCGAAGCGCGTGAAGGCGGCCGGCATGGACGGCATCGAAATCTCCGCCGCGCACCAGCACCTGATCGACCAGTTCTGGAGCAAGCGTTCGAACCACCGCACCGACGAATGGGGTGGCAGCCTCGAGAACCGTCTGCGCTTCGGCATCGAGGTGCTGACGGCCGTGCGCGAGGCGGTCGGCAAGGACTTCTGCGTCGGCCTGCGGATGTGCGGCGACGAATTCCACGAGGACGGCCTCGATCACGAAGCGCTGAAGGAAATCGCGCAGGCGATGTCGGAGACGGGCCTGATCGACTACCTGAGCGTGGTCGGCTCGGGCGGCGATACGCACAACACGATCGCCAACTGCATGCCGCCGATGGCGCTGCCGCCGGAGCCGTTCGTGCACCTCGCGGCCGGCATCAAGTCGGTGGTGAAGATCCCGGTGATGCACGCGCAGAGCATCCGCGATGCGGGCCAGGCCGAACGCCTGCTCGCGAACGGCATGATCGACCTGGTCGGCATGACGCGCGCGCAGATCGCCGATCCGCACATGGTGATCAAGATCCGCGATGGCCGCGAAGACGAAATCAAGCAGTGCGTCGGCGCGAACTACTGCATCGACCGCCAGTACAACGGCCTCGACGTGCTCTGCATCCAGAATGCCGCGACGTCGCGCGAAGCGACGATGCCGCACATCATCGAGAAGTCGCGCGGCCCGAAGCGCAAGGTGGTGGTGGTCGGCGCCGGCCCCGCGGGCCTCGAAGCGGCACGTGTCGCGAAGCTGCGCGGCCACGACGTGGTGCTGTTCGAAAAGAACACCGAAGTGGGCGGCCAGGTGATGATCGCCGCGAAGGCGCCGCAGCGCGAACAGATGTCGGGGATCATCCGCTGGTTCGACATGGAAACCAAGCGCCTCGGCGTCGATCGCCGCCTCGGCGTCGCTGCCGACGAGAAGATGATCATGGCCGAGAAGCCGGACATCGTCGTGCTCGCAACGGGCGGCTCGAGCTTCACGTGGCAGGTGCCTGCCTGGGGCGTGGCCGAAGGCCTGGCCGTCAGCTCGTGGGACATCCTGACCGGCAAGGTCGAGCCGAAGCAGAACGTGCTGCTGTTCGACGGCGTGAGCACCCATGCGGGCGCCGGCGTCGCCGACTTCATGGCGAGCCGCGGCTCGAAGGTCGAGGTCGTGACCCCCGACGTGAAGGTGGCCGACGATTGCGGCGGCACGACGTTCCCGATCTTCTATCGCCGCCTGTATGCGCTCGGCGTGATCCCGACGCCCAACACCATGCTCGATCGCGTGTATGAGGAAGACGGCAAGAAGATCGCCGTGCTGCGCAACGAATACACCGAGGAACTGGAAGAGCGCGCGGTCGACCAGGTGGTGATCGAGAACGGGTCGTCGCCGAACGACGAGCTGTACTGGAAGCTGAAGCCCGAGTCGGTGAACCGCGGCCAGATCGATCCGCACACGCTGTTCGCGGCCGAGCCGCAGCCGTGCCTGTCGGAAGAACTGGGCAACGGCCGCTTCCTGCTGTTCCGTGTCGGCGACTGCATCTCGATGCACAACGTCCACGGTGCGATCTACGACTCGCTGCGTCTCGTCAAGGATTTCTAAAGATGAATCCGGCTTTCCTCATTACCGCACTGCTGTGGCTGTCGGTGGCGGGGCTCGCGTTCGCGGTCGCGAAGCGCTCGTCCTACTGGCGTCTCGGGCGCGCGACCGCACCCGGCTCGTTCGGCGTCGCGAACCTGTTCGCGATCCCGAAGCGCTACTTCGTCGACCTGCACCACGTGGTCGCCCGCGATCCGTACATCGCGAAGACCCACGTCGCGACCGCCGGCGGCGCGATCGGCGCGATCGCGCTGGTGTTCGTCAACTACGGCCTGGCGATCTACTCGCCGTGGCTCGACAAGCTGATCTTCCTCGCGGCGCTCGCGATGCTGGTCGGCGCGGTGTTCGTCTGGCGTCGCCGTGCGGCGAAGGATGTGCCCGCGCGGCTGTCGAAAGGCCCGTGGAACACGCTGCCCTGGCTGCTCGGCTCGTTCGCGCTCGGCCTCGTGCTGTTCATGGTGGTGCCGACCGCCGCGATGTCGGGTGCGTTCGCGGTGCTCTGCGCGCTGCTGATCGGCGTCGGCGCGTTCGCGATGACGTTCGGCGCCGCGAAGGGCGGCCCGATGAAGCATGCGATCGCCGGCCTGCTGCATCTCGCGTTCCACCCGCGCCAGGAGCGTTTCGCGGCAACGCGCGAGTCGTTCACCGGCAACGGCACGGCCACGCCGCCGACCGCGCTGAAGCTGCCGGACATCGAGCACGAGGAGTATGGCGTCGCGAAGCCGGTCGAATTCCGCTGGAACCAGCTGCTGAGCTTCGACGCGTGCGTGCAGTGCGGCAAGTGCGAAGCCGCGTGCCCCGCGTTCGCATCGGGCCAGCCGTTGAACCCGAAGAAGCTGATCCAGGATCTCGTCGTCGGGATGGCGGGCGGCACCGATGCCGCGTATGCCGGCAGTCCGACGCCGGGCCTCGCGGTCGGCCAGCATCGCGGCGAGCCGAACGGCCCGATCGTGTCCGGCCTGATCGAGGAACAGACGCTGTGGTCGTGCACGACCTGCCGCGCCTGCGTGCAGGAGTGCCCGATGCTGATCGAGCACGTCGACGCGATCGTCGACATGCGCCGCAACCGCACGCTGGTGCACGGCACGGTGCCGGGCAAGGGCCAGGAGGTGCTCGCGAACCTGCGCGAGACCGGCACGATGGGCGGCTACGACACCGCCGCGCGCTACGACTGGTCGGTCGACCTGAACGCGCCCGTCGCGCAACCCGGCAAGCCGGTCGACGTGCTGATCGTCGCGGGTGAAGGTGCGTTCGACATGCGTTACCAGCGCACGCTGCGCGCGTTCGTGAAGGTGCTGAACAAGGCGGGCGTCGACTACGCGGTGCTCGGCGGGACCGAAACCGACACCGGCGACGTCGCACGCCGCCTCGGTGACGAAGCGACGTTCCAGCAGATGGCGAAGCGCCTGATCGGCACGCTCGGCTCGCTGTCGTACAAGCAGATCGTGACGGCCGACCCGCACGTGATGCACAGCCTGCGCAACGAATACCGCGCGCTCGGGCTGCGCGTGACGGTCAAGCATCACACGACCTTCCTCGCGGAGCTGGCCGACAGCGGCAAGATCGCGCCGAAGGCCGTCGAAGCGCTGCGCGAGAAGCGCACCACGTATCACGACCCGTGCTACCTCGGCCGCTACAACGGCGAGACGGAATCGCCGCGCAAGCTGCTGAAGACGATCGGCATCCAGGTCGTCGAGATGGAGCGCAACGGCATGCGCGGTCGCTGCTGCGGCGGTGGCGGCGGTGCGCCGCTGACCGACATCCCGGGCAAGCAGCGTATTCCCGACATCCGCATCGCCGACGCGCGCGCCATCGGTGCGGACGTGGTCGCGGTCGGTTGCCCGAACTGCACGGCGATGCTCGAAGGCGTCGTGGGCCCGCGCCCCGACGTGCTCGACGTGGCCGAACTCGTTGCCGCCTCGCTGGAGTGAATCGATGAACACGATCAAACGAATCGATCCGCGCCGGCCGTTCATCATCACGGCCGCGGGCCTGAAGCGCATCACGCTCGGCGAGGAAGGCAGCGCCGACGCGAGCGCCGCGCAGTGGTCCGCGCACGGTCATGGCGCCGCCGCGAAGCCGCGCCGCGCGGTGCAGGACCCGAAGCACGTGATGCTGGTGGTGGCGCACACCGAGCGCGGCGCGCTCGACGACCATGCGCGGCAGGCGATCGCCGCCGCCGCGGTGCTGGCCGACGCGCAGACGGAAGTCGCGCTGCTGGCATTCGGCGAACTGAAGGATGACGCCGCCGAACTCGGCGTCGACAAGCTGATCGAGCTGGCCGGCTTCGACCGTCGCGCCTTTGCGCCCGAAAGCGAATTGCAAGCCTTGCAGGCATGCGCCGCGGCGCTCGCGCCGAAGCACGTGTTCGTGCCCGACAACGCAACCGGCGACGGCGATCTCGGCCGGCGTTACGCGGCGGCGGCCGGCGCGAGCGTCGCGACCCACGTGGTCGAGATCGACGCGAAGCATGTCGGCGCGTATGCGCGGGCCGGCCGTGCGTTCGCGACGCGCGGATTGCCCGACGTGATCCTGCTCGCGCAGAACGCGGTCGAGCCGAAGCTGCCGTTCGTCGGCGCGGGCGAGCGCCTGGCCGCCGACTTCATTCGCCCGGCCGGCGACGCGGCGCAGCCGTATCGCGACCTCGGCCTCGAGGAAATCGATGCGGCGCAGGTCGCGCTGGAGGAAGCCGACTTCATCGTGTCGGCCGGCAACGGCGTGTCCGACATCGGCGCGTTCGAGCAACTCGCCGGCGCATTCGGCGCGGCGATCGGCGCGAGCCGCGTCGCGGTCGACAACGGCCACTTCACGCGCGACAAGCAGGTGGGCGCGACCGGCAAGACGGTCGAGGCCAGCGTGTACATCGCGTTCGGCATCTCGGGCGCGGTGCAGCACCTGCAGGGGATCAAGGACTGCCGCCACGTGATCGCGGTCAACCTCGACGGCAGCGCGCCGATCGCGAAGCGCGCGAACCTGACGGTGGTGGGCGACGCGCAGGCGACGATCGCCGCGCTGATCGAACAGGTGCAGGCCGCGCGCGCGTCGCGCGGACAATCGTCGACCGCGGTCGGCACCCGTGAAACCGAAGGAGTCGCAGCATGAACGCCCCCCGCCAGTTGCAACGCATCGCGGTGCTCGTGTCCGTGGGCCGGCACCCGGTCAGCGGTACCGCGCGCTACAGCCGCAATGACGCGGCCGCGCTCGAGGCCGGCCGCCAGCTCGCGGAGAAGCATCGCGCGCAGCTCGACGTGATCCATGCGGGCGACCCCGCCAATGAAGCGCTTGCCGAATACCTCGCGCTCGGCGCACGGCAGGTCGAGGTGCTGGCCTGCCGCGACGGCGACGATGCCGTGCACGCACTCGCCGCGCGCGTCGAAGGGTACGACCTGGTGCTGACCGGCACCCGCGCCGAAGGCGCGTACGACACCGGGATGCTGCCGTATCGCGTCGCCGCGACGCTTGGCTATCCGCTCGTCGGCTCGGCCGTCGACGTGACGGTCGACGGCGGCCGCGCGGCGGTCCGGCAATTCTTGCCGAAAGGGCTGCGGCGGCGCGTCGACGCGGCGCTGCCGGCCGTCGTCGCGGTCCATCCGCTCGCCAACGTGGCGCCGCGCTACGCGTATGCGCGGCTGCGGGCCGGCGCGATCCGCCCGGCGCTCACGTCGACCGGCGCGGATGCCGATGCGGCCGCCTGGAAGGTCGGCCCGATCGAGCGTAAACCCGTAAAACTGGTCGCCGCCGAGAAGCGTTCCGGGCATGCCCGGATGCTGTCCGCGACGACGACCGAAAGCCGCGGCGGCAACGTCGTAAATGAAGGGAGTTCAGTCGAAAAAGCACAAGTGATCCTCGCGTATTTGCGCGAGCATCAGCTCATCGACTACTGATGTTGATGCCTGTCGGCAACCACACTGGGATGCAAGGAATCCGGAGCAAACGATGAAAGTATCGGCAGACATTCGTGCACTGATCGAGCGACGCAAGGAAGGCCACAGCCTCGAGGCGCCGTTCTATACGAGCGAGGACATCTTCGCCCTCGACATGGAGGCGATTTTCCGCCAGCACTGGATCCAGGTCGCGGTCGAACCGGACGTTCCCGAGCCGGGCGACTACGTGACCGTGGAACTGGGCAGCGACTCGATCCTGATCGTGCGCGACGATGACATGGAAATCCGCGCGTTCCACAACGTGTGCCGCCACCGCGGCGCGCGCCTGTGCAACGAGGATAAAGGCTCGGTGGGCAACATCGTGTGCCCGTACCACAGCTGGACCTACAACCTGACCGGCCAGCTGATGTTCGCCGAGCACATGGGCGAGCAGTTCGACCGCTGCAAGCACAGCCTGAAGTCGGTGCACGTGCAGAACCTCGCGGGCCTGATCTTCGTCTGCCTCGCCGAGGAGCCGCCGGTCGATTTCGCGCAGCTGCGCGCCGAGATGGAGCCGTACCTGCTGCCGCACGATCTGCCGAACGCGAAGATCGCCGCGCAGGTCGACATCATCGAGGAAGGCAACTGGAAGCTCACGATGGAGAACAACCGCGAGTGCTATCACTGCGTCGCGAACCATCCGGAGCTGACGATCTCGCTGTACGAATACGGCTTCGGCTACCAGCGCTCCGACGCGAACGCCGAAGGCATGGACGCGTTCGCGGAAACCTGCGTGCGCCGCGGCAAGGAGTGGGCCGAGATGGGCCTGCCGTCCGCCGAAATCGAGAAGCTGAGCGACGTGACGGGCTTCCGCACGCAGCGCCTGCCGCTCGACCGCCACGGCGAATCGCAGACGCTCGACGCGAAGGTCGCATCGAAGAAGCTGCTCGGCCAGTTCGACCAGGCCGACCTCGGCGGCCTGTCGTTCTGGACGCAGCCGAACTCGTGGCACCACTTCATGAGCGATCACATCGTGACGTTCTCGGTGATTCCGCTGTCGGCCGGCAAGACGCTGGTGCGCACCAAGTGGCTCGTGCACAAGGACGCGAAGGAAGGCATCGACTACGACGTGAAGAACCTCACGGCCGTGTGGAACGCGACCAACGACCAGGATCGCGCGCTCGTCGAGTTCTCGCAGCGCGGCGCGACCAGCAGCGCGTACGAGCCGGGCCCGTATTCGCCGTACACGGAAGGTCTCGTCGAAAAATTCTCGGCCTGGTACATCGGCCGGCTCGCCGAAAAAATCGGCGCGTAGTACTTAGCAGCGAACAAGCGGAGCAAGACATGATGCGAGATGCGGCCCATTTCGAGCCGGCGGACAGCCGGGTGACGCACCCGGCGTTCTGGAGCGCGCTGCCGGAGCGCTGGACGAGTGACGTCGAGGAAACGCTGGTGTGCTGCCACGTTCGGCAGGAAACCCACGACGTGAAGAGCTTCTTCTTCCGTTCGCCGCAAGGCCGTGCATTCTCGTTCGAGCCCGGGCAGTTCATCACGCTCGAGCTCGACATCGAAGGCGAGACGATCAACCGGTGCTACACGATCTCGTCGTCACCGGCGCGGCCGCACACGATCTCGATCACGGTCAAGCGCGTGCCGGGCGGCAAGGTGTCGAACTGGCTGCACGACAACCTGCAGCCGGGCGCGTCGGTTCGCGTGCTCGGCCCGGCCGGCGAATTCACGTGCGCGCGTCATCCGGCGCGCAAGTACCTGTTCCTGTCGGCCGGCTCGGGCGTCACGCCGCTGATGTCGATGAGCCGCGCGCACCATGATCTCGCCGAGGATCGCGACATCCTGTTCGTGCACAGCGCACGCACGCCGGACGACATCATCTTCGCGCGCGAGCTCGACCTGATCGCGTCGAACCATACGAACTTCCGCACGTCGTTCGTCGTCGAGCGCGTCGGTGCGCGCACCAACTGGCCGGGCGTCACGGGCTTCCTGACGCTGCCGCTGCTGAAGCTGATCGCACCGGACTTCATGGAACGCGAGATCTTCACGTGCGGCCCCGCGCCGTACATGAAGGCCGTGCGCGACCTGCTCGACGAAGCCGGCTTCGACCGCAAGCAGTATCACGAGGAAAGCTTCTCGTTCGAAACGCTCGCGCAGACCGCGAGCGACGACGTGCTCGCCGAACTCGTGCCGGCGGCCAACGACGGCGACGTCGCGACGAAGCAGTACACGGTCAGCTTCGCGAAGAGCAACCGCGAGATTGCGTGCGGCTCCGGGCAGCACGTGCTCGACGCGGCGCGCCAGTCGGGTGTGCGGCTGCCCGCGTCGTGCACGCAGGGCATGTGCGGCACCTGCAAGGTGAAGCTCGTGTCGGGGCAGGTGGAGATGAAGCACAACGGCGGCATCCGCCAGCGCGAGATCGATCAGGGCATGGTGCTGCTGTGCTGCAGCAAGCCGCTGTCGGACCTCGTGATCGACAAGTAGTCGAAGCAAGCCATTGGCTGTCCGGGTGCGTCGCGTCCGGACAAGCATCCGTCGGAAAACAACGATACCGCGGATTTGTGGTTGAAGAACCTAGAGAGGCAACGCGCGGTGAGCGCATATCAAGGAGATCGACCATGAAGTTGTTCGGAAAGCTGTTGTGGACCGGCGCACTGTCGGCAATGGTGGCACTGAGTGCGTCGGCACTCGCGGATACGAAGCCGACGCTGAAGATCGGCTATGTAGAAGGCTGGGACGACAGCGTCGCGACGTCGAACGTCGCCGCGCGCATCATCGAGAAGAAGCTCGGCTACCAGGTGCAACTCGTGCCGGTCGCGGCCGGCGTGATGTGGCAGGGCGTCGCGCGCGGCGACCTCGATGCGACGCTGTCCGCGTGGCTGCCGGTCACGCACGGCTCGTACTGGGACCAGTACAAGGCCAAGGTCGTCGATCTCGGCGCGAACTTCAACGACGCGAAGATCGGCCTGATCGTGCCGGCCTACGTGAAGGCGAAGAGCATCGATGACCTGAACGCGGAGAAGGCCGACTTCGGCGGCCGCATCGTCGGGATCGACGCCGGTGCCGGCGTGATGCGCAAGGCCGACGAGGCGATCAAGAGCTACGGCCTCAGCTACTCGCTGATGCCGAGTTCGGGCAGCGCGATGACGGCGGAACTGGCGCGTTCGGTCAACGCGAACAAGCCGGTGATCGTCACTGGCTGGGCACCGCACTGGATGTTCGCGAAATGGAAGCTGCGCTTCCTCGAGGATCCGAAGAAGGTGTTCGGCGGTGCGGAGCACGTCGACAGCGTCGCGAATCCGGGCCTCGAAACGAAGGCGAAGCCGGTGGTCGTGTTCCTGAAGAAATTCCAGTGGAAGCCGGGCGAGATCGACAGCGTGATGCTGGCGATCCAGAACGGCTCGAAGCCGGAAGCGGCCGCGGATGCATGGATTGCAGCGCATGCAGACCGTGTGAATGCGTGGACTGAAGGCGCGCAATAAGCCCGCGGCGATTCGCCGCAATAAATAGATGACGAGACAGTCCGGGAAAGGTTGGCAGGAGTGCGAAATAATCGCACTGCGACACGGCCTTATCCCGGAATTATTTTTTTGATTCTGCAAGAAGGCACGTAAGTTGTTACACTGGCGCCCTTGTGCGGAGTCATCTGCTTTGCATCGGACCAGAGTAAGCGCTGAAGCGCTAACTCTGATCGAGAGGAGGAATTGGATGAGTCAAGCAGGACTGCGTGCAAATCGCACCAGTGATGTCGAGGCAACCATCTCACATGATTCGACGGGCCACACGCTGCATCGTGGCCTGACTTGGAAAGACGCATTCTGGGTAACGAGCGGTGTGCCGGCAGGCGTGCTGTTCACGATCGGCGGCGTATGCGCGACGATCGGCCAGCCCGCGTGGGCGATCTGGATCGCCGCGATCACGATGGGGCTGATTCAAAGCGCGACTTATGCGGAAATATCGGGGCTATTTCCTCATAAATCGGGTGGCGCGTCGGTGTATGGCGCGATCGGCTGGGTCCGTTACAGCAAGCTGATTGCCCCGGTTTCCGTGTGGTGCAACTGGCTCGCGTGGTCGCCGATGCTCGCGCTCGGCTGCGGCCTCGCGGCGAGCTATGCACTCACGAGTCTCTTTCCCGCCGACGCGGCGGTGCTGCAGTGGCAGCTCAAGGTTGCGGATCTCGGTTTCATCAAGCCCGGTCTGTCGCTGCGAATCAACGCGATCTTCATCATCGCGACGATTCTGCTTCTCATCACGTTCAAGCTTCAGCACAGCGGCGCGTCGAAGGCTGCGCGCACGCAGCGCATTCTCGGCATCGCATCGCTCACGCCGCTCCTGATCGTCGGCATCGTGCCGTTCGTCACCGGCGACGTGCCGATGTCGAACCTGCTTCCGCTGCTGCCGCTCGGTCACGATGCGCACGGCAACCTCACGGCCGCGACGTTCGGCTCGTGGAACGGGCAGGGCGTCACGATGGCGCTCGGCGCGATGTTCATGGCCGGCTGGGCGTCATACGGTTTCGAGACGGCTGTCTGCTACACGCGTGAGTTCCGCGATCCGCGTCGCGACACCGCGAAGGCGATCTTCTGGTCGGGGGCGCTGTGTCTCGTCGTGATGACGCTCGTGCCGATGGCGTTCCAGGGCGCGCTCGGCACGCAGGCGATGCTCGATCCGGCGATCGGCGACGGCACCGGCGTTGCGGCCGCGATGGCGAAGATCGTCGGCGGAGGCGCATGGGTCGCGAATGCGGTCATCGTGATGCTGATGCTGTCGATCCTGCTGATCGTGATGACGTCGATGATGGGTTCGTCGCGCACGCTGTACCAGGCCTCGGTCGACGGCTGGCTGCCGAAGTACCTGTCGCACGTGAACGAGCACGGCTCGCCCACGCGCGCGATGTGGACCGATCTCGGCTTCAACCTCGTGTTGCTGATGATGTCGGACTACATGACGGTGCTGTCGATCTCGAACGTCTGCTACATGCTGTTCGTGTTCCTGAATCTTCAGTCGGGCTGGATCCACCGGATGGATCGCGGCAACTGGGATCGGCCGTTCCGCTGCCCGACCTGGCTGCTCGTCGCGGGTTCGATCTGCGGCTACGCGAACCTCGTCTATGTCGGCGCGGGCGCGAACCTGCAGGGCGAAGGCACGCTGCGCAACGGGCTGATCGCGATGCTGCTGATCGTGCCGGTGTTCCTGTATCGCCACTACTGGCAGGATCGCGGCCGTTTCCCCGCGCAGATGCAGCGCGACATGGAACTCGAGGTGCCGAAGCGCGCGAGGTGGCTGAACCTGATGCCGTATGCGGCGCTGATCGGGGCCGGGCTCACGATCTGGCTGTCGTACTACTTCGCGTGGGTGAGGTAAGCGGCTGACCGCGGCACGCGCCGTGCGCGACGAATCCGGACACCGCACCCGGGGCCGTCGTGCGAAGCGTCGAACGGCAAGCGATAAAAAACCGACCGGCGAGTGCCGGTCGGTTTTTTTTGCTGCTTGGCGAACCCGTGCGGGGAGAGCGCGCGACGCGCTTACGGAAACACCACCGTCCGATCGCCGTTCAGGAACACCCGCCGCTCGATGAATCCCTTCACCGCGCGCGCGAGCGTGATGCATTCCACGTCGCGGCCGACCGCGAGCAGCTGCTCGGGCCGCAGCGCGTGATCGACACGTTCGACCACCTGCTCGATGATCGGGCCTTCGTCGAGATCGTCGGTCACGAAGTGCGCGGTCGCGCCGATCAGCTTCACGCCGCGCGCATGCGCCTGGTGATACGGCTTCGCGCCCTTGAAGCCGGGCAGGAACGAGTGATGGATGTTGATCGCACGGTTCGCGAGCTTCGCGCTCGTTTCCTGCGACAGCACCTGCATGTAGCGCGCGAGAATCACGAGTTCGGCGCCGCTCGACTCGAAGAAATCGAGCCACTGCGCTTCCTGCTGCGCCTTGGTGTCGGCCGTGATCGGGAAATGACGGAACGGCAGACCGTGCTGCGCGGCGAGCGGCTCGAAGTCGGGATGGTTCGACACGATGCCCACGATGTCCATCTTCAGCTCGCCCATCCGCCAGCGGAACAGCAGGTCCGCGAGGCAGTGCTCGAGCTTCGACACCATGATCAGCACCTTCGGGCGCGCGTTCACGTCGTGGATCGCCCATTGCGTGTCGCCGTCGCGGCCGCCGAGCTCGGCCGCGATCGGCCCGAACTCCTGGCGCAGCGCGTCGATCTGCAGCGTCTCATCCGTCGGATGAAACACGCAGCGCACGAAGAAGTGGTTGCTGAGATCGTCGTCGAACACGTTCAGCGCATCGACATAGCAGCGATGGCGCTCGAGAAAGCCGACGACGGCGGCGACCTGGCCGGCCGCGCTCGGGCACGACAGCGTCAGGACGAATTGATCGGGGCGTGAGTCGGCGGTCATGAGATTCCTCGGATGTCTTGGGGCGCGAACCCGCGCGGCGGCGCACCGGGCGCCAGGCTACGCGGGTAGCGGGAGACTCAAGTAAATCAGGACGATTCGGGCGCGGATAGAACCAACCCGCCGTGTGGCTGGTATCGGCGCGCCAGCCCCGCCCGGGCGGGCGCCGGCGCGCTGGCAGCCGCCCGGCGGACGTCAGGCGGGGGTCTGCTGACCGGTCGGACGGCCGTTCAGGCCGGCGCGCACGCGTCGAGCAGCCAGCGCCGGAACACGTGGGTCGCGTCCGGCTCGGGCCGCTGCGGCGGCCGCACGAGGAAGTAGCCGCGCGACGTCACGACGGGCGCGTCGACGAGCTTCACGAGCTGCCCGGACGCGACGAGCTCGTCGACGAGCGGCGACCAGCCGAGCGCGACGCCCTCGTCGAGCAGCGCCGCATGGATCACCAGCGCATAGCTGTTGAAGGTCACGCCGCGCGCGTCGGCCGGCGCGTCGAGGCCGTGCGCGTCGAACCAGCCGGCCCACGACAGCCAGCGCTCGGGGCGCGTCGGCTGCACGTGCAGCAGCGGCAGCGTATGCAGGTGCTCGGGCCGTGTGACTTGCGGGTGCGCCGCGCGGAACGCGGGCGAGCACACGGGCGTGACGGATTCCGGAAAGAGCCGCGCGGCCGTGCACGACGGCCAGTGGCCGTCGCCGAACAGGATCGCGATGTCGGCGTGGTCGCGCTGCGCGTCGTAATCCTGTGACGTGACGACCCGTACGTCGACGTCCGGCATCACGCGCTTCAGCCCCGCGAGGCGCGGCATCAGCCAGTAGGTCGCGAAACCGAAATCCGTGACGATCGTGAGCGCGCCGTGCTCGCGGCGCGCGCGCAGCGTCGCGGTGGCGCCGCGCAGCGTGTCGAGGCTCACCCGCACGGCTTCGTACAGGCACTGGCCGTCGCTCGTCAGCGTGACGCCGCGCGGGCTGCGCTCGAACAGCGGCACGCCGAGTTCCGCCTCGAGCTGGAACACCTGCTGGCTCACGGCCGGCTGCGTCGAGCCGAGCTCGCGCGCGGCGGCCGTGAAGCTCTGGAGACGGGCGGCCGATTCGAACGCGCGCAGCGCCTGCATCGACGGTAACGGTTCGGATTTCGACATAAGTCTCTCTAATGGCCTCATAAGGGCCGAACGCCTTCCCGCGCGAATTCGGGCGGGGGATAGTGCTTCGGACGGCACGGCGCCGCGCCAGGCCTTCCAGGATTCTAGCCAGTCGCGGCCAGTGCGCGCGGTACTTTCTGCAGGCCGCGTCCGTCTTGCCGGCTGCTTCGCTGCACGAGCGTCGCGCCGTTTCGTTCGAACACCGATTTCCCCACGACCGCGATGACGAACCCGACTCCCAACATCCTGATCCTGATGGCCGACCAGTTGACGCCGTTCGCGTTGCCGGCATACGGCAACCGCGTCGCGCGCACGCCGACGCTCGATCGCCTCGCCGCGCAAGGCGTGGTGTTCGATGCCGCGTATTGCGCGAGCCCGCTGTGTGCGCCGTCGCGTTTCTCGCTGCTGACCGGCAAGCTGCCGTCGGGTATCGGCGCCTACGATAACGCCGCCGAATTGCCGGCGCAAACGCTGACCTTCGCGCACTACCTGCGGGCCGGCGGGTACCGCACGATGCTGTCCGGCAAGATGCATTTCTGCGGCCCCGACCAGCTTCACGGCTTCGAGGAGCGGCTGACGACCGACATCTATCCGGCCGACTTCGGCTGGGTGCCGGACTGGGATCATCCGACCGAGCGGCCGAGCTGGTATCACAACATGAGTTCGGTGCTCGAGGCCGGCCCGTGCGTGCGCACGAACCAGCTCGACTTCGATGACGAGGTCACGTTCGCGGCCAGGCAGAAACTGTACGACGTCGCGCGCGAGCGGGCGGCCGGGCACGACGCGCGGCCGTTCTGCATGGTCGTGTCGCTGACGCATCCACACGATCCGTATGCGATCACGCGCGAATACTGGGATCTGTACAGCGACGACGAGATCGACATGCCGGCCGTGCGGCTCGACGCGGAGCAGAGCGATCCGCATTCGCGGCGGCTGCGCTTCGTCTGCGAAAACGACCGCACGCCGCCGACCAACGCGCAGATCCGCGCCGCGCGCCGCGCGTACTACGGCGCGACGTCCTATGTCGACGCGCAGTTCGGCAGCGTGCTGGCCGCGCTCGAGCAATGCGGGTTCGCCGACGACACGATCGTGATCGTCACGTCCGACCACGGCGACATGCTCGGCGAGCGCGGGCTCTGGTACAAGATGACGTTCTTCGAAGGCGGCTGCCGCGTGCCGCTGATCGTCCACGCGCCGGGCCGCTTCGACGCCGCGCGCGTGCGCGGGCCCGTGTCGCACGTCGACCTGCTGCCGACGCTCGTCGACCTGGCCGGTGCGGCGCCCGCCGGCGGCTGGCCCGACGCCGGATGGCCGGACCCGGTTGACGGCGCGAGCCTCGTGCCGCATCTTCAAGGCGCGCCCGCGCACGACGTCGCACTGGGTGAATACCTCGCGGAAGGGGCGGTCGCGCCGGTCGTGATGATCCGCCGCGGCGACTGGAAGTACGTGCACTGCCCGGCCGACCCCGATCAGCTCTACCACCTCGCCGACGATCCGCGCGAGCGCACGAACCTGGCCGGCCTGCCCGAAGCCGCCGACGTGCTCGCCGCGTTCCGCGCGGAGGCCGCGCGGCGCTGGAACCTGCCGGCACTCGACGCGCAGGTGCGCGCGAGCCAGCGGCGGCGCCGCTTCCATTACGTGGCGACGACGCAGGGCCGCATCCAGGCGTGGGACTGGCAGCCGTTCACCGACGCGAGCCAGCGCTACATGCGCAATCACATCGAACTCGACACGCTCGAAGCGATGGCGCGCTTTCCGCGCGTCGGGCGCTGAACGTATCGCATCGCGCTCATTGACGAACGACGGAGGAAGCAAACCATGAAACGGCAATCCCATGCAGCAATCCGGAGGCTCGGCACGGCGCTCGCCACGGCCGCGTGCGTGGCGGCGATGCCGCCCGCGCACGCCGCCGACCCGCAGACGTGCCGCGACGTGAAGATGGCGGCGCCCGGCTGGACCGACATCGACGCGACGAACGCGATGGCCGGTGTCGTGCTGAAGGCGCTCGGCTACCGGCAGGACGTCGCGAACCTGTCGGTGCCGATCACGTACCAGGGCTTGAAGAAAGGGCAGGTCGACGTGTTCCTCGGCAACTGGATGCCCGCGCAGGCGCCGCTCGTGAAGCCGTTCGTCGACGAGAAGTCGATCGACGTGCTGCACGCGAACCTGAGCGGCGCGAAGTTCACGCTGGCCGTGCCCGACTACGTCGCGGCCGCGGGCGTGCGCACGTTCGCCGATCTCGCGCGCTACGCGGACCGCTTCGGCGACAAGATCTACGGGATCGAGCCTGGTGCGCCCGCGAACCAGAACATCAAGCGGATGCTGTCCGACCATGCGCTTGGCCAGGCGAACTGGTCGCTCGTCGAATCGAGCGAGACGGGGATGCTCACGCAGGTCGAGCGCGCGGTGCGCGACAAGCGCTGGATCGTGTTTCTGGCCTGGGAGCCGCACCTGATGAACACCAAGTTCCACCTGACCTACCTGTCGGGCGGCGACGCGTACTTCGGCCCGAACTACGGCGGTGCGACGGTCAATACGGTGACGCGCCCGGGCTTTGCCGGCCAGTGCGCGAACCTGGCGCGCTTGTTCCGGCAGATGACCTTCTCCGTCGACGTCGAGAACCGGATGATCGCCGACATGCTCGACAACAAGACGACGCCGTCGCTCGCCGCGCAGCATGCGCTGAAGGCCGAGCCCGCGCTCGTCGCAGGCTGGCTCGACGGCGTGACCACGGCGGCCGGCGCACCCGCGCTGCCGGCCGTGCGCGCGGTGCTCGACGGCCGCTGACCTGCCTCCGGGCGGCCGGTTTTTGCCGCGCCGCCCGTCTCCGTGTTTTCCCGACCAGTCGCATCGAGACCATTTGGTGTCGCCTTCAGACGGGTGGCAGGAAATATGGGTTTGTATTTTTCGCCAATGGCTTCGTTATTGCGGAAAACGAAATGCCGAAGCCAGCGGACGTAATGAATTCGAATCAGCCGGCGTATTGCGGCGCGCGCCAGGCCACGGTTCTTTCCATCGAACGGTTCAGGGAGGGTGGTCGACAATGAAGCAAAAGAAAGTTGCCGTAGCCGCCGCGCTTGCATGCGCGGCCTGTATTCCCGCCATCGGCCACGCGCAGAGCAGCGTGACGCTGTACGGGATCATCGACGCGGGCATCACGTACGTGAACAACACGGGCGGCTCGCACGTGGTCAAGTTCGACGACGGCATCGCGTACGGCAACCGCTTCGGCCTGAAGGGCACCGAAGATCTCGGCGGCGGCCTGAAGGCCGTGTTCACGCTCGAGAGCGGCTTCCACCTCGGCAACGGGCAACTCGGCTTCGGCGGGGCGGAGTTCGGCCGCCAGGCTTATGTCGGCCTGCAGAACGACTGGGGCACGCTGTCGTTCGGTAACCAGCTGGACATCACCAACGAGCTCGTGTCGATCTACAACATCTCGGCATGGGGCAGCGGCTATGCGATCCACCAGGGCGACTTCGACCGCTTCAACGGCGACCGCCTGCCGAACTCGGTGAAGTTCCTGTCGAACGACCTGAACGGCTTCAAGGTCGGCGCGATGTATTCGTTCGGCAACGTCGCCGGCAACTTCCACCGCAACAGCGCATGGAGCGCGGGCGCGAGCTTCACGAAGGGCGACTTCTCGATCGGTGCCGCGTACACGCGCCTGAACAACCCGAACGGCATCTATGCGTTCGACCCGTATGCGATGATCGGCACGCACACGTTCCTCGGCCAGCAGACCGTCACCGTCGATCCGGCGACCGGCGCGCGCACCGACCTGTTCGCGAACACCGCGATGGACGTCGACAGCCAGGGCACGTTCGGCGTCGGCGCGAGCTACACGATCGGCAAGCTGACGCTCGATGCAAACTACTCGTACACGACGATCAAGGGCTTCGGCCAGTCGTCGCACATGCAGGTGTATGAGGGCGGCGGCCTGTACCAGTTCACGCCGGCGCTGAGCTTCATCGCGGGCTACCAGCACACGCGCTTCGAAGGCCACCACTGGAACCAGGGCACGGCCGGCCTGCACTACCTGCTGTCGAAGCGCACCGACGTCTACATTTCCGGCGACTACCTGCGCGCGTCGCAGGGTGTCGATGCGGTGATCGGCTACAGCTTCACGCCGTCGACCACGCAGACGCAGGCCGATGTGCGAATCGGGATGCGGCATTCTTTCTGAGTGGGGTGGGGTAGATCTTTCGACGTCTTCAGCGAGGTCTCTCTTTGGCGCGAACCGCGGTTCGCGCTTTTTTTTTTGCGCGGCGGCAGGGCCGCGCAGTGTGCGCCGGGGGCGCCGGCGCGGCGCGAGCGTCCGGCAGGGGCGGGCCGGTTGGCGATATCATCGCCGTTTGGCCGCATCGCACCTCGCCGATCGCCCGCTTCCTTCCGATGACGTCTCTCCGATGACCACCCCGTTACCCGAATCCCGTCCGCCGTCGCCGTTACCCGCCAACCTGTTCCGCCACGCACCGTTCCAGCGCTTCTGGGGCACGCGCGTGATGTCGTCGCTGGCATTCCAGATCCTGTCGGTCGCGATCGGCTGGTACGTCTATGCGCTCACGCACAGCGCGTTCGCGCTCGGTCTCGTCGGGCTCGCGCAGTTCGTGCCGATGTTCGCGCTCACGCTCGTCGTCGGGCAGGTGGCCGACCGCTACGACCGCCGGCGCATCGCGACCATCTGCCAGGGCGTCGAGGCGCTGGCTGCCGGCGTGTTCCTGCTCGGCGCGGCGCAAGGCGGGCTCACCGCAACGGGCGTGTATGCGCTCGCGGCGATCGTCGGCACCACGCGCGCGTTCGAATCGCCGTCGGTGTCGTCGCTGCTGCCGGCCGTCGTGCCGCGCAGCGACCTGCCGCGCGCGACCGCGCTATCGACGTCCGCGAACCAGGCCGCGCAGATTCTCGGGCCGGCGTTCGGCGGGCTGCTGTACGGCGTTGGTGCGCCGGTCGCGTTCGGCACGAGCGTCGTCGCATTCGCGATCGCGGCGGTGCTGAGCAGCACGATTCCGCTGCGCAGTGCGCCGCCCGCGCGCGAGCCGGTTACGCTGCGTTCGGTGTTCTCGGGCATCGCGTTCATCCGGCGCGAACCGGCGATCCTCGGCGCGCTGTCGCTCGACTTGTTCGCGGTGCTGTTCGGCGGCGCAACCGCGCTGCTGCCGATCTACGCACGCGACATCCTGCAGGTCGGACCGTGGGGGCTGGGCGCATTGCGCGCGGCACCCGCGGTCGGTGCGCTCGCGGGCACGCTGTGGCTGACGCGCTTTCCGCTCAAGGGGCGGCCGGGCCGCGCGATGTTCGGCGGCGTGATCGCATTCGGCATCGCGACGATCGTGTTCGGGCTGTCGAAGAATTTTGCGCTGTCGCTCGTCGCGCTGGCGGCGTTGGGCGCGTCTGACGTGGTCAGCGTCGTCGTGCGCCTGTCGCTCGTGCAACTGCGCACGCCGGACGACATGCTCGGTCGCGTGAGCGCGGTCAACTCGCTGTTCATCGGCACGTCGAACCAGCTCGGCGAATTCGAATCGGGCGTGACGGCTGCGTGGTGGGGCGCGCCGGCGGCGATCGTGGTCGGCGGCGCGGCGACGATCGCCGTTGCGCTCACGTGGATGCGCCTGTTTCCGACCTTGCGGAACATGACGTCGCTGGAGCGCGATCATTGAGCCGATGTCACGGCCGGATGCATCCGCCTGAAGCCGGCCTTGTTCACGGCAATTTATTTCAAAACGCTTTCTATTTTCAATCAATTGCCAAACGGAATTCGACCTGGATAATCGTCTGATTAATCAGACGGGCAGCCGTCGTTTCGATTGGGTCGAAGCGATGGCGCCGGAAACCGTGAGCGCCGGCCGGATTCGACGAGGCGGGAAACCGAAAAGGGGCTATTCCATCAATGCCTTGCTGCGCCGGGCTTCGAGCGATTATTCATCGGATGAAATGACCGATGAGAATTACGGAATCTATTCTACTAATTACAATTAACTTTCCGTAATTTTTCGAAACATAGCCCTTTCGTATGACGAAGCGGTTATCAATTGAAACAATAAGAAATATCTGGAATGATACCGATTCTCATTTTCATGACCGCTGCGGCGACTGCGCCGCCGGTCACTCGTCAACCGTAGCCAGCCAGTGTCGTCGTCGGCCTGATCGTCGTCGCCCAGCGAGCCAACGCATCCGTGCCTCGTGCGCGCATCGCCGCGCGTTCCACGCGGGGCGGTTTCATTCCGACTGGATTTCCATGCCGAACAGGACCCCGTTCGCGAGCGCGCTCGCGCTGGCCTTTGCCTTGCCTATTGCTTCGCCCGCACTCGCTCAGAGCACGAGCGCCGAAGCGTCGCCCGCCGCCACCGCGAAACCGGGCGCTGCGTCGCCGGCCGCCGCCGCGACCGCGCGCGACGCGCTGCCGACGATCAGCGTCACGGGGCAGGCCGTGCAGCAGGACTTCCAGGCCGAGCGCTCGAACGTCGGCGCGAAAACCCCCACCGCGCTGCGCGACATTCCGCAGTCGGTCACGGTGATCAACAAGGCGCTGATGGAATCGCAGGGGCTCACGTCGTTCCAGGACGCGCTGCGCAACGCGCCGGGCATCACGATCGGCGGCGCGGAAGGCGGGCAGATCGGCAACAACATCAACCTGCGCGGTTTCACCGCGCAGAACGACATCTATCTCGACGGTTTCCGCGATCGCAACCAGTACTACCGCGACACGTTCGACCTCGATTCGGTCGAGGTGCTGTACGGTCCGTCGTCGATGCTGTTCGGACGCGGTTCGACGGGCGGCGTGATCAACCAGGTGTCGAAGAAGGCGAACCTGAAGCCGTCGGCCGAGGTGTCGACGACGATCGGCACCGACGATCACTACCGCACGAGCGTCGACCTGAACCGGCCGCTCGGCGCGACGTCGGCGTTCCGCATCAACGCGTTCGGCCAGTCGCTCGGCTCGACGCGCGACGTGATGAAGAACAAGGACTACGGGATCGCGCCGGAGCTGCGCTTCGGCATCGGCACGCCGACCGAGGTCACGCTGTCCGCGTTGATCCAGCACAACTACGACATGCCGGACTACGGCGTGCTCGCGGTCAACGGCCATCCGGCGCCGGTGCCGAAGAACACGTTCTACGGCCTCACCGACGACCGCACGATCCAGGACGTGCAGACGGTGTCCGCGCGCATCGATCATCGCGTCAACGACGCGCTGACGATCAGCAACCGCACGTCGTTCTCGCACTCGATGACCGACGCGCGCGAGACGGCCGCGAACGCGGTGCTGACCGGGCCGCGGTCGTCGAGCACCGCGCTGGCGAACGGCAACTACACGTCGTTGCCGATGTCCGCGCTGTATGTGAAGCTCGCGAGCCACGATCGCGTGATCGAAAACCATTCGGTCGACAACGACACGATGGCGCATTTCAAGTTCGACACGGGCTTCGTGAAGCATGACCTGATCGCGGGCGTCGAGTTCGGGCACGACAGCTACACGAACCAGGCGTACACGCGCAGCGGCCTGCCGATCCTGTCGCTGATCAATCCGGCCTACCTGTCGTCGACCGCGGCCAACGCGACGCAGACGCCGGCCAACCATGCCGAATCGGGCGCGACGACGCTCGCCGCCTACATGAACGACACGGTGTCGATCGGCCGCGACTGGAAGTTCGTCGGCGGGCTGCGCTGGGACCGCTTCCAGGCGCATCTCGCGAACACGGTGAGCGCACCCCGCTACGCGTCGCAGACGAACTATTTCACGAGCGTGCGGGCCGGCGTGATCTACCAGCCGACCGAATCGCAGTCGTACTACTTCTCGTACGGCACGTCGTTCAACCCGTCGCTCGAGACGCTGACGGTCACGAACAACACGCAGAACCTGTCGCCCGAACACACGAAGTCGTACGAGGTCGGCGGCAAGTGGGATCTGCTGAACGACAACCTGTCGGTCACGTCGGCGCTGTTCCAGCAGGAGAAGAGCAATGCACGCACGCTGACGTCGACGGGCGAATACCTGCTCGAAGGCGACATTCGCGTGCGCGGCTTCCAGGCGAGCGTGACGGGCCACATCACGCCGAAGTGGCAGGTGTTCGGCAGCTACACGTACATGAACGGCGTGATCCTGAGCGCGCTCGACGGCACGCAGGGCAAGACGCTCGCGAATACGCCGCGCAATACGTTCACGCTGTGGACCACCTATGCATTCACGCCGCACTGGGAGATCGGCGGCGGCCCGACCTACATGTCGGGACGCTACGCGGCGAATACGAACTACGTTCAGGTGGGCGGCTACACGCGCTGGGATGCGACGGCCGCGTATCACGCGAAGCAGTGGGACCTGCGCCTGAACCTGCTGAACCTGACCAACAAGTTCTATTACGATGCGCTGATCCAGTCGGACGGCGGTCGCGCCGTGCCGGGCATCGGGCGCACGTTCCTCGCGACGCTCGACTACCGGTTCTGAGCAGTACGCATGCCGTCCCGTTATTCGATGAAACAGGTGGAACGATGCTTGTACACATACCGAACGTGCTGACGCCCGAGCAGGTGGGCATGATGCGCGACCGGCTCGACCGGGCGGGCGACGCGTGGGTCGACGGTCGCGCGACGGCCGGCTACACGGGCGCGCCGGTCAAGCGCAACCAGCAGATCGCCGAGCACTCGCCGGTCGCGCGCGAACTCGGCGACGTGATCCTGGCCGCGGTCGAGCGCAATCCGCTGTTCATCAGCGCGGCGCTGCCGAACCAGGTCTATCCGCCGCTGTTCAACCGCTACGAAGGCGGGATGACGTTCGGCAGTCACGTCGACGGCGCGGTGCGCGTGCTGCCGAACGGCGTGAAGCTGCGCACCGACGTGTCGGTCACGCTGTTCCTGTCCGCACCGGACGAATACGACGGCGGCGAACTCGTGATCGAGGACGCCTATGGCGTGCAGCAGGTCAAGCTGCCGGCCGGCGACATGATCGTCTACCCGGCGACGAGCCTGCACCAGGTCACGCCGGTCACGCGCGGCGTGCGGGTCGCGAGCTTCTTCTGGGTGCAGAGCCTCGTGCGCAGCGATGCGCAGCGCGCGCTGCTGTTCGACATGGACACGGCGATCCAGCGGCTCAACGCAAGCGGCGCCGATACGCAGGCGTGCCGCAGCCTGGTCGGCTGTTATCACAATCTGTTGAGAATCTGGAGCGAGACGTGAGCGTTGCCGATCCCATCGAAATCGACGCGGCACCCGCATC
The DNA here is from genome assembly GCF_003853425.1 of Burkholderia sp. Bp9140. Classification (NCBI taxonomy): domain Bacteria; kingdom Pseudomonadati; phylum Pseudomonadota; class Betaproteobacteria; order Burkholderiales; family Burkholderiaceae; genus Burkholderia; species Burkholderia sp. Bp9140. The sequence continues at coordinate 217,318 of NZ_QTPQ01000001.1, forward strand.
GCGTGTCGCGCCTGGCGCGCGTCCGGCCGGCTCCGGCGGCACGCGATCGCGCCGCGGCACGTTCATCAAGTGGCTGCGCAAGGTGCACGGCTGGGTCGGCCTGTGGGGCGCCGCGCTCGGCCTGCTGTTCGGCGCGACGGGGTTCCTGCTGAATCATCGTGCGCCGCCGCTGCGGATCCAGACCGGTGCGCCGCATGTCGAGACGTTGCGGATCGATGTGCCCGATCCCGAACCCGCGTCGCCGCGTGACCTTGCACAATGGTTGCGTACGCAACCGGATCTGCATCTGCCGGAACGCATGGGCCGCGTGCAGCAGGAGCCCGAGCATCCGGTCGCGTGGGGCGACCGCGAGACCGTGCAGCCCGAGCACTGGCAGCTCGTGTTCGCGTCGCCGCGTGAAAGCGTTGCCGTCGACTACTGGGTCGGCAGCGACACGATGACGCTCAAGCGCACCGGCAACGGCACGCTCGCATGGCTGACGAACCTGCACAAGGGCGTCGGGCTGAGCATCGGCTGGGTGCTGCTCGTCGATACGCTCGCCGGCGCGCTGATCCTGCTGTCGCTGACGGGCGTGCTGTTGTGGACGGAACTGAACAAGCGCAAGACGATCGGCGCGGTGCTCGTGATCGGCTCGATCGTTGCGATCGTGTGCGCGGCCGGCGTGTAACGCTTGATGGTCAGGCGCCGGCGTCGCGCGTGACCTGTACGGCCGTGCCGTAGCAGATGACTTCCGTGATGCCCGAGCCGATCTCGGTCGAGTCGTAGTGCATCGCGACGATTGCATTCGCGCCGAGCTTGCGCGCATCGGCGAGCATCTTGTCGAATGCCTGCTGGCGCGCCTTCTCGCACAGCGACGTATAGAGCGTGATGTTGCCGCCGAAGATGGTCTGCAGCGCCGCGCCGAACGAGCCGACGATAGAGCGCGAACGCACGATGATGCCCTGTGCGACGCCGAGCGAGCGGACCGTCGTATGGCCGGCCAGGTCGAACGCGGTCGTGACGCGCTCGGGCGTGAGATCGCTGATTGAGCGGGAGAAATCGGTCATGGCGGTGCACCGTGGTGCGGAAGTGATCGAACGACGATTCTATCCGGAACGGGAAACGCGTTCGAACGGGCGCCTGACTAGCGCGCCCGTTCTCGGCCGGGCCGGCCGAGCCCCGGTCAGTGCTTGACGGCCGTGCTGGCGTCGCCGCCGAGATCGACCGCATACGCGAGCGCCAGCTTGCCGAACTTCAGCGCGTGGTTCGCCTGCCGATCCGAATTCTCCAGCGTGTCGTTCACGGTATGGATGGTAGGACTGTCGTTCTGGTCGGCCTCGAACGGGAACGACGCCGGGTAGCCCTGCGCATTCCACGACGCATGATCCGAGCACGCATACCCGCACTGCGACGTGCCGATCGAGAGTTCCGGCAGGTAGGTCTTCGCGAGGTTCGTCAGATAGGTGTTCTGTGCGGCGTTCGTGTAGTCGGTGATCAGGTAGATGTCTTTCGGATCGCCCTTGTAGTTCGTCATGTCGAGCTGCAGCACGCCGACCACGTTCGCGTTCTGCGCGCGGAACTGCTTCGCGATCGCCTTCGAGCCGAGCAGGCCGGCTTCCTCGGCTGCGTAGCCGACGAACTTGATCGTCCGCTTCGGCCGATAGTCGTTCGCGAGCAGCACGCGCAGCGCTTCGGTGAGGCTCGCGATGCCGGATGCGTCGTCGTCGGCACCGGGCGAGCGCGTGTTTTCCGTCGTGCGGCCGACCGTCGAATCGAGGTGCCCGCCGAGCACGATCGTGCCGGCGGCCGGATCGCTGCCGCGGATCGTCAGGATCACCGATTTCTGCGGAAAACCGGTATGCGCGAACTGCTCGACGGCGATGTCGGCGCGCGAGCCGGCGAGCTGCTTCCACTGCAGCGCGAGCCAGTCCGACGCGGCGACGCCGTGCGACGTCGTGTAGTAGCGGTTCGTGAAGCCGGACAGCGACGTGATCGTGCCGACGATGTTGCTGGCCTGAAGTTGCTGGAGCCAGGTGTTGATCTGCGGCGCGTTCGATACTGTGTACGCGGTCAGGGCGGCCCGCTTCGCGACTGCCGCAGGCACCGGCTGCAACGCCTGGCGCGCGTCGTCGAACGAATCGTGCACGATGTAGCCGGGCCCGTGGCCGCGCGCATGGTGTACCGCATGCGCGAGTTCGCCGAGCCGGGAATCGTCGATCTCGACGACATGCACGGTTTCGCGGCGCACGGCGCCATCGGCCGCCTTGCCGGCGTCGATTGTGGTGCTGTATTGCGCGGTTGCGCTTGTGTCGATGCGTTGAAGCTGCTTGAGCGCGGTGTCGCCGAGCGTGATCCATACGGGCGTCGCGTGCGCCGCGGCGGCGCTCAGCAGCATGCCGCCGAGTGCGGCGCTCAGGCGGGTCAATGTCAAGGTAGGCATGTTCGATCTCGTGAGGGTAGCGATGTCGAGGAAGAGGGGGTGCCGCAGATCGTGCGACGCTCCCCCGCCTGCTGCGGAATTACGACTTCTGCGGCACGGTCACGCCGTACGTGCAGCTCTGGTTGTACGCATTGCCGATTGCCGTGAGCTGTGCGCTGCTGTAGCCGAGCGCGGCGGCGGCCGTCAGCACCGCCTGCGCGGCGGCCTTCTGGTTCGTCGAGCTGTTGGTCATCGACAGCCCCTTCAGGAACGCCTTGTCCATCGCCTGCGCGCCGATCGCGTCGCGCGCGACGAGGTTGCACGACGCCCAGTACTGGCCGGCCGTGTGGATCTCCGCGCCGCGTGCCTGCGCATACGTGCGCCCGACGTTCCAGTTCGTCACGCGGCCGCCCCAGTATTCGTTGTGGCCGTCCCAGTTGTAGACCCAGTGATACTGCGCGTCGGACGGGCTCCACTGGTTGAAGTCGCGGCTGTACGCGGCGGCGAGGTAGTCGCCGGTGCCTTCCGACAGGCCTTCCTGTTGCGACAGGCCGCCGTTGGTCACCCAGTCGTGGATGCCGTGGCCGAGCTCGTGGATCACGACGTCGGCATCTTCCGCATCGTCGACGCCGCCCTGCCCGAAGGTCAGCCGGCCGCTGCTCGACGAGTACGACGAGTTGTCGTCGCCCGATTCGCCGTGCGGGTCGTACTGCACGCCGCCCGTGTACTGGTACGGCAGCGCCTTGATGCCGAGCGTCTGGTTCACGTAACGGAGGAACGTGTCGATGTGGAAGTACGTGTTCACCGCCTCGAAATACAGGTTGCCGCGCGCGAACTCGAACGCCGGCGTCGCCTGTGCCGGGCACGCGTTGTCGCGCGGCGCGTCGAAGTCGACGCACGACGCATACGGGCCCGACAGCACGTAGCGCGCGCCCGACTGCGCGAGCTCCTTCAGCGTCACGCGCGCGCGCGCGGCCGTGAGCTGCGTGGAATCGGCGTCGCTGTTGTCCTTGTAGCCCGTGCTGCCGTAGCTGCTCTTCGTCGACGAAAGCGGATCGGGCCGGAATACGAAACCGGTGCCGTCGGTCGCATAGAGCGCCTTGTCCTCGGCGCGCAGCACTTCACCGCTGTCCGCGTCGATCAGCAGTTCCCAGTCGCCCTTCGGGCCGTCCTGCGGGCGGCCGCGCACCTTCCACGCGGTATGCGTGCCGGCCTTGTCGACGAACGCGACGCGTTGCGCGTCGAGATTCGTGAAGCCGCTGACGCCGAGATACGCGCGCGCGCGGTCGAACGCCTGCTGCTGGTCGACGGCCTGCGCCTTGTGCGCGGTGGCGACCACGCCGTTGATCGTGTTGCTCGCGACGTACAGGATGCGGCCGTCCTTCGCGACCGTCACCGCGATGTCGCTACCGTACACGGGCAGCCCCGCCGCCTGCTGCTGAAAGCGTACGACGGTGAAGTCGGCGTCGCTGCGCTCCGATGTCACCGCGAGGCTCGCGAGCGCGGCCGGGTCGAGCCCGAGCTGCGTTGCCTGCGACGCGACGAAATCGCGCGCGGTGGCGGCGGGCGTGGCGGCCGCCTTCTTCGCGCGATACGCGGGGTTGTACAGCGTGACGGCGACGCCGTCGGCGCGGAACTGCCCCGCGGCGGTATCGGCCTTGGCCGCGGCCGGTGCCACGCCGCGCGTCAGGCTTTCGCGCAGGCTCGACGCCTGCGGGTTCGCGACCTTGGTATCGGCCGCGCTGCCGCCGACGATGCCGAAACCGAGCGCGAGACCCAGGGCGAGCGGCAATGCTTTGCGTGATGTCTGCATACGTGATCCTCATCTCAACGGTTGGACACGCCTGCACGCTTGTGGCGAGCAGGCACGACACGGCCCGCGCGCCGGCTCGATGGAACCGGTGCGGCGAAGCGGTGCTGGGAGATTCGACTGACTGAGGACGACTAAGCGTCAGGTCGAAGCGAATCGGAAAGGACAGGCGGCGGGGAAGCGAACGGCAGGCAGGTGCGGCGACGGCGAAGCGAGCATCGTCATGTCATACCCCTCGGATCGGCATGGATATCGGTTCGGCAGCCTGCGCGGCGCGACGTGCGTCGGACCCGGGCTCTCATCTCCTTAGGGCTGCCTATCTAATTGCGAGGTATGTTACAGAACATTTTCAGCGACTTTGCAAATTATTTTCGAAGGCCGCTTCGGTCCGTCGATCAATCGCCGATATTGTTCAGAGAATGGCGGGAAACGCTGCCGGCGTGCGCAATAGCGCGCCGGATTGTACGCAAAAGCAGCGCCGTTCAGCGCGTCGCGCGGCGGTCGCTGCGCGGGCTCACGCCGAAACGCGAGCGGTACGTGCGCGAGAAATGCGATGGCGATTCGAAGCCGCATGCGACGCACACCGCCGTGATGCTCATGTCGGTCTGTTGCAGCAGCTCGCGCGCACGATCGAGGCGCAGGTTCAGGTAGAAGCGCGTCGGCGTGTCGTTCAGCGTCGCGCTGAACAGCCGTTCGAGCTGGCGCCGCGTGATCGACACGTCCTGCGCGAGCGCGTCGGAGCCGAGCGGGTTCTCCATGTGCCGCTGCATCGTGTCGATCACCTGGATCAGCTTGCGGTTGTGCACGCCGTAGCGCGCGGCGATTTCGAGCCGCTGGCTGTCCGAGCGCTGCCGGATGCGGCTGACGACGAACTGCTCGGAGATCGCCGCCGCGAGATCGGCGCCGTGCCGCCGGCCGATCAGGTCGAGCATCATGTCGATCGACGCGGTGCCGCCCGCGCAGGTGATGCGCCGGTCGTCGATCTCGAACAATTCCTGTGTCGCGTTCAGGCCCGGGTAGCGTTCGCGGAATGCGGCAAGCGCCTCCCAGTGCAGCGTGAGCGTTTGCGATGCGTCGAACAGCCCGGCCTCCGCGAGCACGAAGCTGCCGGTGTCGATGCCGCCGAGCGTCGCGCCGTGCCGGTTCTGGCGGCGCAGCCAGTCGCCGAGCGCGCGGTCGTAGCACACGAGCGGATCGAAGCCGGCGACCACGAACACCGTCCCGACCTGCGCGACGTCCGCGTATGCGGCTTCGGCCGCGACCGGGATGCCGTTGCTCGCGGCGACGGGCGCGCCGTCCGCGCTGATCACGTGCCAGCGGTACAGCTCGGTGCGAAACCGGTTCGCGACGCGCAGCGGCTCGACCGCGGACATGAAGCCGAGCGCGGAGAAGCCGGGCAGCAACAGGAAGTGGAAATCCTCTGGCATCGGGGCGTGGGGTGGAGTCGGGGGGGCGTCGCGCGCTGCGCGGCGAGCGGCCAGGGCAGCCACACGCCGCGCCCGGCTCGCGGGCGTCGCACGTTCAACCACGGATTATCGCGGGTTTTGCGGGCGGTCAGCGCGTTTTTGCGTGGCGCACCGTCCGGCGCGCCGTCGTCGAGGGCAGTTCGCCGAACTGGGCCTTGTACGCGTTCGCGAAATGCCCGAGGTGGATGAAGCCCCAGCGCGCGGCCGCCTCGCAGATCGGCAGGTCGGACTGCCGCGTGTCGAGCAGCAGGCGTCGCACCTGCGCGAGGCGCAGTGAGCGCGTGTAGTTCAGCGGGCCGGTCTGCACGACCGACTGGAAGCTGTTCTGCATCGTGCGCCGGCTCACGCGCAGCTGCGTGCACAGGCTCAGGATGTCGACGGGCGCTTCCGGGTGCTCGATCACGTAGTCGTGCACGCGGCGCACGATGTCGGCGTGGCACGCATGCGTGAGGCGGTTTGGCGGCTCGGGCATCCGGTAGGTGAGGAGATCGACGAGCACGTTGGCGACATCGCAGCGCAGCTCGGACTGCGCACGGGGCGCGTCGAACATGTCGGGCGCCGACAGTACGCGTTCGAGCAGCGTCGCGAGCTGCACGCTCGCGCGTTCGCGCGCGGCGACCGGCACATCGACGACGCCGCGCCGCAGCGTGCGCGTGTCGAGCCGGACGTCGGCGGCATCCTCGATCTGCTGCGTCAGCTCGGGATCGACAGCCACGCCGATCAGCGACATGTCGTCAGGAGAATGGAGTTCGAAAGGCGCGCCGCCGCGCGCCATCACGATCGTGCCGCGTTCGATGCGCGCATCGCCGAACGCGAAGGTGCCCGAGCCGGTGAGCGGCATCCCGAACACCGTATGGCCGGGCGGCAGGCGCCCGCGCTGGATGACGCGCACGTTCGCCGCCTCCTGGAACAGCTGCACGCCGTCGAGCTCCACGTGCTTGACCGCGCTGCGATACGAGCCGGAGCCGATCTGGTCGTAACGCTGGTCCCAGCCGCGCAGCGCCTCGGCATGCCGGTCTGCGTCGTCGAACCTCTGGTGAAACACGAGCACGGCGCCTCCGGCGATCGTTCGGACCGCGCAAGATTAAACCGACCGCGCGGTCGGTGCAATACGGATGAGCGCTATTCCTCCGGGGGTTTTCGAGGGGTCGGAAGCTGCCGGCAACAGGCGCCTTTCAGGCGGTTTTCCAATATCCCGAATCGGCACGCACGCGTTGCCGGTCCGGGTGCTGAACGGATTTATTGTCGAACTACAGTCGCCCCACATAACGTGAATCCCAACTGGAGGCGACATGAGAACAAGGCGACGCACCGCGGCTTACGCGGCGACGCTGGCGTTCGCGGCGGCGTGGGCCGGCAGCGCGGACGCGACGGAAAAGCCTGAGGAACTGGTCGTGCAGAAGATGCCGCCGTGGCATCCGCACGAGGTGTACGTCGTCGATATCGCGATGCCGACGATGACCGACGGGCGAATCTTCGTGTACGACGCCGACGCGAGGAAGCTGCTCGGCCAGATCGACGGCGGCTTCGCGCCCGGCCTCGCGATCTCGCCCGACCACAAGACGAGCTTCATCGCGACGACCTATTTCTCGCGCGGCTCGCACGGCACGCGGACCGACGTCGTCGAGATGACCGACAACACGACGCTCGATCACACGGGCGAGATCGTGATTCCGGCGAAGCACGGGCAGCACGTGCCGTCGCCGTACAACACCGCGTTCAGCGCGGACGGCAAGCGGCTGTACGTCGCGAACATCACGCCGGCTGCGTCGGTGACGGTGATCGACGCGGTGTCGAAGAAGGTGCTGTCGGAGATCGACACCGCGGCATGCGTGCTCGCGTATCCGTCGGGGAACGACCGCTTCGCCGCGCTGTGCGAAAGCGGCAAGGCGCTCACCGTCACGCTCGACGCGAACGGCAAGGAAGCGAAGCGCACGATGTCGGACGCGTTCATCGACGTCGACAACGATCCGGCCTTCATCAACGCGTCGCGCTACCACGGCGGCTATCTGTTCACGACGTACCACGGCAACGTGCGCGGCGCCGATTTCAGCGGCGACAAGCCCGCGTTCGGCAAGTCGTGGTCGTTGCTGACCGACGCCGAGCGCGCCGAGGGCTGGCGCCCGGGCGGCATGCAGCAGACGGCCGTGCACGCGAAGCAGAACCGCTACTACGTGCTGATGCACAAGGGCGGCGACGGCACGCACAAGGATCCCGGCACGCAGGTGTGGGTGTACGACCTGAAGACGAAACAGCGCGTCGCGCGCTGGGATCTCGCGCAGCTGAAGATCGATCCGCTCGTGTCGATCCAGGTCAGCGAGGATGACAAGCCGCTGTTCTACGGGCTGACGGGCACGTCCGATCTCGTCGTGATGGACGCGCGCACCGGCAAGCTGCAGCACGTCGAGAAGCAGATCGGCAGTACGTCGACGCTGCTCGTGAACCCGTGAGGCCGCGATGACGCTCGATCCCGTACTCGCCACCAGCGCGCAGGCCGGCGCTGCCGTCGTCGTGCTGCTCGGCGCCTTCGCGAAGATGCGCCGGCCTGCGGCGTTCCGGCAGGCGCTCGCCGGCTATCGCCTGCTGCCCGATGCGCTCACCGTACCCGCCGCGTTCGCGATTCCGCTCGCGGAAGCCGTCGGCGCCGCGGCGCTGCTGTTTCACGAGACACGCATGACCGGCGCGCTCGGCCTGATCGCGTTGCTGCTCGTCTTCGCGGCCGGCATGACGATCAACATCCTGCGCGGCCATACCGACATCGACTGCGGCTGTTCCGGTTTTGCCGCCGCGCGCGCGGATGCGCCGCGCGGCATCGGCTGGCTGCATGTCGCACGCGTGCTGCTGCTCGTCGTGCTGGCCGCGACCGCGTTCGTCGAGCCGGGCAGCCGCGCGGTCGTGTGGTTCGACTATCTGACGCTGTTCTCTTCCGTGCTGCTGATCGTCTGCGCGCTGCTCACCGTCGACGTGCTGCTCGCCAACGTACCGCGCCTTTCCCATCTGAGGAATTCATGATGCAAACCGCTCTCACCGTTTCCACCGCCTTGCTGTGGGTCGCCGTTCTCGCGCTCGGCGCGATCTGCCTCGCGCTCGTGCGCCAGATCGGCATCCTGTACGAACGCATCATGCCGGCCGGCGCACTGATGATCGACAAGGGCCCGGCAGTCGGCGCGATGGCGCCGACCTTCGAACTGACCGACATTCGCGGCTCGCAGGTGAAGGTCGGCGGCATCGATGCATCGGGCAAGGCGACGCTGCTGTTCTTCCTGTCGCCGACGTGCCCGGTCTGCAAGAAGCTGCTGCCGCTGTTGCCGTCGCTGCAGGCGAGCGAATCGACGCCGGTGAACATCGTGCTCGCGAGCGACGGTGATCGCGATGAACACACGCGCTTCGCGCAGAAGCACGACCTCGCGCGTTTCCCGTACGTGCTGTCGCAGGAACTCGGCCTCGCGTACCAGATCGGCAAGCTGCCGTATGCGGTGCTGCTCGACGACACCGGCACCGTGCGCGCGAAGGGGCTCGTCAACACCCGCGAGCATCTGGAGAGCCTGTTCGAAGCGAAGGAGCGTGGCGTTGCATCGCTGCAGCAGTTCGTGCACGGCGATCACGACCACGGCGGTCACGAAAAGCACGCGCAGCGCGCGTGATCGGCCGACCCTCTTTCAACGTCAACGGAGGACAACGACATGGGCCTGTTTGATTCATGGTTCGAGCGGTCGGCGCGTGGCGTCGCGCAGCATAGTTCGCGGCGCAGTGCGATGGCGAAGCTCGGCAAGGTGCTGGTGGGGTCGGCGATGCTGCCGCTGTTGCCGGTCGATCGCACCGCGTATGCAGCGGATGCGGCGTCCGGCGCATCGGCGGCATCCGGTGCCGCCGCGTCGGGCGCAAGCGACGATCCGATGAGCTGCGATTACTGGAAATACTGCGCGATCGACGGCTGGCTGTGCAGTTGCTGCGGCGGCACGTCGAGCAGCTGCCCGCCGGGCACGACGCCGTCGCCGATCACGTGGATCGGCACCTGCCGCAATCCGCACGACGGGTCGGACTACATCGTGTCGTACAACGACTGCTGCGGCAAGACGTCGTGCGGCAAGTGCTTCTGCAACCGCAACGAGCGCGAGAAGCCGCTGTACAAGCTGTCGCTGAACAACGACATCAACTGGTGCATGGCGAACGGCAATTCGAATTATCACTGTTCGGTTTCGGTCTTGTTGGGAGCAGCCAAGCAATGAACGTGAAGCAAGCTGGAATGATCGTGGTCGCGTGCGTGGCGGCTGTCGCGGGTTTTGCGTTGCCGGGTTTGGCCGGTGCGCAGCAGGCCGTCCATTACCCGGCGGGCAAGAGCCTGTTCGACGCGCAATGCGCGGTGTGCCACCAGGCGGGCGGCAAGGGGCAGGACGGCCTCGCGCCGCCGCTGACCGAGTATCCGGGCAAGTACGCGACGGCAGAGGCGGGCCGCGCGCAGCTCGTCGCGACGCTGTTGCACGGGATGTTCGGCGAGATCAACGTGCACGACAAACGCTACAACTTCAAAATGCCGTCGTTCGCGAGCGCAAGCGATGACGATATCGCGAACGTGCTCAACTACGTCGTGTTCGATCTCAACGACAAGCACGGCGACGCGAAGCCGTTCACGGCAGCCGACATTCGCGCGGCGCGTGCGAAGGAGATGGACGGCACGGCCGTTCACGCGCAACGTGCGGTCGTGACGAAGGGGCTGGGGCTGTGAATGCCGGATGCATTCGGCGTCGTGGCCGGCGTGCGGTGGCGTTGCGGATCGGGGCATTCGTGACACGCCGTCTGTCTTCGGTGCTGGGGGTTGCTGTCGCGGCATGCGCGATTGCCGTACCCGCACATGCCGACGGCGTGACCGACACCACACGCGCGCACCAGCACTGGGTGCTCAACTGCATGGGCTGCCACACGGCGACGGGCGGCGGCATTCCGGGCAAGGTGCCGCCGCTCGCGAACTCGCTTGGTTATTTCACGCATCTGTCAGCGGGGCGCGAGTACGTGATGCGCGTGCCCGGCGCGTCGAATTCGGCGCTGTCGGACAAGGATCTCGCCGACGTGCTCAACTGGGTGCTCACGACGATGAACCGCGATGCGCTGCCGCGCGATTTCAAGCCTTATACCGCGGCCGAAGTCGCCGCGCATCGACGGCCGGCGTTTTCTGACGTCGCGACGGTACGTGCCGGGCTGGTCCGCGCGCTGCACGAGCGCGGGGTCACGGGTGTGTCGGATCGGTACTGATCGGCTTCGCCGATGAAGCTTCGGTACCGGGAACGGCGGATTGGCGGTATTCAGGGCGGCGCGGTATCCCCGCGCCGTCACGCGCGGATCAACACGACGCCGAGGATCAGGCACGCCGCGCCGGCGATGCGTATTACGTTGACCGGATGCTGCGGCGCGTAGCAGTTTCCCGATCGAGAACACCGAATTGGCAGCGCGCCATTTCCGCGTTACGCTCGTTTCGCCGGTCGACGCCGGCGCTGAATGGATCGTGGGAGGCTCAAATGGCGATCGAATACTTTGCAGAGCGCAATCCGGTCACTCGAAACCTGCCCCGGTCGCTGGCGACCAAGGCTGGCGATCTGGTGTTCGTGTCCGGTCAGGTGGCGAGAAACGAAGACGGGAGCCTCGTCGCAGGCGGGATCGAAGCGCAGACGCGTCAGACATTGAAGAACGTCGCCCACGTGCTCTCGCTGGCGGGATGCACACTCGGCGACGTGGTGAAAACCACTGTCTGGCTCGAGGACGCGCGCGACTTCGCGGAATTCAATCGTGTCTATGCGGAGTTCTTCCCGGGGAACAAGCCGTCACGATCGACCTTGCAGGCGACGAACATGGTCGGTACCAAGATCGAAATCGAGGCGATTGCCTGCAGGCCCTGAGCGCCGAGAGCGGTGTGCCGGGTATCCGGGTGAGCGTCGGATCGATGCCCGCATCCATGAAAATGGATGGCGGATGGCGGCAAGCTCGAAATTTTTCGGCATATCGGTAGTTGCGATGGTCGTGCGTTATCGAGCCGGCGGCTCAAAGCCCCTTTTGCGCAGAACGGCTATCGCTTCGGCCGATGTCAGTAATTGGATCAGCGCCTGCGCCGCGGCGGGATCCTTCGTATCGCGGCCGATGCCGGCGGTGTAGACCGTGTCGTGCTGGAGTTCGCGCGGCAGCAGACCGACCAGCCGGACGCCTGGGACATCGACGATGTTCGGCACCGTGATGACGGTCGCATCAGCCGTGCCATCCGCCACGGCCGCGATGACGTCGCCGCCCCGCACGGGTACGAGATGCGGCCTGACCGTGTCCGAGATGCCAAGCCGGTCGAGTAGTTCGACGAGCCAGGCTCCGCTCCCGCTCTCCGGCGACCACGACAGCGAACGCAAGTTGACCAGTGCCTGCCTGAACGCGTCGACCGTCGCGATAGTCGGCACGGGGACATCCGCGCGCGCGGCCATTCCGACCGAAGCTTTCGCGACGTCGGTACGCGTGATCGATACGATTTTGTCTGCTTTGATCAACGCGTCGATCTGGCCGGGCAGCAGGATCGCGACGTCGAATGCTTCCCCGGCTTCGATCCGGCGCTCCAGCGTCGTGGCGTTGTCGAACGTCGTCACGAGTCGTTGGCCGGTCTTCGATTCGAACGCGGGCGCGAGTTCGGCGAGTGTCGCTTTGAGCGTCGGCGTGCTGAACACCTTGAGGCCGTCCGCGCATGCCACACTGATGCCGGCGAGCATCAGCAACGCAACGAAACACCCATTCAACAGCATCCTGATGATCATCGCCGTCTCCCCGTCCGAAACGTCCACCGGCCCCGGCATGCGGGTGCGCAAGGCCGTCCCGGTTACCATCATAGGCTGGCGCTTGATCCAGATATAATTTCAAATCGGCATGGCGTGATCACGAAATGGAATAGGTTTGGGCATGGACGGCGACCGAATCCGACGACGACTGAAGTTGCGCGATCTCGACACGTTGATGACGGTCGTCAATACGGGTGGGATGCGGAAGGCGGCGCAACAGCTTCACATGTCTCAGCCGGCCGTCTCCAAGGCGATAGCGGACTTGGAAAGCGTTCTCGGCGTACGGCTCGTCGACCGCAGCCACCACGGCGTCGTACCGACCGTGTTCGGACAGGCGCTGCTCAAGCACGGCGCGGCGATCTTCGACGAATTGCGGCGTGGCGCCGTAGAGATGGCGTTTCTCGCTGACCCCGACGCCGGCGAACTCAGCATCGGATGCGTGGAAACGATCACGGCAGGGCTGGCCGCGGCCATCATCGAGGATATGTCGCATCGACATCCGCGCCTGGTTTTCTCGGTCGCGTCGGGTGATGCGCCGGTGCTGCAGACTCACTTCCTGCGCGAGCGAATCTGCGAACTGGTCATCGCGAGACCCTACACGGCCGTGCCCGACCCGGACATGAACGGAGAGCCGCTGTTTCACGAGCAACTGCGGATAGTCGTGTCGAATCACAGCGAATGGGCGGCGAAGCGGCGCCGATTTACGCTCGCCGATCTCGTCGATGCGCCGTGGATTTTGTCGCCGAACGAAGTCGCGCCGCATTCACCGATCTTTGAAGCGTTTCGCGCGATCGGGGCGGAACCGCCGTACGCCCGCGTGCTGACCGGCTCGCTGAATCTGCGCCGGACATTGCTTCGCACCGGGCGTTTCATAACGGTGATGCCGCACTCGCTGCTGCACTTCGGCCCCGATCAGGATTGGATCAAGGTGTTGCCGATCGATCTGCCGACCTGGGCCGTACCGACGATGCTGATCACGTTGAGGAACCGCACATTAAGTCCGGTCGCCGAGCGGTTCGCCGAACACGCGCGCAGACTGGCCAGGTCGCTCGCCGAAAGCTGATCGCTGCCGTCAGGGAGGCGCCGAGGCGATGCGTGTGATGTCGTCAGGCCGATCGATGTACGAAACGCGCATGCGTGTCCGTGTGCCCCAGGCTTCATGTGCGCACCGCACAAATCCCCAAAATCCCCAAGTGGCAGCTGGCATTCGTTAGAATCGTTCGTCGTAGAGGCAAAACGCATATTTGCATCGTGCGCAGCGGTACCGACTCACGCATACCGCGCCCCCTCATCCCATGCTTCATCCTTTACCGGAGGCGAACGTGCCAGGATTACTTCCCGATGTCGACCGCGACGGGCTCCTCGAATATTCGGTGGTGTACACCGACCGGTCGATCAATCACATGTCGCAGCGCTTCCAGGGCGTCATGCGCGATATTTCCGCCGCGCTGAAGAAGGTCTACAACGCGAAGGCGGCCGTCATCGTCCCGGGCAGCGGGACCTTCGGCATGGAAGCCGTGGCCCGGCAGTTCGCGACGAACAAGAAGTGCCTGGTCATCCGCAACGGCTGGTTCAGCTTCCGCTGGTCGCAGATTTTCGACATGGGCAGCATCCCGTCCGAATCGATCGTGTTGAAGGCGCGTCCGGTCGAATCGGGCAGGCAGGCGGCGTTTGCGCCGGCCCCGATCGAAGAAGTCGTCGCCGCGATTCAGGAACACAAGCCGGATCTGGTCTTCGCTCCGCACGTCGAAACCGCATCCGGGATGATGTTGCCCGATACGTATCTGCGCGCGGTGGCCGACGCCGTGCATGCGGTCGGTGGCATGTTCGTGCTGGATTGCATCGCGTCCGGCACGATCTGGGTCGATATGGAGAAGAGCGGTGTCGACGTGCTGATCAGCGCGCCGCAAAAGGGCTGGAGCGCGTCGCCGGGTTGTGCGCTGGTGATGCTCAGCCCGCTCGCGCGCGAGCGCATCGATGCGACGACCAGCACCAGTTTTGCCTGCGATCTGCGCAAGTGGCTGCAGATCATGGAAGCGTATGAGAACGGCGGCTTCGCGTACCACGCGACGATGCCCACGGACAGCCTTGCGACGCTGCGCGACGTCATCAAGGAAACGGAAGCATACGGCTTCGACAAGGTGAGGGCGGAGCAGCTCGAACTCGGCACGCGGATTCGCGCGTTGCTGGCCGAGAAGGGTTTCAGGAGCGTGGCGGCCGAAGGCTTTGAGGCGCCGGGCGTCGTGGTCAGCTACACCGACGACGACGACATCCGGTCCGGCAAGAAATTCGCCGATGTCGGCATGCAGATCGCGGCCGGCGTGCCGCTGCAATGCGACGAGCCGGCGGATTTCAAGACCTTCCGCATCGGCTTGTTCGGTCTCGACAAACTGCATGACGTCGATGCCGCGGTCGCGCGGTTTGCGAGCGCACTGGAACGGGTTCTGTAGCGCGTCGATTCGGTGTAACGGTACATGGCGGCGCATGAAGCGAAGACGTCGATGCCTTCGACTCGACCAAATGCGCCGCCTGAACCGCCGACTCTGGCTCCGGCCGCTTGCAGCGCACGTCAACCATCGGCGTTTGCGGCAATTCATTCAGATCGATTGCAGCCGTTCGACAACGTACTGGCTGACGATGAGATCCAGGTGCGCACCACCGGCATTTTTATAAACCGTGCGCTCTTCAGCCGAACGATGAAACGCCGACATCCGGCACAGATCGAACAGGTCTCCTTCGATATCATTCGCCTGTATCGCTTGCGTCTGCATCGGAATCAGGATGTCACCTGATTGCGCGGCGTTCTCGCGGTCGTCCACGAAAATGCGCGCTCCTCTGAGCACATCGCAATCGGCCTCCTGCATATCCGGCCGGTACCCGCCCACCAGATCGACATGGGTACCGGGCCGCACGAACTCGCCTCGAATCATCGGTGTGGACGTGCTGGTGGCTGCGGTAATGATGTCTGCGCGGGCCACGGCGGCATCCACGTCGTCGACCACGCAGACCTCGATGTTTCTCGCCTCGAGGTCCGCACGCGCGGCATCCAGCCTGGACGCTGTGCGATTCCACAACAACACCTGACGAATGGACGGACGGATGTGGAGATAGGCATCCGTCAACGACCTTGCGACCGGCCCCGCACCCAGGACGAGAAGGACCTCGCTGTTCTCGCGGCTCAGTTTCCTTGCCGCCAGCGCGGAATCGGCCGCGGTCTTCCATCTCGTGATTTCCGGGCCGTCGAGCATGGCGACGATGCCTTTGGTCCGCTCGTCCAGAACCAGAAACGCAGCCTGCTCCGTTGGCAACGGCGGGCTGGCCAGGCTATTGGCGGGAAAGAGGGAGGCAATTTTGAACCCGGCGCCCTTGCCGGGCAGGATGACGCCCCGGCTGAACAAGCCAAAGCTCGCATCCCCGATGAAATAACTGTCGCCGATGGGCCGGGAACCGGCGTGCCCGTCGTGCAACGCGTCGAGCACCCCGTCCCAATCGAGTACCGACCTGATCTGTTCCGCTGAAATGATTTGCACGTTCAACGCTCCTGCTGTTGCGGCCAGATGTCTCCCAGGGTGTAACCCTCGGGGAACGGGTCGTCGTGATCGAGCACGATGGTGCTGATCCCATGGATCCAGCTGGTGCCGGCCAGGGTAGGAACCACGGCGGCCTTGTCGCCGATGCGGGCCTCTTCCACGAGCCGACCGGTGAAGACGGTACCCAGGATGCCCTGGTGCCGGAAATCCTGATGCAGCGGCAATTCGCCCTTGGCGTGCAGCACGGCCATCTTGGCGCAGGTGCCGGTGCCGCAGGGGCAGCGGTCGATCGCGCCGGTCCAGGTGGACGGGTCATCCCAGGAGAGCGGCCCGGTCGGCATGGTGACCACGTTCTTCCAGTCTGCGTTGCGGTCGTCTGCGGGGCCGGACAGTTGCGAGATGGTGATGCCCACGCCCGGATAGTCCGGGTGCGCGACCGGCAACTGCTCGATGGCAGCCTGCCGGATCAGCGCGGAAACCCGCGTGATCTCCTTTCCGTGTTCGGGCTTGAGCTCGAGCCCCGGGAACTGGCGCACGTCGGCAATCGCGTAGAACATGCCGCCCCAACCCACGTCGACCCGCACCTTGCCCAGATGCGGCACGTCGATGACGGCATCCAGGTGCGCGGCAAACGCCGGTACGTTCCTGAACGTCACGCGCTTGACCTTGCCGTCCTTGCACTCGGCGGTGAGGCGGATCAGCCCGGCCGGCGCTTCCAGCGTCAGTTCCGTCACGGGCTCCTGCATGGGCAGCATGCCCATTTCCAGCAACACGGTGGCCACGGAAATGGTGTTGCCGCCCGACATCATCGGATACTCGACCTGCTCGAGGATGATGTAGCCCGCGTCCGCATCCGGGTGACACGGCGGCACGACGATGTTGCAGCAGTGCGCCGGGTAGCCGCGCGGCTCGCGCAACAGCAGCTTGCGCAAGCCATCGTCGTTGGCCTCCAGCCATTTCATCCTGGCGTGGACGGTGTCGCCGGGAATTTGCGGAATGCCACCGGTGACCACCCGCATGGGAATACCCGAATGCGTCTCCACCGCGTGAATGGTTCTCTTGAATCCCATGTGCCGGTTTCCTCTTCAGCGCCGCCGACCGAGTGCGGCGTGAAGGGAAATTTATGCCCGTTTCGCGGATAACTTAAGCGACATTTCCTCCGGCATTCCTTCAACTTTTGGTTGAAGATGCCGCCGCCTTTGCCGGGCAGGGCCGGTTCGGTACAGGCGCTCAGCGTTCCGGTGTGCCGGGGGCGGGGCCCGTTTCATCGGCAGCGGGATGCCGCGCGAGCTGCTGCCTGACCCACTGGCAGAACTGCTTGCACACGACGGCGTCCGCCTTGTCTTTTCGGACCGACAGGTAGTGGCCGCGATTCTTCATCACCGTCTTGTGCGGCAGCGGACGCACGAAGTGGCCGCTTTGCACCAGGTCGCCCACGAGGTGATGCCAGCCCAGGACGACGCCCTGGTGAGCCAGGGCCAACTGCACGATGCCCGGATAGTCGTTGCTGGTGAATAGCTGGCGCGGAATGTCCGCGCGCCAGCTGGTGTCGACGTCATGCAGTGCCAGCCAGACTTTCCAGTCGATATGCTCGGAGATCTGCGAACGACCATAGGCGCTGATATCCAGCAATGACATGTCCAGCAGCCTTTCCGGCGTCTCGACGGGGCCATGATCCCGCAAATACTGCGGTGTGCAGACGGGATAGACCTCGTCGTCGAACAGGTGCTCGCTATCGTATCCGTCGCGCATGCTGGCCAGCTTGGCGATGTAGACGTCCGGCTGCACACCTGCTTCCATCGAGATGAAATTTTGCGTGGCCAGGACCGTGAGCTCGATATCCGGATTGGCTTGAATGAATTCGGGCAGCCGCTTGTGCAGCCAGAGTGCCGAAAATGCCGGTGAGCAGCAGACGATGAGCGTCTGCCTGGCGGGAACCTTCTTCCGCAGGCGCTCGGCGGCCTGATGGATATTGATCAATGAAAGCTGGGCGGCGTCCTTGAACATCTCGCCATCGGCGGTCAGGGTGACGGCCCTGCCTGAACGGACGAAAAGCTCCGTACCCAGGTAGTCCTCCAGTTCCCGCACCTGCTTGCTCACCGCCGCGGGCGTCACGCTCAATGCATTGGCCGCCCCGGTAAAGCTGTTGAATTTAGCGGCCGCAAGAAATGATTTGATGGCGCGCAGAGACAGCGCACCGACCAATGTTTCGCTCATTTCAAACCGAGGCGCCATGGCGATTTCTACAGACGTTAGGGGATGGGACCAAGTCCGACGCACGGACTCGCGTTGGATGGCGGGAAGCGAATGGTCGCTCGCCGTCGAGCCGGCTAATGCACGCCAAAGTCGGATCGAAGCTTTCTCAGCTTGAACGGCGTGACGTTGTATTCGCGTTTGAACCAATGTATCAGATGCGAACTGTCCGTGAAGCCGCACTCGTATGCAATCTGAGTCACGGACCGATCGCTGTTGATGACCATCCATTTCGCGGCTTTCAGGCGCATGCTCCGCCAGTACTGCAGCGGCGCGACGCGCAGATGCTTCTTGAAAAGTCGCGTCAGTTCCCGCTCGGTCGTGCCGATCGACTGTGCAATGCCGGCGATCGAACCCGGTTCGAACGTGCGTTGCCTCATCAGACCCACCGCGTTGACGACTCGTCGATCGGGGCAATGCAGGCCGACCTCGTCGTCATTCTTCAGCGCCTGTATTTCTTCGAAGCCCCGGTCGGCCATCAAGTAATGGAGCGCCTTGTGCGATCGCGTCTTTCCGCAGTGAGTCGTCACCAGGTGCATGGCGAGATTGATCGCGGCAAGACCGCCGGGGCATGTAATGAACTCGCCGTCCGCCACGACCGGCGCATCCGTTACGGCGATGATGTCCGGAAAATTGCGCTGCATCGCTTGCGCGAGCGAGAAGTGAACGGCGCATCGCCTTCCTGCCAGATAGCCCAGCTCGGCAAGAATGAATTGACCCGTGCATAACCCGACAACGGGAACGTGCGCTTCGACGCAGGATTGTATGAATCGGTAAAGCTCGTCGGGGATCGGCTCCGCACTATGGAGCAAGCCGCCGTGCACCACGACGTAGTCGTATTCGGACGGATCGCCGAAGAGCCGGGTCGGCACCATCGGAAAGCCGCAACTCGATCGAATCGGCGAATGATCGTGAGACAGCAGGTCCCACGAGCAGTAGATCTGCCTGCTGAAGTCCGCTTCATCTGCCGACAGGCGCAAAAATTCGACGAAGCACGACAGCGACATCAGCGTGAAATCCGGCGTCGGTGCGATGCCGATCCTGAGCGGCGCATCGACCTCGGGTGCGGACTTGCCCGGCCGAAGAAAAGAATAGTCGCCCCGCATCCGATGTCTCCGCCAGTCGTGCCATTGATTGTCCGAAACGTACAATTTTTTCGCTTGACCGGCAATTATAGTTTTCCGCGTCAACACCCACACGGCGCGGAGGCCCCCATGAAGATCTCGAAAATTTCCCTGTACCAGGTCGATTTGCCCTTGAAGGAGGGCGCCTACAGCTGGTCGACGTTCTCGTTTGCATCGTTCGACTCGACCGTTGTCGTCGTCGAAACGGACGTCGGGCTGGTCGGCGTCGGCGAAATCTGCCCGCTCGGGCCGTCGTATCTGCCGGCTTATGCCGAAGGCGCCCGCGCCGGGCTCGTGAAGATCGCGGAGGGACTGATCGGGGAAGACCCGTGCCAGATCGGCCGGATCAATGTCCGCATGGATGAGCTTCTCAAAGGTCACCCGTACGTCAAGTCAGCCCTGGATATGGCGTGCTGGGACATTCTCGGCAAGGCGACCAGCCAGCCGGTATACAACCTGCTCGGCGGGCGCCTGCAGGACCAGGTCAAGCTCTTCAAGGTCGTCACCCGGCAGGATCCGGACGCAATGGCGACGAAGATCCGCGAGTATCAGGACCAGGGCTTCAGGCAGTTTCAAATGAAGGTGGGCGCCGGAGCGGACGCCGATATCGAGCGGATCCTGAAAGTGTCGGCCGAACTGCGCCCGGGCAATGTCCTGGCCGCCGATGCGAATACCGGTTGGCGGCAGCACGAGGCGCTACGCGTCGTCAAGGCGATTCGCGACGTCGATATCTACATCGAGCAGCCGTGCCCGAGTTACGAGGAGTGCCTCGCTGTCCGGCAGCATACCGATCATCCGATGATCCTCGACGAGTGCATGGAAGACATTCGCGTGCTGATACGCGGCTGTCAGGATCGTGCGATGGATGTCGTCAATCTGAAGGTGAGTCGCGTCGGCGGGCTGACGAAGGCCAGGCAATTCCGCGATCTGGCCGTGACGCTGGGAATCTCGCTCACGATTGAAGACACGTGGGGCGGCGAGATCGCGACGGCCGCGCTTTGCCATCTCGCGCACTCGACGCCATCGGGCTTTCACTTCCAGTCGTCGGCGTTCCACGAGTATCACGGTCTCACGATCGCGTCGGGCGGACCGGAACTGACGGACGGTTATATGTCGGTATCGGATCAGCCGGGTCTTGGCGTCAAGCCGAAGATGGAGGTGCTCGGCGATCCCGTTGCCGTCGTTGGTCGGGCGGGTTAGCCGAAACGTAGCGGGGAAGGCGGCCGTGCTCAGGCAGCGGTCCGCGGGCCGCTGCCCGCGAGGCGATCGATCGTCTCTGTTTCGTTGCAACACGCCTTGCTGCCACGCAGCTTCAAGTGTGTTGCAACGACGGGTCGAATCAGCGCGGTCGGAGTGCAATGACTACATCACTTGTTTCAAAGTGCGTCTCGAAATGGAGCTTGGCAACCCTCTGCCTTATTGCGATAGAACGCGTCGATATAGGTTGTCATGACGTTGCAGTACGCCGCGATCGACAAGATGCCGCCTCAGTCGGGCGTAGTCGGTTGTGAATAGCTGACAGATTCTGGATATCTCCGATTCGGTGTAGGGCGTATCCGGGGCGAAAGCCGTCGCGATCTTTTCGATGGCGAGATCCGTTTCCAGCTGTCGATCGCTCAAATCTTCAGCGCTGCGATGCTGTCGATCGGCAATGTCGTTCCACACGGTGTCGACATCCGAAAGTCCATGCTCGTCCCGTTGAATGAGGCCGATGTTCAGCAGCCGAGTCACGATCTTGCTGACAGCCTTCGCATCGATGCCGGCTTTCTCCGCGATATCGGCGAGGCGATTGACGCCGAGGACGATCGCGGCGTAAACGGCGCGCGTTTCACGCGACGTCATCGCGGCAATGATTGCGTCCTTGCGAAGACGATGGTTCAACGTTTCCTCGCCAATCGTCAAATAGCTGCTGCGAATCGGAATTTCTCCGAGTGCGACAAGGTCGGACTGCAGCGGCTGGGACCGGAACACGCGTTCATTTTGTTGACGCTTCCGAACGATACCCAAGCCACTCTGCCGGTATTTGTGCAACTCCGGCAGTGTTACCAGCTCGAATGAATCGTCCAGCCTGCGAAACAGCTCCTCCCAGATCGGCGTCCTGACTCTGCGAACGCGCTGAGCACCTTCCATGCTGACGGTGGTCAACATGGTCGGCTCGTGCAGGCACAGGTAGCCGCCAGGCGCGATACGGTCCCAAAGTGTCGCGACGAAACGGACGTCGTCGGCCGGCGTGCCCGCATCGATCCACGCGATGTCTATCACGCCCCATGAAGCGATGGTGGCTTCGTCGAGTGCGTAGAAGTTGCGTTTGACGAATGTAACGAGGCCCTCGTCGACATCGTTATTCTTCAACGCATCCCACGCTTCTTCGGCCGAGGAGCCTTCAGCCGTGAAGTCGTCGATGGTGATCAGCCTGGGGTGATAGTTGTCGGGAATTCCGGTCGGGTCGAGGAGCGCGCTTCGCTCCTGCCATGTCGACGCATCCAGCAAATTCTTGTCGTGCTGCCAATCCTGCCGCGCCTGTTCGAGCGCCTTCGCGATGAAAACCGTGCTGTCGCCGGCGCCTATTTCGACGACTGTAGCGGGGCGCGCCATACGAATGAGCGTGGAGATCAGATTGGCGCTGTTCTCGGTACCCATTCCAGGTCTAATCATGTGCACGGGAGTTCTCTCCAGAAATCAATCTCAACATGCCGGCTTCCACAAAGTGGACGATGTTCGGGGGCAGTGATTCAGGTAACTCGGTCGAGGGCTTGGGCGGGGAGAATATATGTCGAGAAGTTTCGCTCAAACGGATGGTTCGACCGTTAAGCTGGTTGATGGCAACGCGTCCGAATCCTGGGGCGTTCGTAATGATGCAGGTGGGTTCGATCAAATAGCGAACCGGTGGAGAAGCAGGGAATACCTGGTCAGTCTCGATGAACCCATGTCGATACAGTGCAACCAATAGCGTGCACGCTTCATGCGCCACGCCATTGATTTCCATGTACTGCAACGCCCCTACGGTTGTCCCTTCGGTGAGCGCCTCGACGTCTTCATGGCGAAACCCTCCAAACGCCTGCGCGCTCTCAACCACGACAAGCGATGATCGAATTCCACGCGTACCGACAAGCTGGGGGGTATTGCGGGTAATGCGTGCTGACCTGGACCATCTGACCGAGCGATCCGGAGCCAGGAATTCAGGACAGGTTGCAAGCGGGTTCCGCAATTCCGGCGGCATTGACTTGCTGAGGGTGTAGCTGACATGACCTTCGGCGTGGTGGCCCAGGAGATACTCGGCGAGCTGCCAGGCATAGCCTCCCGTGCCCTGATAAAAGTTGGGTCGAATAGGGTCTGTTCTCATGGTTGCTCACGCCGATTTCAATATGACAATTGCTGTTGCCATGCCCACCGCGGCCCCGTCTTGCACTTCGGATGCAATCACCTTGTCGACCGTGAGGCCACTGGCCTCCGCGATGGGGGCCAGTGCCGACGGCGTCCACATCCGGTCTCGTAGATCACATACGACCCCTTCGATATTCCCGTGTTCATTTCGTCCCGACTGCGCGAAGACCGATCGATGCATGATCAGTTTGTCGCTGTCGTATTTGTAGGCCCACCAGATGAGCGCGGCTTCCCCGTTGCTCCGCCGAAATGGCACCACCGTGCATCGTTTGTCCATGAACGAAAGACGCTCGGGTGTGCCGTCACCGAAGACGGCGACCATGATCCTCGATTCGGAATTGCGCAACTGCGTCTTCGCGCTACGCAACAGTACTTCGAGCTTATCGTCGTCCAGAACGAAATTGATGGTCGCATCGCCGAACGTCACGACGTCGAAGTGACGTTGTGTGATTGGCGTCGGCAGATCAAATATGTCGCCCTGGAGCGCGTGAATGTGGCTGTGACCGATGAACGCATTGAAGCGATTGATGGCAACGGGGGAGATGTCGACGCCAAAGCTCTCCTGCAGCGCGAATTTCCCGGCGAGGTGCAGGAGCAGCCGGCCATCGCCGCAGCCGAGATCGAGAATACGGTGTCCATCGCGGACAATGGATTCCGCGGCGGCGAAATCCCATGTCGCACGGACTGTCGTCAATTCATACTCGTCGAATAGCGGCTCGTCGAAGTAGTAATGGCTGACTCGGAGATCCGCTATACCCGATGTCACGATGCGATCCAAAGGGGCTTGCAGTTTGATCGATTTCGTATCGTTCGGCTTCGATCCGAAGCGTCCTATGCGATCCATCGTCAGGCTCCTTTTGTGACCATGCTTGGTCGGTTTTTGACATTCAACGCGATGCCGCATGCGCCGATAATCGCCGTTGCGACTCCCACAACCACGAGAGCCATGCTCACGTGTGCCGTACTGATCATGCCGGCGCTCAGAAAGCCGAGAAACACCGAAGTCTGGATGCAAAATATATAGGCTGGCATCAGGTCGACACGCCGCTGCGGATCGATCGCCTTCATCATGAAACTTGCCGTGAGTGCGTTCTGGATGCCGTTGGCCGATCCGATCAGAAACGCGGCGCACATGATGAGCCATGCAGCGTCACTCAATGCGAGCCATAAAATGCCGGCGCCGATGACACTGGCGGCGATCGAGGCGCCGGCGGCATCACCGCGCCTCGCAAACAGACCGGCAAATATCACGGGACCGACGATCAGACCCACACTCAATGCGCTGATGACGAGTCCATAGATTTCTGCACTGAATTGCAGTTCAGTACGCACTCGAAATATCAGCAGCACATTGAGCGTGGATGTCAGCACGACCGTCATCAACAGTGGAGCGACCGCACGGATCACGCCGGCCGTGCGAACGAGACCGAGCAGGTCGAGTCTTCCCTTCTGCTTGGCTTGCATGGAGGCCTGACTGGATGTGTGGCTGAAGGAATCCAGCGCCTTGAAGCATAATGCAGTGACAGGAGCGGCGACCAACACCAGCAAGGCCAGCGTCAATAGCCCCCGTGAGTGGTCGGCCATGCCATACAGCAAACCGCCGAGGGCAGGGCCGCCCACGTAACCCATGTTCCGCACCGATTGCGTAATCCGATTGACGCGATCGATGTGCCGCTCTTCGTTTGTATAGCTCGGAATCGCGACCATGATTGCTGCCCACAGAAGAGACCCCGTGGATCCGAGTGCCATCGACACGACGATGTAGCCCCAGAACTGATTGGCCAGGGACGCTGCTGCGATCAGAAGCGACTGAAGGAGAAATACCGCGGGAATCGTTTTGCGAGGCCCGATCCTCTGGAGGATCAGGGGGGCGATCGGGCCGGACAGCATGCCTCCGATGAGACCGACGGCAAGCAATATCGATACCGATGAAGTATGGTCAGCCAGCCTCAGTGCAAAGGTCACTTGAGCGGCTTCATCAGCGAAGCTGCCAAACGACAGGGAGATGCAGATAAAGACGAACGCCCATCGACCTCTGATGCCCATCAAAGTGCCCCCCACCGTGCCAGCGACGCGGCTACATTCAGCAGATCATCGTTAAGCAGTTTGTCTTTTCCGCTTGATAAATCTGCAATGTCGACTTGCAGCCCGGCAGACAGGTGATTCAGAAAGTCGTGCAGTGCGCGACTGTATCTGAAGCTGCCGCAGTGGCCGTTGGCCGCGATCAGGATCTCGCCGTCTTGCAATACAGGCATCCACTGCAGGGTGCTTATGGCGTTGAGCTCAATGACATCGTCCAGTTCATCGACCTCGACGATCGGACGGCCGACATTCAGGCGGCTGCTGGTGTCCGAGACGAGTTGGGAGATCATCATTCGTCGTTTCAGAGACGTGCCATCAAGCAATGCCTTCAGGGACGAAAGCAAAAGCTCGTCATCGGGATTCAGGCTCGCGATGCCTGAAGAACGTACGTCATGGCGGGTGCGATTGGGTGCCTGGAGCAGGCTCTTCACGTAGTTCGCATTTTGTTGCGAATCGTTGCCGGTTTCCCAGAAAGCGATATTCACGTTGACTGAAACGTCAGATTTCGTTTCGGCAACGTGCAGCCAGTTTTCTGGGAAATAGGTCACTCGATTCGTTTTGTTCTCTAGCGGAATGCCTTCGGATTTGAATGGTTCATAGTCAGGGAATCGCACGCCAACAAGATCCGACCTGGTTCCGGGCCAGGTGAACATCGTTTTTCCGTCACGCAAGGTGAATCCGAAATTATGTGCGTGATCTACATGGATTCCAATATAGGTCGATGAATATCGGCCAATGAAACAATCGATATCGACGCGGCCGCCAGGCCGATAACCTATTGACAAGGCGAGTTGGTCTGAAAATGCCTTTGCGACATCCCAGATGATGGGGCTTGCCGCATGAAGTCCATAGTACATGACCGTCCATTCGTCGCCGCCCGCAAGTCGATCAATTCTCGATACATAATCCTCGATCGTGTCATCGGTGGCCAGTGCAAGAAAATCAGCGAGAGGTTCCGATGTGCGCTTTCCATTCAAAGCGGTTATGGCTTCGGACTGGAGGTTGCGGGATCGAATGTCGTTCGCGCAGGCCGCATATTGCTTGAGCGCGCCCAGTACATCTTTGTCGGTGAATGGAATCTGCGATGTGGTCAGCTCTGTCGCTTTCTTACCCCATAATTCTTTCGCAAATTGTGGCGACAAAAATGTGACCATATTCGACTCTCCATTCACGGGAACATGGATAGGTGAGCAAGAGGCAACATCCCTTGCTCACGGAACAGATTCACTACTGCTTCGGCATTACCGTGCCTCTCATGCAGTCTCGACGATCGCCATTACTTCTTCATCGTTACGCTGCGCATACTTGACATTGGCCATAACCGGCTGGACCTCGGCATCGTTGCGCTGGGCGTATTTGACATTGGCTACAACCGGTTCGATCTCGACGTCGTTACGCTGAGCGTATTTCACGTTGGCCACAACCGGCTCGACTTCGATAGCGGTCAATTCGTGGCTTCTCGTTATGTCTTTCAAGGAAATCGTCATATTGATGCTCCTTTTTAACGAAACGGAATTTAGAGAAAGTGATGCGAACATCCTTGCTTTTTTCACTAAGGGGTTGCCCGCTGAGAAAGAGTGCATCAAGTCCAATCTCTATGTCAAGCATTTGTAAGAAAGATAAATGTAATCGATCCCTATATCTACGGCGCGTGCCGGGTGGCTTTATATGGATAAATGGGGGGCTGTGGAAGTAGGGTGGCTCATTTCGTTTTTGTGCGAAATGGCTATTGTTGGGTGTATTTTTTGTTCGATTGCCTGATAGAAATGCCGGGGCTTATTTATCTGGGCATCGCCGCTGATTGATAATGGTTTTGCATATATCTCAATTATTTCTCAAAGGTAGGGAGAAGGTCATGCTGCGCATGATGATGGCGGCATGGTGGCGTGATTTTGGGAAGCGTTTGCGATTGCAGACGCGCACGCGGCGGTCCTATAGCTCCACTGAGAAACATTGCGTTCGCGGCCGCATGGCGCGGTCCCCGACTCGTGTGTGCGCGCTGTCAGTGAAACGCGTCTGATGGGTGGGCGACGATGAACCGCTGATACGGCACGGTGAAGTTTCGCAACGGGAAGAGGTCGATCTTGGTCTTGCGGTGCGCCACGCTTACTGGACGGGGACGTCATTCGGCGTGGCGCGTCGAGTGTTGGCACCACTGCGATATCGCCGGGCATCGGCGTCTGGGATCGATCTATGGTGCCGTACGGGGTTGCGGCATGTCCTGCGTAGGCATAACGCTCTGGAAGCCCGGCTGCGCCGGCGCCAGCGCGGGAAGCCGCCGTTCAAATCGATGTTCCCGATTTACAAGGAGAAGCCCCGACAGGAACGTGTTTGCCGGTTGACCGCATCGACCAAGCTGCTGCTTTGTCGATGGGACGAGAGGGTGTCTAACGGTGGCCTCTATTGATTGCCATTCGCTCCGAGGGGCGTGCGCCGCGTCTTCCGGCAATGTGCCTTCTATCCGACTCGTAACGAAGCGATTTCCCAATGCAGTACTCGCATAGGCACTGTCGGCGCAGGAGAGCGCCGCTTCAATCGCGTTGGCTTATTGGCCGATTAGGGTATGGGGTGTTCGCTTGCGCCCGCTGATCGACGGGGTCGGCCGCAGCCGACCCGCGTCAAGCGATTGCTTCGGAAGCAATCACACCGCCGCGTTCCGATTGGCCTCGATCACCGTCAACGCCGTCATGTTCACGATCCGCCGCACCGTCGCACTCGAGGTGAGAATGTTCACCGGCCCGTTGACGCCCAGCAGGAACGGCCCCACCGCGACGTTACTACCGGCCTCGGTCTTGAGCAGGTTATAGGCAATATTCCCCGCATCGACGTTCGGACACACGAGCAGGTTCGCGGCACCCTTCAGCGGCGACATCGGCAGCAGCCGCGACCGCAGCGTCTCATCGAGCGCACAGTCGCCATGCATTTCGCCATCCGCCTCGATATCCGGCGCATGCGCGCGAATGATCTCCAGCGCCTGGCGCATCTTCACGCCCGAAGCCGCGCTCCCCGACCCGAAGTTCGACCGAGACAGCAGCGCAGCCTTCGGCGTGAGATTCAGCCACTCCATCTGCCGCGCCGCGGCGATCGTGAATTCCGCGATCTGTTCCGCGTCGGGGTTGTCGTTGACGTGCGTATCCACCAGCGCGACCGTGCGCTGATTGAGCAGCAGGATATTCATCGCCGCGTAGGTCGACGCATCGGGCTTCTTGCCGATCACTTCGTCCACGAACCGTAGGTGATTGTGATATTCGCCGACCGTTCCGCAGATCATCCCGTCCGCATCGCCGAGGCGCACCATCATCGCGCCGATCAGCGTCAGGCGACGCCGCATTTCGACACGCGCCATTTCCTTCGAGATGCCGTCGCGGCAGCGCAGTTCCCAATACGTCGTCCAGTATTGCGGGAAGCGCTCGTCGTATTCCGGATTGGTCACCTCGACATCCTGGCCGAGACGAAGGCGCAGGCCGAACCGCTCGATCCGCGCCAGCAGCACCTCGGGACGCCCGACCAGGATCGGACGCGCGAGCTTCTCGTCGACGATGACCTGCACCGCGCGCAGCACGCGCTCGTCTTCGCCTTCGGTGAACACGATGCGAGCTTTCCCGCCGTCGCGCACGAGCTGGCGCGCGGTCGCGAACAGCGGCTTCATGAACGCGCCGGAGTGGTAGACGAACTGCTGCAACTGCTCGACATACGCATCGAGATCCGCGAGCGGGCGCGTCGCCACGCCGCCTTCGATCGCCGCCTTGGCCACGGCCGGTGCGATACGGACGATCAGACGCGGATCGAACGGCTTCGGAATCAGGTATTGCGGACCGAACGACACTTCGTCGCCGCCATAGGCCGCCGCGACGACATCGTTCTGCTCTTCTTCCGCGAGGCCGGCGATCGCGTGAACCGCGGCAATTTCCATTTCGCGGGTGATCGTCGTTGCGCCCACATCCAGCGCGCCGCGGAAAATGTACGGGAAGCACAGGACGTTGTTGACCTGGTTCGGGAAATCCGAGCGGCCCGTCGCGATCACGACGTCGTCGCGCGTCGCATGCGCGAGTTCCGGGAAGATCTCCGGCGTCGGATTGGCCAGCGCGAGAATCAGCGGACGCGCGGCCATCGCCTTCAGCATGTCCGGCTTCAGAATGCCGCCGACCGACAGCCCGAGGAACACGTCGGCGCCGCCGATCACGTCGGCCAGCGTGCGCGCGTCGGTTTCCTGCGCGAAGCGTTCCTTGGCCGGATCCATCAGCGTGGTCCGGCCGCGATAGACGACGCCCTCGATATCGGTCGCCCACACATTCTCGATCGGCAGCCCGAGGTCGACCAGCAGGTCCAGACAGGCCAGCGCCGCGGCGCCGGCGCCCGACGTCACGACCTTCACGTCCGAAATCGACTTGCCGACCACCTTCAGCCCGTTGATGAACGCGGCCGCGACGGTGATGGCGGTGCCATGCTGGTCGTCGTGGAAGACGGGGATCTTCATGCGCTCGCGCAGCTTGCGCTCGACCGTGAAGCACTCGGGCGCCTTGATGTCCTCGAGGTTGATCCCGCCGAACGTGGGCTCGAGGCCGGCGATGATGTCGACGAGCTTGTCCGGATCGGTCTCGTTGATCTCGATGTCGAACACGTCGATCCCGGCGAACTTCTTGAACAGCACGGCCTTGCCTTCCATGACCGGCTTGGACGCGAGCGCGCCGATGTTGCCCAGACCCAGCACGGCGGTGCCGTTGGTGATCACGCCCACCAGATTCCCGCGGCTCGTGAAGCGGCGCGCCTGCAGCGGATCGGCGGCGATCGACTCGCACACGCTGGCGACGCCGGGCGTATAGGCCAGTGCCAGATCGCGCTGCGTCACGAGCGGCTTGCTGGCGACGACCGAGATCTTCCCCGGGGTCGGAAACTCGTGATAGTCGAACGCGGCTTGCTGCTGGGTCTCTGTCTGTTTCATGTTCTTGGGTCCGGGCATGCGCGTCAGGCCAGTCCCGACGCGATCCATGGCAGTGATTCTAGGGATCGCCCATAAGGAGATGATTCTGTTTTAATATCGGTCCATCACTTTTTCATGATGGGTGCGTGGCCAGGCAATGACATTCGACGCGAACGACGTGGTCAGGCGCCTTGGCGCGCGCCTGAAGATGCGGCACCTGATGCTGTTGCTGCAGATCCAGCAGCACGGGTCACTGACGCGCGTCGCGGAGCACATGGCCAGCAGCCAGCCCGCCGTGACGAACGCGCTGTCCGAGCTGGAAAGCATGTTCGGCACACCGCTGTTCGAGCGCTCGTCGCGCGGGATGCGGCCGACCGCGCTCGGTTCGGTCGTGCTCGAGCGGGCCAGGGCGATGCTGAAGGACCTCGACCATCTCGCCCGCGAGATGGAGGCGGTCGCGGCCGGCCATGCGGCGCATCTCCATATCGGCGTGATTCCGTTTATTTCGGGCCAGATGCTGTCGGCGGCGCTCAAGCGCCTGCAATCCCGGATGGAACGGCGCCTGACCGTCACGGTCCACGAAGGCACCAGCGACCAGCTGCTGCTGCAGCTGAAGGACCACAGCGTCGACCTCGTGATCGGGCGCGCATCGTCGGCGATCGATCTGGGGCAGGTCTCCTTCGAAGTGCTGTACCAGCAGCAGCCGCGGATGATCGCGAGCCGGCGCCTCGCCGCGAAACTGGCCCGCACGCAGCTCGACTGGCACAAGCTGCACGCGCTGGACTGGATTCTCGGCGCGCCCCACACGCCGATGCGGGAACAGGTGACCGACCTGTTCCTGTCGGCGGGGATCGCGCCGCCGGTGCCGATCGTCGAAAGCTACTCGTCGAAACTGATCGGCGAAATGATCGCGTCGAGCGACGACGCGGTGTCCATCGTGCCGGCCGATATCGCGGAAGAAATGGTGCGCATCGCCGGGGTGGCGATCGTGCCTTACTCGCTGGTCTGGACGCTGCCGCCCATCGCGCTGTTTACCCGTGCCGCCGAATCGCATGCGCCGACGCGGGACTTGCTGGTCCAGGCACTGCGCGAGATCTGCAGGGAAACCTACGTCGAAGTCCCGCGATAAGGCTTCGGGAGCCGGTCCATGCCCGCGGGGCCGGGCACCGCATCACGCCCGCTCGAACACCGCCGCCAAGGCACGTCCGGTCTGTTTCCTTCACGCCGCATCCGGACAAACCCCCGCACATCAAAATCCGCCCAGAACCCCCACCGCACAAGCCACTGCCCGCGCATAGTGGTTTCCACCCATAGTCGCAAACAGTCAAGAACAGGTCGCCGCCGGTCGTCTTGCGACCAATATGGCTCGTTACTTTTACACCCACGATGCAGGCCGGGACGCACTCCGCGAACCCGTCGGACATCGGTCCAACCGGGAGAGAAACCTTGAAGTCGACAAAGATCGCCGCGTTCGTCGCGGCCGTGCTGGCGACCGGCGCGTTCGCGACCGCGGCGCAGGCCGAAACGGATGCCGCGACCTGCCGCAACGTACGCTTCGCGGATATCGGCTGGACCGACATCACGTCCACCACCGCGCTCGCCTCGACGGTGTTCGAAGGGCTCGGCTACAAGCCGACGACGACCATCGCGTCGGTGCCGATCTCGTTCGCCGGCCTGAAGAGCAAGCAGCTCGACATCTCGCTCGGCTACTGGTGGCCGGTGCAGCAAAAGCAGCTCCAGCCGTTCCTCGACAGCAAGTCGATCAACGTGGTCGAACCGCCGAACCTGTCGGGCGCGAAGGCGACGCTCGCGGTGCCGAGCTACGAATACCAGGCCGGCCTGAAGACCTTCGAGGACATCGCGAAACACCGCGCCGAGCTCGACGGCAAGATCTACGGGATCGAGCCGGGCAGCAGCGCGAACGCGACGATCCAGAAGATGATCGACACGAACCAGTACGGCCTCGGCGGCTTCAAGCTGGTCGAATCGAGCGAGGCGGGGATGCTCGTCACGGTCGAGCGCGCGATCCGCGAGAAGAAGTGGGTCGTGTTCCTCGGCTGGGAACCGCATCCGATGAACATCCAGATCAGCATGAACTACCTGTCCGGCGGCGACGCGGCGTTCGGCCCGAACTACGGCGAAGCGCGTGTGTACACGCTGACGGCGCCCGACTTCATCTCGCGCTGCCCGAACGCGGGCAAGCTCGTCGAGAACCTGCGCTTCACGACGCAGCTCGAGAACCAGCTGATGCAGTCGGTGATGAACAAGACGAAGCCGGCCGACGCCGCGAAGGCGTACCTGAAGAAGAATCCGCAGGTGCTCGATGCCTGGCTCGCCGGCGTCAAGACGTTCGACGGCAAGGACGGCCTGCCTGCCGTGAAGGCCTATCTCGGCCTGTAACGGCCCGTGCGCGCCGTATGCGTGCGGCGCGCGGCGAGAATCATCTGCAGTACGACGTAAATTGAGCGATACACATCGTATCCAGCACCGAATCAAGCGAGGGCATACAGCATGAACCACGAAGTCATCATCACCTGCGCGGTCACCGGCGCGGGCGATACGGTCGGCAAGCATCCGGCGATTCCGGTCACGCCGAAGGAAATCGCGGCGGCCGCGATCGAAGCCGCGAAGGCCGGCGCGACGGTTGCGCACTGCCATGTCCGCGATCCGCAGACGGGCCGCGGCAGCCGCGATCCGAACCTGTACCGCGAAGTGGTCGACCGGATCCGCTCGGCCGACGTCGACGTGATCATCAACCTGACGGCCGGCATGGGCGGCGATCTGGAAATCGGCCCGGGCGAGGACCCGATGCGCTTCGGCAAGGGCACCGACCTCGTCGGCGGCCTCACGCGCCTCGCGCACGTCGAGGAACTGCTGCCGGAAATCTGCACGCTCGATTGCGGCACGCTGAATTTCGGCGACGGCGACTACGTCTACGTGTCGACGCCCGCGCAGCTGCGCGCCGGCGCGAAGCGCATCCAGGAACTCGGCGTGAAGCCGGAGCTGGAAATCTTCGATACGGGCCATCTGTGGTTCGCGAAGCAACTGCTGAAGGAAGGACTGCTTGACGATCCGCCGCTGTTCCAGCTGTGCCTCGGCATTCCGTGGGGCGCGCCGGCCGACACCGGCACGATGAAGGCGATGGTCGACAACCTGCCACCGGGCGCGCACTGGGCGGGCTTCGGGATCGGCCGCATGCAGATGCCGATGGTCGCGCAGGCGATGCTGCTCGGCGGTCATGTGCGCGTCGGCCTCGAAGACAACATCTGGCTCGATCGCGGCGTGCATGCGACCAACGGCACGCTCGTCGAGCGTGCGCGGGAAATCGTCGAACGCCTCGGCGCTCGCGTGCTGACGCCGGCCGAAGGGCGTCGCAAGCTCGGCCTGCCGGCGCGCGGCGAGCGTCTGCTCGAACGCCGCGCGGTGGCCGAGTTCGCGTGAGTTTTCAAAGCGGATTCCGATTCAATGCGGCGGCGCGCGCACGAGCGCGCCGCCGTCCGATTTCCCTCGATTTGAAGGATGTGTTGACATGGCTGTGAAGACCGACATCAGGACGTTCGCCGCGATCGGCACCGGCGTGATCGGCAGCGGATGGATTTGCCGTGCGCTTGCGCACGGTCTCGACGTGGTCGTCTGGGACCCCGCGCCGGGCGCGGAAGCGCGGTTGCGCGCGAACGTCGCGAATGCCTGGCCCGCGCTCGAGCGCGTCGGCCTCGCGCCGGGCGCCGATCCCGCGCGGCTGCGCTTCGAATCGACGATCGAGGCCTGCGTCGCCGACGCGGACTTCGTCCAGGAAAGCGCGCCCGAGCGCGAGGCGCTCAAGCTCGAACTGCACGAGCAGATCAGCCGCGCGGCGAAGCCCGACGCGATCATCGCGTCGTCGACGTCGGGGCTGCTGCCGACAGATTTCTACGCGCGTGCGGTGCATCCGGAGCGCTGCGTGGTCGGCCATCCATTCAATCCGGTCTACCTGCTGCCGCTCGTCGAGGTGCTCGGCGGCGCGCGCACGTCGCCGGAAGCGGTCGACGCGGCGATGGAGATCTATCGCAAGCTCGGCATGCGGCCGCTGCACGTGCGCAAGGAAGTGCCGGGCTTCATCGCGGACCGGCTGCTCGAAGCGTTGTGGCGCGAGGCGCTGCATCTCGTCAACGAGGGCGTCGCGACGACCGGCGAGATCGACGATGCGATCCGCTTCGGCGCGGGCATCCGCTGGTCGTTCATGGGCACGTTCCTGACCTACACGCTGGCCGGCGGCGACGCGGGCATGCGACACTTCATGCAGCAGTTCGGCCCCGCGCTCGAACTGCCATGGACGAAGCTGGTCGCGCCGACGCTGACCGACGCACTGATCGACCGCGTCGTCGAAGGCACGAGCGAGCAGCAGGGCACGCGCAGCATCAAGGAACTCGAACGCTATCGCGACGAGTGCATTACCGAGGTGCTGAAGGCGATCGCCGCGGTGAAGGCGCGGCATGGCATGCGATTCGAGGATTGATTGAACATGACAGGCGATACCTCGCTGACGATTTACCGCGACGTCGTGCGGCCCGAGTGGGTCGACTACAACGGCCATCTGCGCGACGCGTTCTATCTGCTGATCTTCAGCTTCGCGACCGATGCGCTGCTGGAGCGCATCGGTCTCGACGATGCCGCGCGTCGCGAGCGGGGCCGCTCGGTCTATACGCTCGAAGCGCACGTGAACTATCTGCAGGAGATCAAGGAAGGCACGCGCGTGCGCGTCGATGCGCGAGTGATTGCGCACGACGCGAAGCGGCTGCACCTGTATCTCGAACTGTTCGCGGACGGGCACGACGGCGCGGTGTCCGCGAGCGAGCAGATGCTGCTGCACGTCGACACGCGCGGCGGCGCGAAATCGGCGCCGTTCGACGACGACGTCGCCGCGCGCGTGGCCGAACTGCACGCGTTGCAGCGCGATTGCGCGGCGCCTGCGTATGCGGGCCGCGTGATCGGATTGCCGCCGCGCCGCTAGTGCCGGCGACGACGGGGCGCATACGATGCTCGAACCGGAAATCGCCGCGTTCGTCGCGGCCGTCGACGCGGCGTATCCGGCCGACACGGCAGCGCGCTCGCCCGACGAGCAACGCCGCCTCTACGATCGCTTCGCGGCCGCATGGACACCCGCCGAACTGCCGGCCGGCATCGTGCGGCACGATGCGGTGTGGCACGCACCGGACGGGCACGCGATCGCGCTGCGGCGCTACGCGCCCGCTCAGCGCGAACCGCGCGGCACCGTGCTGTTCTTTCATGGCGGCGGCTTCGTCGTCGGCTCGCTCGACAGCCACGCGCTGATCACCGCGCAACTGGCGGCCGACACGGGGCTGGCCGTGATCGCGGTCGACTACCGGCTCGCGCCCGAGCATCGCGCGCCGGCCGCACTCGCGGACTGCCTGGCCGTCACGCGCGCCGCGCGCGATGCATGCTGGCCGTTCGTCTCATGCGCACGACCGCTGACGCTCGCGGGCGACAGTGCCGGCGGCAATCTCGCGGCCGCCGTCGCGACTGCGCTGCGCGATGCGGGCGAAGGCGGCCTCGACGGAATTGCGCTCGTGTATCCGATGCTCGGCATCGAACCGCAATCGCCGGCGCGCGAAACGGAAGCGCACGCGCCGATGCTGACGCTCGACGACGTTCATCGCTATCGCGCGCTGTACTGGGGCGGTGAAGGAGACGTTGCGCCGAACGATGACGATCCGCTGCTGCGCGCATCGGTGCCGCTTGCCGTGTCGCGTTTCGACGGGCTGCCGCCCGTGCTCGCGATCGGCGCGGAACACGATCCGCTGCGCGACGATGCACGCGTCTATGTCGAACGCATTCTCGCGGCCGGCGGCGCCGCGCGTTACTGGCGGGGAGAGGGGCTGGTGCACGGCTGCTGGCGCGCGCTCGGAACGAGCCCGCAGGCGGCGCGGATGCACCGGATGATCGGCGCGTTTCTGCTCGCACCACACGCGTAGCGGGCGTTTTCCGGGAGGCAACGATGCAGGCAGCGCAACACCGTATCGAGGACTGGCGGACCTTTTCCGCCGACGCGGCCATTGCGGCGGCGACGATCGGCGATGGAGCGGTGGACGTCGAGTGGGGTGACACGCGACGATCGCCGTTTCACTTCGACTGGTTGCGCGACAACTGCGCGTGTTCCGCATGTGTGCATGCGGTCACGCGCGAACAGGTGTTCGAGATCGCCGACACGCGCGAGGATCTGTCGGCACTCGCCGCGCATGTCGAAACCGACGGCGCGCTGCACGTCGAGTGGAACGACGGGCATCGCAGTACCTGGTCGCCGGGATGGTTGCGCGCGCATGCCTACGACGATGCGTCGCGCGCGGAGCGCCAGGCCGCGCACGGGCGGCACGTGTGGGTCGGCGACGATGAGACGGCGATCGGCGTGTTCGCGTGGCGTGACGTGATGGAGGACGACGGCGCGTTGCGCGCATGGCTCGCCGCGTTGCAGCGCACGGGGCTGACGCTCGTCGAGGGCGTGCCGGCCGAACGCGGCCGGGTCGACCAGATCGCGCGTCGTATCGGCCTGATCCGCGAAAGCAATTTCGGCATGCTGTTCGATGTCGAATCGAAGCCGCGACCGGACAGCAATGCCTATACGTCGCTCAACCTGCCGCCGCACACCGACCTGCCGACGCGTGAATTGCAGCCGGGCGTGCAGTTCCTGCATTGCCTCGCGAACGACGCAACGGGCGGAGACAGCATCTTCCTCGATGGCTTTGCGCTCGCGGATGCGCTGCGGCGCGAATATCCGGCCGATTTCGGGCATCTTGCGTCGACGCCGTTCGAGTTCTGGAACAAGAGCGCGAACAGCGACTACCGCTGTTCGGCGCCGGTGATCGGGCTCGATGCGCGTGGCAACGTGACCGAGGTGCGTGTCGCGAACTTCCTGCGCGGGCCGCTCGATGCGCCGGCCGGATCGGTCGCGGCCGTCTACCGCGCGTACCGGCGGTTTCTTGCGCTCGCGCGCGAGCCGCGTTTCCGGGTGCAGCGCCGGCTGCGGGCGGGCGACATGTGGGCGTTCGACAACCGGCGCGTGCTGCATGCGCGCACCGAGTTCGATCCGTCGACGGGCCGCCGGCATCTGCAGGGCTGCTACGTCGATCGCGACGAACTGCTGTCGCGCTGGCGTGTGCTGTCGCGTGCCGTACCTGCGGCAGCCGCGGAGCGCTGATCGGCGCATACGGCATCGTTACGCATACCTCGCCGGGAAAAAGCGCCCGGACGCATGGCGCCCGGGCGAAGCCACCCGCTGCCGGGCGGCGGAGGTATGCGTTTCACAAAAAGGTCGAGCCCGCATGGCGGGCTCGTCCGGATACGACTTCATCGCGCGATGCGCGGTGCGCCCGCCGGGGGCGCGTCGGCTTACTGGCCGAAGAAGACCGAGTCGCGAGCGTTCGACGACGCTGCGGCGGCCGGGGCGCCCGAGTGGACGACCGGAGCCGGTTGCGCGCCGTAGCCGCTGGCGTCGGCACCATGAACGCGCGCTTCCGCCGACTGGATGTCGTTCGGGTAGTACGGGCTCGACAGGCCCGGCTTGTAGCCGGCTTGTTCGAGCTGGACCAGTTCGTTGCGGACTTGTGCGCGGGTCACGGTGCTTTGTGCGAAAGCGCCGAACGAAGCGGACAGGGCGACAGCGGCAACAACTGCGGAAACGAGCGATTTCATGATGACCTCCGGTGTTTTATTGGGTTCGCTTTCGACACCATGTCTGCAGCGATTGACTAAATCTTAGTCACCGGATGGTTCAGGGTAAACGCTGATTTTGACGATAGATTGTTTCCTGCGTGGTAACAGTGGCACGTCGAATCATGCTTTCATCGAGCTTTCATTTCCGTAAATGCAATAAGTGACGAATGGGCGGCCGTGCGGTTCAGCGCATTTCGGCCGCCGTGTCGAACGGGCTGGCCGGCGGCCGGCCGGCGGGCACGCCGGCGCTCAGGAAACGCACGCCCGTCGCGGCCTCCGACGCTTCCCAAAGCAGCGCGGCCGCGGCCACGTCGCGCGCCGCGCGCGGCACGCTCGCGAGCGCCGGCAGGCCGCGCGACTCGAACCAGCCGGACGGCCCGACGTACGAGCCGCCTGTCAGGTCGGGTGACGTCGCCGCATGAATGGCGGGCAAGGCACCCTGATCGGCCGGTTGCGCGAGATAACGGTTCGCCGCGCGCATCAGCGCGGCGCGGGTGGGCGAACTGTCCATCGCGGGGCCCGCGAACTGCAGGTTGGTCGCCGCGTAGCCGGGATGCGCGGCGACGCTGATTCCCGCGAACGCCGCGCGCTGGAAGCGGCGCTGCAGTTCGATCGCGAACACGAGGTTCGCGAGCTTGCTGTCGCAGTACGCGAGATAACGGTTGTAACGGTGCTCGGCGCGCAGGTCGTCGACGCGGATCCGGCCGCCGCGGTTGAAGCCGCTCGACATCGTTACGACACGCGCCCGACGCGCGGCGCGCAGCGCCGGCAGCAGATGGCCGGTCAGCGCGAAATGGCCGAGGTGGTTGGTGCCGAACTGCATCTCGAAGCCGTCGCGCGTGTGCCGCAGCGGCAGGAACATCACGCCGGCGTTGTTGCAGAGGATGTCGACGCGGCCGTGGCGGTCGGAGACGTCGGCGGCGAAGCGCTCGATCGACGCGAGATCGGCGAGGTCGAGCGGATCGACCTCGACCCGTGCGCCGGGATGGAGGCGGCGGATCGCATCGGCGGCCTGCGCGGCACGCGCGGCATCGCGGCAGCCCATCACGACGGTCGCGCCCTTGGCGGCCAGGGTTTCCGCGATCTGCCAGCCGAGGCCGCTGTTGGCGCCGGTCACGACCGCGACCTTGCCGCCTTGCGCCGGGACGTGGCGCGCGCTCCATGCATGCATGTCTGCCTCCAGCGGCGTGGCCGGTGCGCCACGACGCGTAATCGTTACATTGAGTGGTGTAACGATAGTCCGCGCAGGCGGGACAGACAAGCAGGGGAATTAGACCGGCGCTTCTAGGGCGGGCCTGCGTATCACGCAGCCGGCCCGGGCACGCAGCTGGCGGACGTTATCGGCTGCCTGCCAGGGCGAGCACTTCGGCGGCGGAGATCATCGCGGCCGCGTTCGCGGGTGCCGGGCGCTCGGCCGGGCGGAATACTTCGTCGCCGCGCTGGATGACCTGGCGCGACAGCGCGCAGGTGCCGGTGCGCTGCGCGAAGCGGCGGCGCCAGCGCTGTTCGCCGTAATGACAGCGGCCGGGCTCGACCCAGCGTACGACGAGCAGCGTATCGGAACGTTCGAGAATTTCGACGTGGACGTCGGCGGGATCGAGCGCAGGCAGGGATTTGGAGGCCTTCATTTGCCGTTTCCTAAAGCTCGTGCGGTTCGGCCGTGGCAGTGGATGTCACTACCCAAAGACGAATCCGTAGCGGTTTCCATGAGTGGTGCGCTAAATGTAAGCGTCTGTGACCGGAAAAAACATCCTGTCTGGCTCAAATTACCTTTTGCCGATTTAGAAACAATCGACGCGCATTTTCGTGAGAAACCAGCGACAAAAGCGCCCCGGACGCGAAGCGCCCGGGGCGGAAAATCGGGCCGCGCCACCGTGTCTGCTCGCTCAGTCACGTGGACACCGCGGGGGACGGAGGTACCCGTCAGGGATCGGCGACGGGCGGGGCGGTGTACCGGGAAGCGCGGTCCGGCAACGCCATGATCGCGCGCGCCCCCGGTTGAGACCCTGACGGGGACATGACTTTTCTGTCAGTTTCGCCCGGCGCGCCGCGCGGCACGGGCATCCGCAACCGTCGCAAACCCCCGTCGGTATTGGCTTTGCACGATGTGCGGTCAATCGCCGGCGTCCGAAAAAGAGGCCCCGCTAACGCCGGAGGCTCCGCCCTCGGCCTGATTCTGCCGCTGGGGAAAACACTGAATCCCACGTTCGTGACAAATCCGGAATCCGCACCTATGATTGGTTGGACCTTTAGTCCTTTGTGCCAATGAGCCGGCATGTCCGGCTTTTACAGGAGGGTGCTCATGAGATTGCAGGGCAAGCGCGCGCTGGTGACGGCGGCCGGGCAGGGTATCGGCCGCGCGACGGCGCTGCGGTTCGCAAGCGAGGGCGCCGACGTGCTGGCGACCGACATCAACGAAGCCGCGCTCGCGCAACTCGCGGCCGACGCCGAGCGCGCGGGCAGCCGGCTGGCGACGCGGCGGCTCGACGTGACCGATGCGGGCGACGTCGCGGCACTCGCCGCGCAGGAGCGCGCGTTCGACGTGCTGTTCAACTGCGCCGGCTACGTGCACCACGGCTCGATCCTCGACTGCGATGACGCCGCCTGGGCGTTCTCGCTGAACCTGAACGTCACGTCGATGTACCGGCTGATCCGCGCGTTGCTGCCGGCGATGCTGGAAGCGGGCGGCGCGTCGATCATCAACATGGCGTCGGCCGCGTCGAGCGTGAAGGGCGTGCCGAACCGCTTCGTCTACGGCACGACCAAGGCGGCCGTGATCGGGCTGACCAAGGCGGTCGCCGCCGATTTCGTCGAGCAGCGCATTCGCTGCAACGCGATCTGCCCGGGCACGATCGAGTCGCCGTCGCTGGAACAGCGGATCGCCGAGCAGGCGCGCACGCGCCAGGTGGCGACCGACGTCGTGCGCCAGGCGTTCGTCGCGCGCCAGCCGATGGGCCGCATCGGCACCGCGGACGAAGTGGCCGCGCTCGCGCTGTATCTCGCGTCCGACGAAGCGTCGTTCACGACCGGCGCGATTCACCTGATCGATGGCGGCTGGTCAAACTGACCGTGTCGAACTGACCACGCATCCCTATTCACTTTCCGCTTCCGTTCAAACGACATGAAACTGCTGAGATTTGGCGACAAACACCATGAGAAACCGGGCCTGCTCGATGCGCAGGGCAAGATCCGCGACCTGTCGGGCGTGATCGACGACATCGCCGGCGATGCGCTGACGCCCGCGTCGCTCGCACGGCTGCGCGACCTCGACCCGTCGTCGCTGCCGCTGGTCGAAGGCACGCCGCGGTTGGGCGCATGCGTCGGCCGCGTCGGCAAGTTCATCTGCATCGGGCTCAACTATTCCGACCACGCGGCCGAATCGGGCATGGACGTCCCGAAGGAGCCGGTCGTGTTCGGCAAATGGACGAGCGCGATCTCGGGGCCGAACGACGACGTCGAGATTCCGCGCGGCTCGGAGAAGACCGACTGGGAAGTCGAGCTGGGCGTCGTGATCGGCCAGGGCGGCCGCTATATCGACGAAGCCGATGCACTGTCGCACGTCGCCGGCTACTGCCTGGTGAACGACGTGTCGGAGCGCGAATACCAGCTCGAACGCGGCGGCACGTGGGACAAGGGCAAGGGCAACGACACGTTCGGCCCGCTCGGCCCGTGGCTCGTGACGGCCGACGAAGTGCCCGATCCGCACGCGCTGCGGCTGTGGCTCGACGTCGACGGCCACCGCTACCAGAACGGCACGACCGCCACGATGGTGTTCCGCGTGCCGCACCTGATCAGCTACCTGAGCCGCTTCATGAGCCTGCAGCCGGGCGACGTGATCTCGACCGGCACGCCGCCGGGCGTCGGGCTCGGCCAGAAGCCGCCCGTCTATCTGCGCGCCGGGCAGGTGATCACGCTCGGCATCGACGGGCTCGGCGAGCAGCGCCAGCGCACCGTGCAGGCCTGATTCCCTTTAACGGACCGTTCGCCATGCCTATCATTCGATCGATGCGCGTCCTCGACGTGCGCTTCCCGACCTCGCGCCAGCTTGACGGCTCCGATGCGATGAATCCGGACCCCGATTATTCGGCGGCGTACGTCGTGCTCGAAACCGACCAGGACGGGCTCGAAGGTCACGGGCTCACGTTCACCATCGGGCGCGGCAACGAGATCTGCTGCGCGGCGATCGACGCGATGCGTCACCTCGTCGTCGGCCTCGACCTCGACTGGATCCGCGAGGACATGGGCCGCTTCTGGCGGCACGTGACGTCGGACAGCCAGTTGCGCTGGATCGGCCCCGACAAGGGCGCGATCCATCTGGCGACGGGCGCCGTCGTCAACGCGGTGTGGGACCTGTGGGCGAAGGCCGAGGCCAAGCCGCTGTGGCGGCTCGTCGCCGACCTGAGCCCCGAGGAAATCGTGCGCGCGATCGATTTCCGCTACCTGACCGACTGCCTGACGCAGGGCGAGGCGCTCGACCTGCTGCGCCGGCAGGCGCCGGGCAAGGCCGCGCGGATCGCG
Source organism: Burkholderia sp. Bp9140 (assembly GCF_003853425.1). Taxonomy (NCBI): domain Bacteria; kingdom Pseudomonadati; phylum Pseudomonadota; class Betaproteobacteria; order Burkholderiales; family Burkholderiaceae; genus Burkholderia; species Burkholderia sp. Bp9140. The sequence continues at coordinate 259,314 of NZ_QTPQ01000001.1, forward strand.
GCGCTCGAGCGCGACGGCTACCCGTGCTACACGACGTCGGCGGGCTGGCTCGGCTACAGCGACGACAAGCTGCGCCGGCTGTGCCGCGAGGCGGTGGACGCGGGTTTCGACTACGTGAAGCTGAAGGTCGGCGCGAACCTGGAGGACGACATCCGGCGCGTGACGATCGCGCGCGAGGTGATCGGCCCCGAGCGCAAGCTGATGATCGACGCGAACCAGGTGTGGGAAGTCGACGAGGCGATCGACTGGGTGCGCGAGCTGGCGTTCGCGAAACCGTGGTTCATCGAGGAGCCGACGAGCCCCGACGACGTGGAAGGGCATCGCAAGATCCGCGAGGCGATCGCGCCCGTGCAGGTCGCGACCGGCGAGATGTGCCAGAACCGCGTGCTGTTCAAGCAGTTCATCGCGCGCGGCGCGATCGACGTCGTGCAGATCGACGCGTGCCGGCTCGGCGGCGTGAACGAGATTCTCGCGGTGATGCTGCTGGCCGCGAAGTACGGGCTGCCGGTGTGTCCGCATGCGGGCGGCGTCGGGCTGTGCGAATACGTGCAGCATCTGTCGATGATCGACTACGTGTGCATTTCCGGCACGAAGGAAGGGCGCGTGACCGAATACGTCGATCACCTGCACGAGCATTTCGTCGCACCGTGCGTCGTGCGCGGCGCGGCGTACATGCCGCCGACGGCGCCCGGCTTCTCGATCGAGATGAAGCCGGAATCGCTCGAGCAGTATCGGTTCCGCGGCTGAAGCACGTGGCACGATGTGCCGCGCACGGCCTGCGCGGCCACAACCTGAACGACGGAGACGCGAAGTGGATTTGAATCTGCAAGACAAGGTCGTGATCGTGACCGGCGGCGCGTCGGGCATCGGCGCCGCGATCTCGATGCGGCTGGCCGGCGAAGGCGCGATTCCGGTGGTGTTCGCTCGCCACACGCCGGACGATGGCTTCTGGCGCGAACTCGCGCAGAAGCAGCCGCGCGCCGTGTGCGTGTCCGTCGAGTTGCAGGGCGACGCGCAGTGCCGCGACGCAGTCGCACAGACCATCGCTCGTTTCGGCCGCATCGACGGCCTCGTCAACAACGCGGGCATCAACGACAGCATCGGACTCGACGCCGGGCGCGACGCCTTCGTCGCATCGCTCGAGCGCAACCTGATCCACTACTACGTGATGGCGCACTACTGCGTGCCGCACCTGAAGGCGACGCGCGGCGCGATCGTCAACATTTCGTCGAAGACGGCCGTCACCGGGCAGGGCAACACGAGCGGCTATTGCGCATCGAAGGGCGCGCAGCTCGCGCTGACGCGCGAATGGGCCGTCGCATTGCGCGACGACGGCGTGCGCGTGAACGCGGTGATCCCGGCCGAGGTGATGACGCCGCTCTACCAGAGCTGGATCGCCGGCTTCGACGACCCGGACGCGAAGATCGCGGAAATCGCCGGCAAGGTGCCGCTCGGCAAGCGCTTCACGACGGCCGACGAGATTGCCGACACGGCCGTGTTCCTGCTGTCGGCGCGCGCATCGCACACGACGGGCCAGTGGCTGTTCGTCGATGGCGGCTATACGCATCTCGATCGCGCGATCGGCTGAGGACGGCGAGCCATGCAACCCGACCCGAACCTGAACACCGCGCCGCCGCTGATCGCGTTGACCGGCGTCAGCAAGCGTTTTCCGGGCGTGCAGGCGCTCGACGACTGCCACTTCGACCTGCGCGCCGGCGAAGTGCATGCGCTGATGGGCGAGAACGGCGCCGGCAAGTCGACGTTGATGAAGATCCTCGCGGGCGTGTATCAGAAGGATGAAGGCGAGATCCGGATGGACGGGCGCGCGGTGGAGATCGACGATCCGCGCGCCGCGCAGGCGCTCGGGATCGGCATCATCCATCAGGAACTGAACCTGATGAACCACCTGAGCGTCGCGCAGAACATCTTCATCGGACGCGAGCCGCGCGGCCGCTTCGGCGTGTTCGTCGACGAAGAGAAACTCAACCGCGACGCGGCCGCGATCTTCGCGCGGATGCGGCTCGATCTCGATCCGCGCACGCCGGTCGGCCGGCTGACGGTCGCGAAGCAGCAGATGGTCGAGATCGCGAAGGCGCTGTCGTTCGAGTCGCGCGTGCTGATCATGGACGAGCCGACCGCGGCGCTGAACAACGCGGAAATCGCCGAGCTGTTCCGCATCATCGGCGACCTGCGCGCGCACGGCGTCGGCGTCGTCTACATCTCGCACAAGATGGACGAGCTGCGCCAGATCGCCGATCGCGTGACCGTGATGCGCGACGGCAAGTACGTCGCGACCGTGCCGATGGCCGGCACGTCGATGGACGCGATCATCGCGATGATGGTCGGTCGCCAGCTCGATACGACGTTCCGCACGCCGCCCGATACGTCGGCCAACGAGGTCGCGCTCGAAGTGCGCGGGCTGTCGCGCGGCCGCGCGATCCGCGACGTCGGCTTCACGCTGCGGCGCGGCGAGATTCTCGGCTTCGCGGGGCTGATGGGCGCGGGCCGCACCGAGGTCGCGCGCGCGGTATTTGGCGCGGATCCGGTCGACGCGGGCGAGATCCGCGTGCACGGCAGGACCGTGACGATCCGCACGCCGGCCGACGCGGTCGCGCACGGGATCGGTTATCTGTCGGAGGACCGCAAGCACTTCGGGCTCGCGGTCGGGATGGACGTGCAGAACAACATCGCGTTGTCGAGCATGCGCCGCTTCGTGCGCCGCGGCATGTTCCTCGATGCGCGCGAGATGCGCGACACCGCGCAGTCGTACGTGCGCCAGCTCGCGATCCGCACGCCGTCGGTCGCGCAGCCCGCGCGCCTCCTGTCGGGCGGCAACCAGCAGAAGATCGTGATCGCGAAGTGGCTGCTGCGCGATTGCGACATCCTGTTCTTCGACGAGCCGACGCGCGGCATCGACGTCGGCGCGAAAAGCGAGATCTACAAGCTGCTCGACGCGCTCGCCGCCGACGGCAAGGCGATCGTGATGATCTCGTCGGAGTTGCCCGAGGTGCTGCGCATGAGCCACCGGATTCTCGTGATGTGCGAAGGGCGCGTGACCGGCGAATTGCGCGCGGCCGACGCCACGCAGGAAAAGATCATGCAGCTCGCGACGCAGCGCGAGTCGACCGTATTGTCCTGATTACGACGCTTACCCGATCATGTCCAACGATACGCATCCCGTTCCGCCCCTTGCTTCCGGCGACACGCCGGCCGCCGCATCGCGCCTGAAGTCGCGCTTCTTCAACCCGGCCGCGCGGCAGAAGCTGCTCGCGTTCGCGAGCCTCGTGCTGCTGATCGCGTTCTTCAGCTTCGCGTCGTCGAACTTCCTCGAAGTCGACAACCTCGTGTCGATCCTGCAGGCCACCGCCGTGAACGGCGTGCTGGCCGTCGCCTGTACCTACGTGATCATCACGTCGGGCATCGACCTGTCGGTCGGCACGCTGATGACGTTCTGCGCGGTGATGGCCGGCGTCGTGCTCACGAACTGGGGCATGCCGCTGCCGCTCGGGATCCTGGCCGCGCTGTGCTTCGGCGCGCTGTCGGGCAGCGTGTCGGGCTTCGTGATCGCGAAGATGAAGGTGCCGCCGTTCATCGCGACGCTCGGCATGATGATGCTGCTCAAGGGGCTGTCGCTCGTGATCTCGGGCACGCGGCCGATCTACTTCAACGATACGCCGGGCTTCACGTCGATCGCGCAGGATTCGCTGATCGGCAGCCTGATCCCCGCGCTGCCGATTCCGAACGCGGTGCTGATCCTGTTCCTCGTCGCGATCGGCGCGTCGATCGTGCTGAACCGCACCCTCTTCGGCCGCTACACGTTCGCGCTCGGCAGCAACGAGGAAGCGCTGCGGCTGTCTGGCGTGAACGTCGACGCGTGGAAGATCGCCGTCTACACGTTCAGCGGCGCGGTGTGCGGGATCGCCGGGCTCCTGATCGCGTCGCGGCTGAATTCCGCGCAGCCCGCGCTCGGGCAGGGCTACGAGCTCGATGCGATCGCGGCCGTCGTGATCGGCGGCACGTCGCTGTCGGGCGGCGCGGGCAGCATCGTCGGCACCATCATCGGCGCGTTCATCATGAGCGTGCTGACCAACGGCCTGCGCATCCTGTCGGTCGCGCAGGAATGGCAGACGGTCGTGACGGGCGTGATCATCATCCTCGCCGTCTACGTGGACATCCTGCGCCGGCGCCGCCGCTGACGCACGCACGAACACGAACACGAACACGAACACGAACACGAACACGAACACGAACACGAACACGAACACACATGCGCTTCACCGCCGGCCGGGCCGGCATTTCAGTCGATACCAACCAAGGAGACGCGAAGTGATCAGGAGCAAGGTGTTGAACGCGATCGTCGGGCTGACGTTCGCCGTCGGCGTGACGGCCGGCGCGCAGGCGCAGGAAACCTATATCCCGCTGATCTCGAAGGGCTTCCAGCATCAGTTCTGGCAGGCCGTGAAAGCGGGCGCGATGCAGGCCGCGAAGGACTACAAGGTGAAGGTGACCTTCGAAGGCCCCGAAACCGAGGCGATGGTCGACAAGCAGATCGACATGCTGTCCGCCGCGATCGCGAAGAAGCCCGCCGCGCTCGGCTTCGCGGCGCTCGACAGCAAGGCCGCGCTGCCGCTCCTGAAGAAGGCGCAGGCCGAGAAGATCCCGGTGATCGCGTTCGACTCGGGCGTCGACAGCGACATCCCGGTGACGACGGCCGCGACCAACAACAAGGCCGCCGCCGCGCTCGCCGCCGACAAGCTCGCCGCGCTGATCGGCGACGAAGGCGAGGTGGCCGTGGTCGCGCACGACCAGACGAGCCGCACCGGCATCGACCGCCGCGACGGCTTTCTCGAGCGGATGAAGTCGGCGCACCCGAAGGTGAAGGTCGTCACCGTGCAGTACGGCGAAGGCGACCAGCTGAAGTCGACCGAGGTGACGAAGTCGATGCTGCAGGCGTATCCGAAGCTCAAGGGCCTGTTCGGCACCAACGAAGGCTCGGCGATCGGCGTGGTGAACGGCGTGCGCGAGATGAAACGCAAGGTCGTGATCGTCGGCTACGATTCGGGCAAGCAGCAGAAGGACGCGATCCGCAGCGGGCTGATGGCCGGCGCGATCACGCAGAATCCGATCGGGATCGGCTACAAGACGGTTGAAGGGGCCGTGAAGGCGATCAAGGGCGAGAAGCTGCCGAAGGTCATCGATACCGGTTTCTACTGGTATGACAAGACCAATATCGACGACCCGAAGATCACGGCGGTGTTGTACGACTGAGCGTGACGTGATGTGATGCTGCGGGTAACGGCGAACCACGAGGACACCATGGGCGCAGTACGTATCGATTCCCACCAGCACTTCTGGCGTTACCGCGCGGCCGACTATCCGTGGATCGGCCCCGGGATGGGCGTGCTTGCCCGCGACTACCTGCCCGACGCGCTATGGCCGCAGATGCATGCGCAGGCGCTCGGCGCGTCGATCGCGGTGCAGGCGCGCGCCGGGCGTGACGAGACGGCGTTCCTGCTCGATCTCGCCCGCGACGACGCGCATATCGCGGCGGTGGTCGGCTGGGAGGATCTCGGTGCGCCGGCGCTCGCCGATCGCATCGCCGAATGGCGCAGCCCGAAGTTGCGTGGTTTTCGTCACCAGGTGCAGGACGAAGCCGACGTCGGCGCGTTCGTCGCGGATCCCGCGTTCAATCGCGGCGTCGCGTGGCTGCAGGCGAACGGCTATGTGTACGACGTGCTCGTGTTCGAGCGTCAGTTGCCCGACGTGCGCGCGTTCTGCGCGCGGCACGATGCGCACTGGCTCGTGCTCGATCATGCGGGCAAGCCCGCGCTCGCAGAGTTCGACCGGGACGCTACGGCATTCGCACGCTGGCGCGCCGGGCTGCGCGAGCTGGGCGCGCTGCCGCACGTCGTGTGCAAGCTGTCGGGGCTCGTGACCGAGACGGACTGGCGGCGCGGCCTGCGCGGCCGGGACATCCGGCACATCGAGCAATGCCTCGATGCGGCGCTCGACGCGTTCGGCCCGCAGCGGCTGATGTTCGGGTCGGACTGGCCCGTGTGCCTGCTCGCGGCGTCGTATGACGAGGTGGCGTCGCTGGTCGAGCGCTGGGCCGAAGCGCGGCTGTCGGCGGCCGAGCGCACCGCGTTGTGGGGCGGCACGGCCGTGCGTTGCTATGCGGTGCCGGACGACGCGAGGCCCGGCATATAAAATAGGCGCGAACGGCCTGACGCACCATTCGTCAGACCGTCGCAACGCAACCGCTTACCTGTATCAACGTATGTCCATCCAGCCGATTCAGAACCGCCGCCTCTACCAGCAGATCGCCGACAAGCTCAGCGCGATGATCGAGTCCGGCGACTTCCCGCCGGGCAGCTACCTGCCGCCCGAGCGCGAACTGGCCGAGCAGTTCGGCGTGTCGCGCACGTCGGTGCGCGAGGCGCTGATCGCGCTCGAGGTGAACGGGCTCGTCAGCGTGCGTGTCGGCGATGGCGTGAAGGTGCGCCAACCCGAGGCGGTGGCCGCGCCGCAGCCGCAGATCGACACGACGGTCGCGCCGTTTTCGATCGTCGAGATCGATCCGGAACTCGGCATCGCGCTCGACCTCGATACCGAAATCCCGCCGTTCGCGTTGTTGCAGGCACGCCGGCTGATCGAGCCGGAAGCCGCGTCGCTCGCCGCGAAACATGGCTCGGACGCGCAGATCGAGGGGATTCACGAGGCGTTCCTGCGCAACCAGGAAGACAACCGCAGCGGCTCGCTCACGCATCCGGGCGACCGGCTGTTCCATATCCGCATCGCGGAAGCGAGCGACAACCCCGCGTATGCGCTGATGATCAAGCAGTTGCTCGCGCACAAGTACGACCTGATGTTCCAGCGGCTGCAGTCGCTGTACATGCCGAACGACATGCCGCATCGCTCGGAGCTGGAACACCGCGCGATCCTCGACGCGATCCGCGCGCGCGACCCGGAGGCCGCGCGCCGCGCGATGGCCGAGCATCTCGACGAGGTGATCCGGATCTTCGGCCGCGCGCTCGACTGAGCGCGCGTTCAGAAGCGGTCGGCGCGATAGGGCGACGGATCGGTGAACGGCGTTTCGCCCGTCATCATCTCGGCCAGCAGGCGGCCGGAGACGGGGCCGAGCGTGAGCCCGTGATGGTTGTGCCCGAACGAGAACCACAGCCCGCGATGCGCGGGCGCGGGGCCGATCACCGGCCGCATGTCGGGCGTGCACGGCCGGAAGCCGAGCCACGGCTGCGGATCGAGCCGTTCGCCGAAGCCGAACACCGGGCGCGCGACGCGTTCCGCGCGATCGAGCTGCACGCCCGTCGGCGGCAGTCCGCGCCGCGCGATCTCGACGCCGGTGGTCAGCCGCAATCCGCGCCGCATCGGCGCGATCACGTAGCCGAATTCGCGATCGACGATCGGCGCCGACGGCGCGCCGCGTTCTGACGGCGCGTAGTGCATGTGATAGCCGCGCTTCTCGCGCAGCGGAATCGTGTAGCCGAACTTGCCGAACACCGTGTCGGACCACGGGCCGAGCGCGACGACCACGGCCGGCGCGGCGATCCTGCCTTGCTCCGTCGTGACCTGCCAGCCAGGCGAAAGCGCGTCGAGGCTCGCGGCATCGCCGGTGAGCAGCGTGCCGCCGCCTTGCACGAAGAGTTGTGCATAGGTTTTGACGAGCGCGGACGGGTCGACGACGCTTTTCGGATCGAGCCAGTGGAGTGCGCCGCAGAAGCCGGCGGCGAGGCTCGGTTCCTGCGCGCGGAGTGCCGCGGCATCGAGCGGCGTGATGCCGAGCCCGTGACGACGCGCGGTGAGTCCCGCATCGGCGACCGCGCGTTCGAACGCGGCCGGCGTGCGAAACGCTTCCATCCAGCCGCTGGCACGCACCAGTTCCCCTGCGCCGGCTCGCGCGATCAGCGCGTCGTGCTCGACGATGCAGCGCTCGATCAGCGGCAGCATGTCGCGCGAGGCCGCCGCGTGACGCATCGGTGCCGACTCCCACCAGAAACGCGCGAGCCACGGCGCGAACGCGGGCAGCGACGTGCCGTGCCAGTAGAGATCGGTGGAGCGGTTCAGCGCGTAGCGCATCAGCGTGAACGGGCTGCGCGGGAACGGATACGGCTCGATCGACGAGCGCTCGATCAGCCCGGCGTTGCCGAAGCTCGTGCCTTCGCCGGGCGCGCCGCGGTCGACGAGGGCGACCTTGCGGCCGCGATCCTGCAGGTGCAGCGCGGCGGAGACGCCGACGATGCCTGCGCCCAGAACGATTACGTCGAAGTCCATCGGTGGTGGTGACGGCGGTTGATGTCGGTGGCAAGCCAACGTTATGGACGAGGCCGAATGCCGGATACCGCATCGACATGCGGCTGCTTGTTAGGATACTCGCTATGTCGTTCGATTCGCAAAATCAGGATGCGGCTCAGCGGCTCGCACTTCACGATGGGCGACATTGTGTGCGTCGCTCCTGCGCAAAGTGTCGGTCGGGATGCGTGGCTTAGGCTCGCGCGTCGCCACTACTCGAACTTGTAACTCCATGATTTAAAATGGATTCGAATCGCCGGTCAGGGCGGCGTTCCGGACCGTGTCCGGTGCGCGCGTTTCGTGCATGTCGAGCGTGTCGGTGGCGAGCGACGCATGTGTCTATCATGCTGCTGAAGTTGGCTTATTGAATCGATAGAGAAACTGGATGAAACGAGAACCCGTTGAAGGCGTGCAGCCCGAGGTGTTGCGTTGGGCGAGAGAAACGGTCGGACTGTCGATCGACGAAGTAGCCACCATGCTTCGCATTCCTTCGACCGAGGTTGTTGACTGGGAGGCGGGCGCCGGGGCGCCGACCTACGTTCAACTCGAGAAGCTCGCGTATCAGGTCTTCAAGAGGCCGCTCGCGGTCTTCTTTCTTCCGGCGCCGCCCGATGAGAAAGTGCCCCAGCGTGAATTTCGGACGCTCCCTGAAGCGGACATGCGATCGCTCACCCGCGACACTTATCTGCAGATCCGGCAGGCGCAGGCGTTTCAGCTATCGCTCAGGGAAGTGTTCGGCGGGCGTAATCCTGCGGATGACAGGATCTGGAAATCCTTGTCGCTTTCGCTGTCGGAGTCCGTATCTCAACAGGCAGAGCGGGTGCGTGATGCGCTCGGTATCACGCTCGATGAACAAGCGTCGTGGCGTAATGATGACCTCACCCTCAAGCAATGGCGAAAGGCCATCGAAGAAGCGGGCATTTTCGTTTTCAAGTCGGCCTTCAAGCAGCGCGAGATTTCAGGCTTCTGCTTGATGGACGATGCATTCCCGATCATTTACCTCAACAACAGTACGACGAAGACGCGTCAGATATTCAGTCTTCTGCACGAACTGGCACACTTGCTCTTGAGCATGAACGGCCTGAGCAAGCTCGATTCCGGCTATATCGATGCGCTTCCGCACGCCGAGAGGAAAATCGAGCGATTCTGCAACGCCATCGCGGCGGAAGTACTGATTCCGCATGCGGCATTCGATCGTCTCGTGTCGGCGCTTCCCGCCGATGCAGAGTCCGCGTCCGAGGAGGCGTTTGCCGAACTGGCCAGCTATTTCGGGGTGAGTCGAGAGGCCGTGCTGCGGCGCTTGCTGGACCAGGGGCGAGTCAGTCAGGCGTTCTACAAGCGCAGGGCGACGATCTGGTCGGCGCAACGTAGAGAGGCAACAGGCGGAAGCTACTATGCGAACCAAGGTGCATATCTGAGCGACCGTTTCGCGCGAGAAGTCGTCGGTCGTCACTACCGGCATCAAATCACGCTCGAGCAAGCAGCGGACTTTCTTGGTATCAAGCCCAAGAACTTTGCGGGATTTGAAGCGCATGTTCTTCATGGGGCCGGTGCATGATCTATGTGTTCGACACCAGTTCCATTCGATCACTGCAACATTTCTATCCACGCGTGTTCCGGAGTATCTGGGATGGTATCGAAAAGCTTGTAGGCCAGCGGCGATTGATTTCTACGAGAGAGGTGTTGAACGAGATCGAGCGACAGGCCGTGAGCGCCGATGTATTGGCGTGGGTGAAAGGCAATCGATCCCTGTTCACGACGCCAACCGCGAACGAACTGCGGTTCGTCGCAGTGATTTTGAAGATCAGGCATTTTCAGGCACTGATCGGGCAACAGCAGCGTCTCAAAGGCACACCGGTCGCCGATCCGTTTGTCATCGCCTGCGCCAGGGGCTGCCGAGGGACGGTCGTAACCGAAGAGGGGGGGCAGCGTGTGGGCGACGGGCTGGTGCCCAAGCCGCATGCTGCGAAGATACCCAACGTATGTGCGCATTTCGAGATTCCATGCATTGATCTCGAAGAGTTCATGCACCAGCAGGATTGGCGGTTCTGATCCAACGAACATCAACTCACCCGGAACCGCTTTCCCCAACCGCGCGAGCACGCGCGTCTCGACCTCCGCCATCCGTAGCGCCTTCCGCACGCCGTCGATACCGTGTCGGAAGCCGAAATTCCTGTCGCGTGCTTGAGCGACCTGAACGTGGCGTGTAGTGCGCCGCCGAAGAACGTATGAAGTTTGACGTTCTCGGTTGAACAATCCGCTGATCAATCTGCCGCTGTCGACGCTGAATCGGTGCGGTTTGCCGCAGCACTGATTCAGCATACGTTCCGAAGTGATTCGCGGGTGTATCCCACTGGTTTGGGATACGAATTTTTACCTAAGATGGAAGCAATCGTGCGCGTGATACGGTGCCGGCACGCGCATGGCAAGCAGGGGCAGCGCCGGGAACGACTGCAGCAGATGTTTCCATCATGGATGCGAGTGTGTGCGCGACGGCTGCGAGTCATGCAGCCGCATCGACGCCAGCGGGCGCGGCGGCAATCGCCGCGCGGACGGCGTCCGGCCGGTCGGGCCGAGTCGCCGCGTTGCGCCACGCGTTCATCGCAATCGTTTGCGTTCTGAGCGTTGTACCGGCCGTCCTCGCCGGGGCGCCTGTCGATACGGACGACCCGGTCGACACGGTGCAACTCGCCGCCGCCACGACCCTCGTCAATCCGACTAGTCCCGCCTTTTCATCACACGACTCCGCCGTGCGCCAGGTCGTGCTCGGCATCGTCAGTTTCACGCGCTGGCCGACGACGCCCGTTCGCCTGCATCTGTGCGTGACGGGGCGGCCCGACTACGCGGGCGACCTGACCGACCCGATGCAGGCCGGCTCGACCGTGCTCGACGTGCAGCGCGTCCGCTTCGACGATGCCGCGCTCGGTATCGCCTGCGACGTCGTGTATCTCGGCACGCTGGGAAGCGACGAGCGCGCGCGGGTGCGAGCCGCGCTGGCCGGCCGCCCGGTGCTGACGATCGCCGAACACGATCCGTCCTGCACCGCGGGCGCGATGTTCTGCCTCACGGTCGAAGGCGAGCGCATCACGTTCGACATCAATCTCGACGCCGTCGCGCGCAGTGGCGTGCACGTGCATCCGAATGTGCTCAACCTCGCGCGGCGGCCGCTGACGCCATGACACGTTCCGCGCCCACCATTTCGTCTTCGCGTGTGCCGCGCCCGACGCTGCAAAGCGTGTTGCGCCGCGCGCATTTGCGCCTGGCCTTCGTCGCGGTTGCGATGGCCGCCGTGTCGCTGATCGTCGTCGCCGTGATCGCGCTGCGCGCCTATGCCGGCAACAACCTGACCCTGCTGGCCCGCTCGCTCGGTTATACGGTCGAGGCGGCGCTCGTGTTCGGCGACCGTGTCGCGGCGAACGAGGCGATCGCGATGATCGCCAACGAGGAGGACGTCGCGCAGGTCGTGGTCACTGATAGCAAGGGGCAGTTGTTCGCGACCTGGAAGCTGCCTGCCGGCGGCCGGATCGCCCGGCTCGAGCGCGGCGTCGCCGATCTCGCGCTGCCCGGGCCCGCGACCGTCCCGGTGATGCACGACGGCGTCATCGTCGGTCAGGTCATCGTGCGTGGCCGCGGACATCAGTTCTTCGGGTTCCTGCTCGGCGGCGTCGGCGGTATTCTCGGCTGCCTGGCCGTCAGCGTGCTCGGTGCGTACGTCAGCTCGAAGCGTCTGCTGCGCAACATCGTTGCGCCGCTGCGCGCGCTCGCCGGCGTCGCGCACGCCGTGCGGCGCGAGCGTGCGTTCGCGCGACGCGTCGAGCCAGCGGTGATCGCCGAGCTGAACCAGCTCGGCGACGACTTCAATGCGCTGCTCGACGAATTCGAAGACTGGCAGAACACGCTGCGCGACGAAAACGCGTCGCTCGAACACAAGGCGACGCACGACGCGCTCACGGGACTGCCCAATCGCGCGCAGTTCGAGTCGCGTCTGTCGCTGGCCCTCTGCGATGCCGTGGTGACGGGGCAGCGGGTCGCCGTCCTGTATCTCGACTGCGACCGCTTCAAGGAGATCAACGACTGCTTCGGGCACGATGCCGGCGATGCGGTGCTGGTCGGTATCGCGGCGCGGTTGCGCACACAGGTGCGCGAGACCGATCTGGTCGCGCGCCTGGGCGGCGATGAATTTGCGGTGATGGTGACGGCTGTGCGCGAAGCGGACAGCGTGTGCCGGATCGCCGACGAGATCTTGTCCGGCATGGTGCCGTCGATCGAGCTGTCCGACGGACGCATGGTGGCCACCATGATGAGTGCCGGCGTTGCGCTGTATCCCGATCACGCGTCGGACGCGAGCGGCTTGCTGCGCGCGGCGGATGCCGCGATGTACCGCGCCAAGCGTGCGCGGCCGGGGTCGTGGCGGTTGGCGGAAGGCGTTGCCGGGCCGGTTTGAGGTCCATCGTTTCGCGCTGCGGGCGAGGCAGCGGCGGCGGGATAAGGAGCGCACGCGATGCGGGCGCGTACGAAGGGGTCGATGATGGAAAACTCGTTGCCAGTGAGCATTGGGAGGATGTGCGTCGGGAGCGCGGTGCTGCTGTGCTTGCTGCTTGGCGGGTGCAGTACGCCGCCGCCGCTTCATCGGGGGCTCACGCAGACGCAGGTCACGGCGCTGAAGTCGGCCGGGTTCCAGGAGACCGGGCAGGGGTTCGAGTTTGGGTCGAGCGGTCCGATCCTGTTCGATTTCGATCGGTATAACCTGAAGCCGGATGTGAGGCGGATTGTCGAGCGGATCGGGCGGACGTTGAAGTCGGCGGGGATCAATGGGGTGCGGGTTTATGGGTACTCGGATGAGGAGGGGGCGGAGGCTTATGACCTGGAGTTGTCGAGGCGGCGGGCGGAGGTAGTGGCGATCGAGCTGGTGGATGTCGGGTTGGACGGGAAGCGGATTGCAGTTGTCGGGAAGGGGAAGCGCGATCCGGTGGGAGATAACCGGACGGTGGCGGGGAGGGCGCAGAATCGGCGGGCGGCGATCGTGGTTTCGCCAAGGTGAGCGGGGCGTTGTCGCGGTGTGAGCGGGGGGCAGCTAGCAGGCAAGCTTGCAGCTTGTACACGCAAACACGGATACTGGAATGTCTTGGTACGGCCATGACGATACATGTCCCGACATGACATGCGATCTGCGGCGACGCGGGTATCGCACAAGACGCAATCATTGACCCGCCGGCGGCTGATTCGCTTTCTATACTATTTACGTTGATCGAGTTATCAAGGGCATGCGTGCATCAACCACGCACACGTCCGACAAATCCCGGGGTAAACGAAAGCTGCACCGGCCGCAAACGCGAGTGGCCGGCCGGTGAAGTTCGACCCGTGCATGGACGGAGACACGGGGATGGGCTCCTTAACCATCGGAGGCAATATGGCGACATACATCGTATTGATGAATTGGACTGACCAAGGTGCGCGATCCGTGAAAGACACTGTCCAGCGAGCGAAAGCGTTTCAGGAAGGGGCGCAGGCGATGGGCGTCACCGTCAGCGCGCTCAAATGGACGCTTGGGCCTTACGACATCGTCACGACACTCGATGCGCCCGACGACGAAACCGTGACGCGGCTGGGACTGATGCTGGCGCAGTTAGGCAATGTTCGAACCGTCAGTATGCGTGCTTTCGGCGAAGCGGAAATGGAGACGATCGTCGGCGGCATGAAGTGAAGCCTTGACGCGCGAGATGCAACCGGCCATCGACAGAGGGGAGACAGGTCTCTTGGAAGCCGGCTGGTTGCATTCGCATCGAGGCGTCACGGGTCTATAGTTCAACCGAGCACTGATCCGCTAGATGTGCTGGAGGGGTTCGCCGAGTTTGCAAGCTCAATGCTACATAGCCATTCGACGTCATACAGCAAGGCTTTTCAACAAGCAATGAGTGAGTTAAAAGCGTCGATGTAGGTTTGAGCGTACTTTTTGGTATTAGGTCTTGTCAGGCACGGCGCAGGTATTGCTGCTGCATCGTTGGGGTGACGGTTGCAGGTGCTGCGGTGGGTTGCGTGCTCGTGTGACCGAGAAAAGTTGCTTTGGCAGCCCGAGTTTGCCAGCGGCCTGAACGGGACCGCTCGAAGTTCGCCATCCAGCCAGTTGTCGGCGATGGCGAGTGGCGGCTACCTATTGACGCCCGCGTAGCATCAACCGAAAGTGCTCTCACGCTTCACCGCGACCCCTTGTCGCCACGAGATGAACGGCCGCTTTCGCGAAAGCGGCCCGGCAGAAGCGGTCGCTTGCGGCTGACGCCGCCGGCGACTAACGGCCATGACGAGTCACTCGCTCGCTCTGCCGTTATGACACTCGGACGACGGCTCCATCCAGCAAACGGCCGTTCAACTGGCGAAGTCGAATGTTACTTCATCAGTCTTTGCGGCGATTGAAGTCCGCCAGCCTGATGGCGAGCTCGTCGGTATTGTCTGCCGGGCCAATCTGATTCGTGCGCTCGCAAGGGTGCCCGAGAAGACCATGCCGTCGGAAACGCCAGATGGCAGTGAGCTGCCCGACGCGGTGCTGACCGAGCTGCGCGAGTGGCCCTGGGCGTTGCCGCGGGAGAACGTCATCATAAGCGACAGTGTCGTGCATCGTTGGGGTGTCATCGAATCTGAAGAAGCGCGCCGCGCGATCCTTACCACTGCCTTACCACTGCGGAAGGCGTACCTTGCGTGAAGCGCGTCGAAATCCAGATCGAGCATCCGGGTATCATGCCGACTTACGTAGCTGAGACCGGTGGCGCGGACTCAACCTGTCGAAATCTCTCTCAATTTGTCGGAACATATCTGCGCCGCAGATTGCCACTGTTACCGCCCGCGGGTCTTTTCACCCAGTCTTGCTCTTGGAACGGTGAAAGCAGAAGTTAAGGAAGGCTAATTGTATTTCCGGGATTGTTCCCTATCCTTGAAAGTGATGGTACGTGCGCCCCAGGCGTAACCAAGCAGACAGAGCGCATGCGGCTCTATCCTTGTTTGCGAGGCGGCCATGAACAACAACCCACGCATCGCCGCGTTCCGGCGCCTTCCCGCGTGCTGCGCCGGTTCCCTCATCGATTCACGGCGTCGCCGCCTCTTGCAGGCCGCGGCAGCCGCCGCGCTCGCCACCGGACTCGCCCCTTTGGTCCGTCCCCGCCCCGCGCGGGCTGCCACGAAGCATACCCTCAGAATTCTTCAGTGGAATCATTTCGTGCCGGGCTACGACAAGTGGTTCGACGGCACCTACGTGAAGGAGTGGGGTCAGCGCCACGATACCGAGGTCATCGTCGATCACGTCGGCATTCCGGCGCTGGCCACGCGTGCCGCCGCCGAGGTCTCGGCCCAGAAGGGGCACGATCTCTTCATGTTCCTCTCACCGCCTCCGGTGTACGAAGAGCAAGTGATCGACCACCGCGAAATCTACGAAGAGTGCCAGCGCAGGCATGGCAAGCCGGTTGACCTGGCGGTGCGCAGCACCTACAACCCCAAGACCCGAAAGTACTTCGCGTTTTCCGACAGCTTCGTACCGGACCCCGTGAATTACCGCAAGGACTTGTGGGATGAAGCCGGTTTGCCGCCGCCGGACAGTTGGGACGACGTGCTGAACGCCGGGCGCAAGATCAAGCAGACAAAAGGCATTCCGGTGGGCATCGGCCTGTCGGCCGAACTGGATACCGCCATGGCCATGCGCACCATCCTCTACGCATTTGGCGGTTCCGTGCAGGACGCACACGGCAACGTGGTGTTGAATTCGCCCGGCACGCTGGAGTCGGTCAAGTACGTCCGGGCACTGTATCGCGACACCATGACGCCGGAAGTGCTGGCGTGGGATCCCTCCTCGAACAACCGCGCCATGTTGGCGGGCAAGATTTCACTCTGCCTGAACGCCATTTCCATCACGCGCGAGGGCGAAAACAAGAACATTCCGGTCACACCCGACATCTGGCTGACGCAGGCCCTGCGCGGACCCGCGCAGCGCATCTGCCTGGAGCATGTGATGGACTGCTACGTGATCTGGAAATTCGCCGAGAACATTGCCGGCGCCAAGCAGTTCCTTGTGGACTATATCGACAACTTCCGCCAGGGCTTCATCGGCAGCGAGTTCTATAACTTCCCATGCTTCCCCAGCACCGTACCGGACCTCAAAAAAATGATCGAGGACGACCCCAAGGCCAAGCCACACGACAAGTACAAGGTGCTGGGCAACCTGATGGTGCAGGCCACCAATGTCGGCTATCCAGGTTATGCCAACGCCGCCATCGACGAAATCTTCAACACCTGGGTACTCAACACCATGTTTGCGAGGGCTGCAACCGGCGACGCCACGCCAGAAGACGCTATCCGCGACGCCGAGGCCGCCTGCAAGCGGATCTTCGCCAAATGGCAAGCCAGAGGGCTGGTGTAGACGGCGGTCGACGGCCGCCGGCGCCGCAGGACGCCCGCAGTCCGCAGCGATTGACGCCACGCCCCTCACAGAACACCACCCGGACCGCCATGGCGACAGTGGAAACCCGCTCGCTGACGAAGCGCTTCGGCGACACCACCGCCGTCGACGGGATCGACCTCTCCGTGCGCGAGGGCGAATTCCTGGTGCTGCTCGGCCCGTCCGGCTCGGGAAAAACCACCCTGCTGCGCATGATTGCCGGGCTGGAGGCGCCCACCTCCGGCGATGTCCTGGTTGGCGGTCGCATCGTCACCGGCCTCCCGCCGCGCGCCCACAACATGGCGATGGTTTTCCAGAGCTACGCGTTGTATCCGCACCTGACAGTGGCCGGGAATATTGCCTTCCCGCTGGAGGCCCAGCACGCGGCGCACAACACTATCGGGAGCAAGGTCGAGTGGGCCGCAACGCTTTTCGGCATTGATCATCTCCTGACACGCAAGCCGCGCGAGCTTTCCGGCGGCGAACGCCAGCGCGTGGCGCTCGCGCGCGCGGTCGTGCGCGATCCCGTGACCTTCCTGCTGGATGAGCCGCTGTCCAACCTTGACGCCAAACTCCGCGCCTCTGCGCGCGACGAACTGAAGCAGATTCAGCGCCGCCTGGGCACGACGACCATCTACGTGACCCATGACCAGATCGAAGCGCTGGCACTCGGCGACCGCGTGGCGGTGCTGGACCACGGCCGCATGCGTCAGCTCGACACGCCGCAACAAGTCTATCTGCATCCGGCCGATCGCTTTGTCGCCACGTTCATTGGCTTGCCCCCGATGAACCTGATCGCCTCCGACGACGTGGAAACCGGCTTCCGTCCCGAGCATTTCCTGCCACAGGAGCTCTTCGACGACGATGCGCAACTTGAACGCCTCCCGGTGAGCATCACGCGCATCGAATACCTTGGCGCGGATCGACTCGTGTACGGATTGCTGGAACCGCCGCAGCCCCCGGTCAAGGTCGTCTCCAGGATACCGTGTACGGCAAACATGGCGCTGCAGGCTGGAACACGGCACCTCTTCGCCGTTCGACGCGCCGATCTCTGCCGCTTCGACGCGCGTTCCGGCGCCAGCCTGGACCCGGTCCCCAGTGCGCCATGAACGTGTCCCCAAGCTCCCCACCGACTTCGGGCCGCGGCATGGCGCACGCGCCGTGGGACGATCGCTGGCTGGGTCCCCTGATGCTGGCGCCCGCGCTCGTCTATATCGCGCTGTTGCTTGGCTTCCCGTTCCTGTTGTCGATCTGGTACAGCATGACCGATGTCACGGTCGGCAGTCAGGCGGCTCGATTTGTCGGGGCGGAGAACTTCCGGCACGTCGTGCAAAGTCCCCAGTTCTGGAAGTCGCTGGGCAATGCGCTGCTGTTCACGCTGATTTCACAGGCGCTGGTGGTGGTGCTCGCGAAGATACTTGCGCTGGCGCTGGCGCGCGATTTTCCTGGCAAGTGGCTGGTGCGCCTCATGATCCTGCTGCCGTGGGTCGCGCCGATCTCGCTGGGGTCGATCGGCTGGCTATGGATTTTCGACCCGGTCTACAGCATCATCAACTGGACGTTGCGCGCGCTTGGCGTGGTCGGCCCCGGCGTGTGGCCGATATGGCTGGGCCAGCCCGATCTGGCGATGGCGTCGGTCATCGTGGTGGATGTCTGGCGGTTGCTTCCGCTCGCCACCGTCATCATCCTGGCCGGCATGCAAGGCATCCCGCACGAACTGCACGACGCTGCTGCCATGGACGGCGCGGGCTTCTGGCGGCGGCTTTTCCGGATCGACATTCCGCTGTTGATGCCGGTGATGCTGGTGGCGCTGTTGTTCGGCATCGTCTTTACGTTGACCGACATGATCATCATCTACGTGCTCACGCGCGGTGGCCCCTACGATACGACCCAGGTGCTGGCCAGCCTGGCGTTTTTCACCGGCATCCAGGGCGGCGACCTGGCCGAAGGTGCGGCCATTTCGCTCTTCCTGTTTCCGTTGCTGGTGGCGGTGGTCGCGCTCCTGCTAACGGTGGCGCATCGCGCCGAGGTGGTCTGACATGCCTGTCGACTCGGCAACGGGAGGTTGGAAGGCCGCATGGATAAGCGCGCGCTGGCGCGCGCGCGGTGCGCAACTCGCGGCATTTATGACGCTGGCCTCCTTTGCCGTGTTCTGCGCCTTTCCCTTCTACTGGATGCTGATTACCACCTTCAAGGACGTGCACGACCTGATCAATACGGCAAACAACCCGTTTCTGTTCAACCTGCCGCCCACGCTGGAGAATTTGCGCGTCCTGTTCCAGGAAACCCAGTATGTGCGCTGGCTCGTCAACACACTGCTGGTGGGCGTGGTGGTGGTGATCATCACGCTAGTGCTGGCCGTACCGGCCGGCTACAGCCTGGCGCGGCTCACCGGGCGGCGGGGGCGGCAACTGGCGGTCGCCATCTTCGTCACCTACCTGATCCCGCCCACCATCCTCTTCATCCCGTTTTCGCGCATCATCGGCGCGCTAGGCCTACAGGATTCGCTGTGGTCGCTGGTGCTCGTGTACCCAAGCTTTACCGTGCCCTTCTGCAGTTGGCTGATGATGGGTTTTTTCAAAGCGGTACCTCGCGATATTGTAGAAGCCGCAATGATGGATGGCTTGAGTCACTTCGGCGCATTCCTGAAAGTTGTTGTGCCGCTTTCGTCTGCCGGTATCCTGACCGTCGTTATCTTCACCTTGACACTGGTGATGCAAGAGTTTGTCTATGCGCTCACGTTCATCACCAACTCTTCACAATACACCGTCAGTGTTGGCGTGCCGACCTTCCTGGTGCGCGGCGACGTCTACTTCTGGGGCTCGCTGATGGGCGCATGTCTTGTCGTCAGCCTGCCGGTCGCGCTGATCTACAACGTCTTCCTTGACCGCTTCGTGGCCGCTTTTACCGAAGGGGCTGTGAAGTAGCGGTGCCGAATGCTATTCGATGCGGCGCCTGGCACATCTCCCGACAGAGTTAACCTAAACTCAGTGCGTGACGCATTTCACAACAAGCTCGGGCGTGTCCCTGGAAGGGCCTGTTCACACTAATTGCAGACGTTGTCGAGGCACGGCGTGCGCAGACTTGCCGCCACGATCGCGTTGCGCAGCGAAGAGGACCCCGTCCGTCATGTGCCTAAATCGCTGACGGCGCGAGCCTTTGTAGAGTATCGGATTCACGCGCCTCAGCACCGCGCGGCCCGCCGCCGGTGCGTCTGCCGAAATCACGCGACGGGTGCAACAAATGGGGGCCCGTCGCGATACGTTGAGGGAGCGATCATGCGCGCACTCGACATCATGACTCCGTCCGTCGTCACCGCCACACCGGACATGACGATCCACGACGCGGCAAGACTGTTCGTCGACAACCATATCAGTGGGATGCCGGTCGTCGACGCGAAGGGACAGGTCGTCGGCATCGTCTGCCAGGGCGATCTGCTGCATCGCGCGGAAAATGGCACCGGCCACGGGAAGCGTCCGTGGTGGCTCGAATTCCTGTTGTCATCGCCTCGCGAGCAGGCCGCGAGGTATGTGAAGGAGCACGGGCATCTCGTCGGCGACGTGATGTGCGATCAAGTGATTTCGATTTCCGAGGACATGCCGCTCGATCAGATCGCGGACCTTATGGAGCGCCGGCATCTCAAACGCGTGCCGGTGCTGAAGGACGGCGAGCTGGTCGGAATCGTGAGCCGTTCGAACCTGATCCGCGCCCTCGCGAGCGTCACGCCGTTTGTGGATTCCGCTTCGCACGACGATATTAGCCTGCGCGACGCGATAGTCCGGGAAATGCACGGGCAGCGCTGGCGTTTGCCGAAACAGTGCGTGCTCGTCAAGGACGGCGTCGCGCATCTATGGGGTGTGATTGAGTCCGAGGAGGAGAAGCACGCGATCCGCGTTGCGGCCGAGGCCGTGCCCGGCGTCAAGCGCGTGGAGAGCCACCTGGTGTTCCCGAGCGTGATTCCGACGCTGTAGTCCGCACGCCGTCGCGAGACGGGCGTGCAGGTCGATTCGCACGCGGTGATCGATGACGGAGATCGTGACGGTCATATTCAATCCGGCGGGCTGCTCGCGACGGACCGCGCCCGCCATGTTCGACAGAGACCGGCATGTTTCAACGTGCTCAGTTAGCCGCTCGTTTACGGCATGCGTTAGCCCAGTGTGGACAATGAAGGGAATGTCCTTTGTACTGCCGGGAGCAGTCGTAATTCTGTTGCCGTTTGGAACGGCAGCTTCGGGTCGACTCCGGTCCGCTGATGATCTGCGAGCGCGAGCACGGATTAGGGGTGGGCTTGCCCAATCGCGCTCGCATGGGCGCGACCACCACGGCTGCGATCACTGCCGAACGGACGGATCAAGCCCCTCGACCAATCGCATCAGCGCATAAAGTGCCCTTGCTTCAGGACCCGCGTGCAAGTGCTCGAACTGTTGCGCCGCGTGTTCACAAACAGCGGGTGCCGGTAAGGTCCGGTCGTTGATATTGCCTATCGGCGTGTCAAAGTGCGGGCCGAAGGGCAAACAGCCCCGGCGTGAAACACACATGAAACCGGGGCTGTCGGGTACGTCAATGCAGTTGTCGCTTTAGATCGGAAAGTTCCGAATGCATCGTATTTACTGCATTCATGATCTTGGCATCAAGACTGCCGGCCTGTTGGCAAGCACGCTCTGCACGATCACCGATTCGTTCGAGATCGTCGACGCATTGCCGAATACGATCTTCATCGTTGGACGCCATGAGCTTCTTCGCCGATTTGCATTCCTTGTCCAACTCATCCATCCAGTTGATCAGCTCCTTTGGAATCGTCCTGTCGGCGTGACAGGTACGTGATGCCTCGCTCACGGTTTGCTGCAGATGGGTAAAGCGCTTTTGGATTTCACTGGCTTGCAACATGATGAACTCCTCCTTGAACGTCGGTTCCAGATGAGCTCAGGCAGCAGATAACTCCGGCGTTGCCCGTGGTATCGCCAGTCGCTCGCTTCAATCGGCCGGCGGCAACACTGCATTGCATCAAATGCTGCAACCGAGCCCGCGGAACGTGTAAGTTCTAGTGTAGGCCACTACCGCAGGGAGTAGTAATCCGGGCAGGCCGCTAGGATGCGACATCGACGTGACACTCCGTGCACCGCCGAAGGCGCAGGCTGATTGCTCGAGGCAATATCTCCTGTGCGCTTGCGCCCAGGGAGCTGCAAGGAGCTGCAAGGAGCTGCAAGGAGCTGCAAGGAGCTGCAAGGAGCTGCAAGGAGCTGCAAGGAGCTGCAAGGGCTCCTGACCCCGAATACGCATGGCCTTGGATGCCGGACTCGTCGTCCCATCGGTAAGCGATCGATAAAAGACAGAAACCGGCCATCAAGGGACTATCGCCAAACATCGCTGGATGGCGGTTAGCTAACGCAAGGCGGCCACCGCAAACCGAAAGTGGCCGACCGATTGACGAGCGTAGCCGATGCGCCCGCTACCTTTCGCCATCAGAGTTTGCGGCGAAACATCGGGCAACCGCGGATGCTCCTGCCGCTTTCCAGGAGCTGGTTTAAAGGGACTTTGCTAGAAGCCCATTGGCCCTATTGAAGGGGGCAGGTCACAATGGCCAACGGCCATTCGGCAGGAATGTCGCCAACGGCAGCAACGGGTCGATTGTGGTCTGTAGAAGGTATAGAAAGCAAAGGTTTCCAGCGAACAACTTCCTTGTGTCCGGAAGTCCGAAAAGACCAGGCAACAGTTGCTTCTGTATCGAAACGTGCTCCTGCCGTGAGTGAAGCCAATTCATTCGAACTGTTTCGAATCGTCGCGTTCCGAACCCGATCGACGTCTGCCTCGGTTCACTTTTCCCGTCTACACCAGCGCTGCAAGTTCGCAAACGAAATTGACTGGCTATGCCCAATGGCTAACGTTCGCACAAGCCGCCAATATTTGGCGTTGGCGATGGTCTAATGGGAAGTGTTAGATGCTGATCGCGCGAGCGAGTGAACCGCCCCGGGAATCGTGGAGGCTGGTTGGTTTAAGTTAATGCGGGTTCAGCGGCAGCTGTTTCAAGTTGCCGATAGTAGTTTGCCTCAGCTTCGGCGGGCGGGATATAGCCGAGGGGTTCCATCAATCGATGATGATTGAACCAGGCCACCCACTCCAGCGTTGCCAGTTCAACGGATTCCCGCGTTTTCCAGGTGCGGCGATGAATCAGTTCAGCCTTGTACAAGCCGTTGATCGTTTCAGCCAAGGCGTTGTCATAGCTGTCGCCCCGGCTGCCGACCGACGGTTCGATGCCCGCTTCGGCCAGCCGTTCGCTGTAGCGAATGCTGACGTATTGGGACCCTCTGTCCGAATGGTGTATCAAGGTTCCGTCGTCGCCCGGGCGTCGCGCGTAAAGCGTCTGTTCAAGTGCATCCAGAACGAAGTCCGTGGTCATCGAGGTGCTGACGCGCCAGCCGACAATACGGCGAGCGAACACGTCGATCACGAAGGCCACATACAGCCAGCCCTGCCACGTCGAAACGTAGGTGAAATCCGAAACCCAGAGCTGGTTCGGCCGTGCCGCCTTGAACTGGCGATTGACCCGATCCAGCGGGCGCGGGCCTATGGCATCAGGAACAGTCGTGCGAACACGCTTGCCTCGCATCACGCCGCGCAAACCCAGTTGCTTCATCAACCGTTCGACAGTGCAGCGCGCCACCGCGATACGCTCCCGGTTCATCTGCTTCCAGACTTTATCCGCGCCGTAGACCTGCATGTTGGCCCGCCACACACGCTCGATCTCCGGCCGCAGACGTTCATCGCGGATTGCGCGAACAGAGCGTCGCTCCGGATCACGAAGCTGCGCGGCATGGCGTCGGTAGCCCGACGGGGCAATCCGCAAGACCTTGCAGATCGGCTCGACCCCGAAGGTGTCGCGATGCTGATCGATGAAGGCCTTCAGGACTTGAAGCGGCGGTCGAGCTCCGCCTGGGCGAAAAACGCGCTCGCGACCTTGAGAATCTCGTTGGCACGACGCAACTCCTTGACTTCGCGCTCCAAGGCCTTGAGGCGCTCGCGCTCGTCTGTGGTCACGCCATCCCGCTCACCGTGGTCGACCTGGTCGCGCTTGACCCACTCGTGCAGTGTCTGCGGTGTGCAGCCGATCATCGGCGCAATCGACTCCACCGCCGCCCACATCGACGGATGTTCGCTACGCTGCTCGCGCACCAGACGCACTGCGCGCTCTCGGACTTCCGGGGAAAACTTGGTTACCTTCTTGTTCATGGCTCCATTCTCTCAAGAGTTGGAGCCTCCACAAAATCCGGGGCGGTTCAGAGTGGACGCGACGCAACCAGTAAGCCTCGCCGAAGCATCGCCTTCTTCGAAACAGAAATAAAGGAGGAAGCCAAAGCATCGAAACGCCGCAGTAAACGAGCGCGGGCCGCAAGTGCTACCAACACTCACGACCCGCTAACCACAGCCAACTGAACAGGAGTTGCCCATGGCTAAGGCGAATGATAAAGCACGTCCTCCGATTACGGAACGCTTCGTGACGGTTCAGGAAATCTGGGGTGTTCCGAAAAACTACAGCGTCAGGCCCGAGACGTTTTATCCGTATATGAAGATCGGCGGAATGTGGCTGGTCAAAGACGTGGGTTTTGATCCGGGCAAAAAGGTGCGGATAGCGGTCGAGCCGGGAAGGCTGGTCATTACGTCGATGTGAGATAGGGCGGCCGCGCTGCACATCCGCTCGATTCATCAGGACGCGGATCAACCAATCGGCTAGTGTGGCGCGATCAACTACATCCAGACCGTGATCGCCGATGAATCGGCGATAGAAATGGCCGCGCAGACACCAACGCGCGGCCTAGCTAAACTTCAACTCTCGCAAAGGCGAGCCTCAACGCTGTATGCGACCGTGTCGCACGGAGTCGCACGCGCGCCGGGTAGGGCAGCCGTTATCGGCCACCACCAAACATCACCAAGCAATATTGCAAGAAGACCGCGACGTCCCCGCACCGCCCGTAGCCGTGCAATGGGAACCCGCACCGTCGTCATAGAACGTCCGCGTTTCCGGTTGCGGCACTGACGGATCGTACGGATTCGGCGCGCTGTGCGGACCGCGCGCTGCATCGAAAGGCCGCGTCGGCGCATACGGGCTCCTGCCGCCCGGAGCTTGTGACCCATTGGCCCGCAGATATTCATTCCAGTTCAACTCGAGCTGTTCGTGTCTAGGCAACGTGCGCCCGAAGCTATCACTCCCACCCGCACCGAGCGCGACGCGATTCGAAGGCCATACGGAACCGGCGGATTCATGTTCACCCGAGGGCTGCGGCTGAAGCGTATCGCCTGAAACCTGCAATGGCCGCGTATCAGGCGTATCGAACGGACTACGTTCGACCGGTGCCGCGTACTTCACGCGCGGCGTCGTCCGTGTCGCGCGCCCATTATCCCGAGCCGCGACCCGACGTTCCGAGCGAAACACATTGGCACTGCCTGAACGATCGACCAGCGAATCGCGGCCCGAAGCGGCGGCAGCAGAAACAGAAAGCGCACAAGCAAGCGCGGCAGCGGAAGAAAAACGGAGAGGAGGATTCATCGGGATCCGAACCGGGTGATATGCAATGAGAGAAAAAACGGCAGATCACTGGCTGGCGGCTGGGCGACGGAGGGGCGTCGAAGCGGCCCTGAAGCGACTACGAGGCGCGGCGGACGCGACACGCAGGAAGGCTGGCTGGATTGCAGAGGCGAGTTCGAATTATTTCATAAAAATAACAACAAGCTTTCGTGTCTGCCTAATGTGTCAGAAAACAGAAGGATTGACCGCTTCAACCCAGCGCCCCGCATCGGTGCACGCCAACGCAATCCTCAGTCGATTGATTTAAATACATCGGACCCTATAAACCAAAAAGATCACACACCGCGAGTCCGAAAATCGCCAAACACCTTATCCAGAAAGGAACAGCCCCATCAACCCACCCAAAATCGCAACCCGATTGCACCCACGGCAAACGTTGCCACCCCCCACCCAGTTGCTCCCCGAGCGCCACCCCAACCCCGGTAAGTTTCTCCGTGTTTTCCCTCATAGAGCAGGCATTTTTGACAGACGATTTAAAAACGCCCATATAATTTCGGCTGCCTTGCCAACGGCTGTCGGACCATCCCTCCGAACTAGCGATTTGGCAAGCGGGGCAGGCGAAACGCTTGCGCAATGCAAGACGCATCACGATGTCTTTCCGAACCAGACGTCCCCTTCGGGGACTGCAAGAGCCGGGCCCCGCTACGCATCATCCATCCGCAGGTCCGTCTTCATGTGTCTCGGGCGTGTCCCATGTCCTCGCCCCGGGTGCTGTTCGATTGCGCAAGTCATGCCGCCTTTGCCCGTATGACTAACAACATCGAGGAGTTCCTGATGACGCTGTCCCGTCTTACGTCCATTTCCGTCGCCGCCGTGCTGTTCGCCGCCGGCGCCGCCGCCGCGCAAGCGGAAACCGTGAAGATCGCCATCGCTGGTCCGATGAGCGGCTCGGTCGCCCAATACGGCGACATGGTGAAGGCCGGCGCGCTGACCGCGATCGAACAGATCAACGCGGCAGGCGGTGCGGGCGGCAACAAGTTTGAAGTCGTCATGATGGACGACGCGTGCGAACCGAAGCAGGCCGTCGCCGTCGCCAACAAGATCGTCAGCCAGAAGATCAAGTACGTGATCGGCCACGTGTGCTCGGGTTCGACGATCCCGGCATCCGACATCTACGAGAACGAAGGCATCGTGATGGTCACGCCGTCGGCCACCGCGCCGCAGCTGACCGAAGGCAAGAAGCGCCACTTCATCTTCCGCACGATCGGCCGTGACGACCAGCAAGGCCCGGCCGCCGCGCACTACATCATCAACAACGTGAAGCCGAAGAAGGTCGCGATCCTGCACGACAAGCAGTCGTACGGCCAGGGCATCGCGTCGTCGGTGAAGAAGGACCTCGAAGCCGCGAAGATCCCGGTCGTCCTGTTCGAAGGCATCAACGCCGGCGATTCGGACTACTCGGCGATCATCACGAAGCTGAAGTCGCAAGGCGTGGATTTCGTCTACTTCGGCGGCTACCACCCGGAAATGGGCCTGCTGATGCGCCAGGCGCGCGAGCAGGGCGTGAAGGCAACGTTCATGGGGCCTGAAGGCGTGGGCAACAAGGACGTGACGGCGATCGCCGGCCCGGCTTCGGAAGGCATGCTGGTCACGCTGCCGGCCGACTTCTCGGCCGACCCGGCCAACGCAGGCCTCGTGAAGGCCTTCGCGGACAAGAAGCGCGACCCGAACGGCCCGTTCCAGATGCCGGCGTACGCAGCGGTGAAGATCATCGCCGACTCGATCGCGGGCGCCAAGACGACCGACCCGACGAAGGTCGCCGCGTACATGCACAAGACGACGTTCGACACGCCGATCGGCAAGGTCGCGTATGACGCACCGGGCGACCTGAAGGCATTCAAGTTCGTCGTCTACACGTGGCACAAGGACGCGACGAAGACCGCCGCCAAGTAACACGGAGTACCCGCCCGCGCACCCGCCCTGTCCGAGACCCGGACGGGGCGCGTGCGTATTGGTCGCGCATCCGCCCAGCGCGCGGCCAAGGGGCGGCCCGAGACGACACCGTGCGTTGCGCGCGGCCGAACGCCGTGATCCGGCGACGGCATGCGACCCAGCGCCAACGGGAGCTTCCCGCACATGACTGACTTCTTTCCTCAATTCGCCCAGCAGCTGGTCAACGGCCTGACGCTGGGTGCGATCTATGCGCTGATCGCCATCGGCTATTCGATGGTCTACGGCATCATCGGCATGATCAACTTCGCCCACGGCGAGATCTACATGATCGGCGCGTACGTGGGCCTCGTGACCCTCACGGCAATCGGCATCTCCGCCGGCTATCCGCTGCCGCTCGTGCTCGGCGCCGCACTGATCGTGTCGGTGATCGTCACCGGGCTGTACGGCTTCGCGGTCGAGCGCGTCGCGTATCGTCCGCTGCGCGGCGGCCCGCGCCTGGTGCCGCTGATCTCCGCGATCGGCATGTCGATCTTCCTGCAGAACTACGTGCAGATCGGCCAGGGCGCGCGCGACGTGTCGGTGCCGGTGCTGATCTCCGGCGCGTTCGAGATCCATCTCGGCGGCGACTTCGACGTGACCGTCCCGTATGCGCGCCTGCTGATCGTCTGCGTGACGATCGTGCTGATGATCGCGCTCACGCTGTTCATCTCGCATTCGCGGATGGGCCGGGCGTGTCGCGCGTGCGCCGAGGATATGAAGATGGCGAACCTGCTCGGCATCGACACGAACCGCGTGATCTCGTTCACGTTCGTGCTCGGCGCGATGCTGGCGGCCGTCGGCGGCGTGCTGATCGGGCTGACGATCGGCAAGCTGAATCCGTATATCGGCTTCGTCGCGGGCATCAAGGCGTTCACCGCCGCGGTGCTCGGCGGGATTGGCAGCATCCCGGGCGCGATGCTCGGCGGCGTGCTGCTCGGCCTTGCTGAAACCTTCGCCGCGGGCTACATGCCGGCCGAGTACAAGGACGTGGTCGCGTTCGGCCTGCTCGTGCTGATCCTGCTCTTCCGCCCGACCGGCCTGCTCGGCAAGTCGGACATCGAAAAGGTCTGAGGGAGACGCAGATGAGTCAAGTCATTTCCATTCGCCGCCCGGCGGCCGACGCTTCGGTCGGCCAGGCGCTGAAGAATGCCGTGGCCGCCGCGCTCCTGACGGCGATCCTCACGATTCCGGTGCTCGGCCTGCAGTTGAAGCTCGAAGGCTATCAGGTGGTGCTGACGCCGCACTGGCGCCCGGTGTGGATCGCGGTCGCGGCCGTGTTCCTGTTCCAGCTGTTCAAGCCGTGGCTCGTGCGCGCGAAATCGGCGGTGAAGCTGCCGGCGGCGCCTGCGATGGGCGCGCAGCAGCAGCGCGCGATCATCTGGGTGCTGCTCGCGGTCGGGCTGGTGTGGCCGTTCTTCGGCTCGCGCGGCGCGGTGGACGTCGCGACGCTCGCGCTGATCTACGTGATCCTCGGCCTCGGGCTGAACATCGTGGTCGGCTTCGCGGGGCTGCTGGATCTCGGCTATGTCGGGTTCTACGCGGTCGGCGGCTATACGTACGCGATGCTGAACCAGTATTTCGGGCTTTCGTTCTGGGCGTGTTTGCCGATCGCGGCGATCGCGGCGGCGACGTTCGGCTTCCTGCTCGGCTTCCCGGTGCTGCGCCTGCGCGGCGACTATCTTGCGATCGTCACGCTCGGCTTCGGCGAAATCATCCGCCTGCTCGCGAACAACCTGACGAGCCTCACGGGCGGCCCGGACGGCATCTCGAGCATTCCGAAGCCGACGGTGTTCGGCTTCGAGATGGCGCGCTCGGCGAGCGTCGAAGGCGCGAAGACCTTCCATGAACTGATCGGGCTGGAATACAGCGGCGAGCACATGGTGATCTTCCTGTACCTGATCGCGCTGGTGCTGGTCGGCTTCACGCTGTTCGTGACGAGCCGCCTGATCCGCATGCCGATGGGCCGCGCATGGGAAGCGCTGCGCGACGACGAGATCGCATGCCGTTCGCTTGGCCTGAACCCGACGCGCATCAAGCTGTCGGCGTTCACGCTCGGCGCCGCGTTCGCGGGCATCGGCGGCGCGTTCTTCGCGGCGCGTCAGGGCCTCGTGAATCCTGAATCGTTCACCTTCATCGAATCGGCGCTGATTCTCGCGATCGTCGTGCTCGGCGGGATGGGCTC
The DNA here is from genome assembly GCF_003853425.1 of Burkholderia sp. Bp9140. NCBI lineage: Bacteria > Pseudomonadati > Pseudomonadota > Betaproteobacteria > Burkholderiales > Burkholderiaceae > Burkholderia > Burkholderia sp. Bp9140. The sequence continues at coordinate 288,735 of NZ_QTPQ01000001.1, forward strand.
GCAGCTCGGCGTGATCCTCGCGGCGATCCTGCTGACCGTGCTGCCGGAAGTCGCGCGCGGCTTCGCCGAGTACCGGATGCTGATCTTCGGTCTGGTGATGGTGTTGATGATGATGTGGCGTCCGCAGGGCCTGCTGCCCGCGAGCCGTCCCCACGTGGAGCTGCCGCAATGAGCGCGAACGCAGAACTGTTGAAGGTCGCCGGGCTGCAGATGCGCTTCGGCGGGTTGCTCGCGGTGGACGGCATCGATTTCGACGTGCGCCGCAACGAGGTGTTCGCGATCATCGGGCCGAACGGCGCGGGCAAGACCACGGTGTTCAATTGCGTCGGCGGTTTCTACAAGCCGACCGGCGGCGACGTCGTGCTCGACGGCCACGCGATTGGCGGGCTGCCGAGCCACCAGATCGCGGTGAAGGGCCTGGTGCGCACGTTCCAGAACATCCGCCTGTTCAAGTCGCTGACGGTCGTCGAGAACCTGCTGGTCGCGCAGCATCGCAAGGTGAAGTCGGGGCTGCTGCCGGGCCTCTTCTCGACGCCCGCGTATCGCCGCGCCGAGCAGGAAGCGCTCGAGCGCGCGGCCGTGTGGCTCGACCGGATGGGGCTGACGTCGGTCGCCAACCGGCCGGCCGGCACGCTGTCGTACGGGCACCAGCGGCGTCTGGAGATCGCGCGCTGCATGATCACCGAGCCGCGCCTCTTGATGCTCGACGAGCCGGCGGCCGGTCTCAACCCGCAGGAAAAGATCGAGCTGCAGCACCTGATCGACACGCTGCGCCACGAGTTCGGCGTATCGGTGCTGCTGATCGAGCACGACATGAGCCTCGTGATGGGCGTGTCGGACCGCATCCTCGTGATGGAGCACGGCCGGCCGATCGTGATCGGCACGCCGGAAGCGGTCCGCAACGACCCGCGCGTGATCAAGGCGTATCTGGGGGAAGAGTGATGCTGAAGCTGGAACAGGTCCATACGCACTACGGCGCGGTCGAGGCGCTCGCGGGCGTGTCGATCGAGGTGAACAAGGGCGAGATCGTCACGCTGATCGGCAGCAACGGCGCCGGCAAGACGACGCTGATGATGACCGTGTGCGGCACGCCGCGCGCATCGTCGGGCCGCGTGCTGTTCGAGGGCAACGACATCACCGCGATGTCGACGCACCAGATCATGCGGCAGGGGATGGCGATCTCGCCGGAAGGGCGGCGCGTGTTCCCGAGCCTGACGGTGCTCGAGAACCTGAAGATGGGCGGCTTCTTCGCGAGCCGCCACGAGATCGACGACGGCATCGAGCACGTGTTCAAGCTGTTTCCGCGCCTGAAGGAGCGGGCCACGCAGCGGGCCGGCACGATGTCGGGCGGCGAGCAGCAGATGCTGGCGATCGGCCGCGCGCTGATGAGCAAGCCGCGTCTGCTGCTGCTCGACGAGCCGACGCTTGGTCTCGCGCCGCTCGTGATCGCGCAGATCTTCGACATCATCCGGACGATTCGCGACGAGGGCGTCACGGTGTTCCTGGTCGAGCAGAATGCGAACAAGGCGCTGGGTGTGGCCGATCGCGGCTACGTGCTCGAAACGGGGCGCGTGGTGCTCGCCGATACGGGCGCGAACCTGCTCGCGAACGACCGGATCAAGCAGGCGTACCTCGGCGGTTGACGAGGGAAGCCGCCGGCCTGCAACGGGCCGGCGGTCTACCGGAATTTTGTAGCTGATTCGGCTTCGATCGTAGCGAATTCGGCTACATTCCGACAGAAACTTGCGCGGTCAGTCTGGAACGTTTGTGCACATCCGGCGACAGGCGGACGGCGTCATCCGGTACGCGCGGCGGAACCAGCGGCCCAGGTGGCGCTGGTCGGAGAAACCGGCATTCGCGGCATCCGCGGCGGCCTCGGCCGGCGTGCGGCCGGCCGCGAGCAACCGGCGCGCGGCGCGCAGGCGCAGATGCACCACGTATGCGTGCGGCGACGTGCCATACGCGGACTGGAACAGCCGCGTGAGCCGGAAGCGGTCGATGCCGGCGCGCGCGGCTACTGGCCGCCGCCATACAACTCGTTGAGACGCTGGAGTTCCCCCGACTTCTGCATACGCAAGTATTCCTGCTTCACTTGCGCGCGCGTGAGCCCGGTCGGTCCGCCCGCCTGCGAGCCGGCGCTGGGCATGCTGCCCATCGACGTCGCGCTGATCGCCGCGTTGGACGGCTTGCTCGACGCCGCCGCGGCGCCCTCGTCCTGAGCCCGGGCGAGCCCCGATGCGCCCACCACACAGATGACGGCCACTGCCGCCTTGTACATGCTCTTCATCGTGGCACCTCACATGAAAAAGCGATGCAACCACCACCACGCGACCGACGCGGATTCCGCAACGTCCGCGTTGGTCGACACGCCGCATGCGTGCGGCTGATTCCGCCGCAATTGCATTGCGTCGGACAAATTCCGGATGTCGAACGCCGCAATGGATTCGTCACGCACATGCAACCGGAATGGCGGAATGGTAGAACCCGCGCGCCGGATTGACGCCCTCTTGAAAGGGGGTAAATGCCGTCGTTGTCATGTGGAATGTCTAAGCTGGATGGGTATCGCGGAACGTGTGAACGAATCCGGCTCACGCTCGAGGAGCGCATTCATGTCTGACAAGCACGTCGCGCTAACCAGTCATATTCGTCGGCTCTGTTCGCTCGCCGTCGAGCCGCATCTCGTCATTCCTCATGTGATTGAGGCGACCCGGCGCATCGTCGGTGCCGATTGGGGCATGTTCTTCTATGCCGACGAGCACTACGCAGTGTCGGACGTGTGCAGCGAAAACGATGCGGTGTACACATTATTGCCGACGTATTTCGCGAACATCCACAACACTTCCCGGCAGGAGGTGCTGGGCATCACGTTTTCCGATGCGATGCGCCGCGGGCGCGGTTTCGACAACAGCGCGCACTACGACGATGCATTACTGTCGAGCGAGATGTATGCGGACCTGTGGCGGCCGGTGTCGATGCGCCACTGTCTCGAGCTGACCGCGACGGACGGCACGCGCGGCTGGGGCAGCCTGCTGCTGTCGCGCGCATCAGGCTGTCGTCCGTTCTCGGAACAGAACCATCGCGACATCGAACCCGTGGCACGGCATCTTGCCCATGCGCTGTCGCGGCCGGTGCAGCCAACGCTGCACGAATCGGAATGCAGCCAGTCCGCCATCATGGTGGTCGACGACGATGGCCGGCTCCTGCTGCACAACGCAGACAGCATCCGGATGCTGTCGCTCGCGACCGGCGAGCCGCTCGCGTTCTATCGTCACGAACGCTTGCCGGACTGGCTCACGCCGCTGCGATCGAACATCAACCGGATCTGGCGCGGCTATCCGGCGCCGCCCCCGACGGTCGAGCGTCGCAATAATGCAGGCCGCTTCCGGTTCATGGCCTATCGATGCACCGACGCGGCGGCAATGCAACGCGATTTCGCGATCGTGATCTATATCGAACACTTTCCGCCGCTCAAGCTGACGATCGAACGGCTCGGTTTCGCGTTCGGCCTGACCGAACGGCAGCGCGAACTCTGTGAGCAGCTCGTGCTGGGCCGCTCGCACAGCGAGATTGCGCGTGGCTTCGCGCTGCGCGACAGCACGGTCGTCGATCATGTTCGCAAGATCTATCGCAGGCTCAACGTACATAATCACGACGAGTTGCGCAGCTTGTTTCGGATCGGGAGGCATGACTAGGTGATGGGGCGCGCGGCGCGGCACGCCGCGTCCTGCTCGAACCTTGCCGCCCGCTGTGTGCGTGCGGCGTTGCGCTTGTCGTTCTGCTCGTCGTCCTGTCACCGCGCGCGTCCAATCGCCTGTTCCAGCAGCGACAGCCCGAGATCGATTTCCGCTTCGCTGACCGTCAGCGGCGGCGCGATCCGGAACACGCCGCCCATGCCGGGCAACTGCACGATGTTCATGCTGAGCCCGAGGTTCATGCACTCGCGCGTGATCTTCGCGCCGAGGCCGTCCGCCGGTTCCTTCGTTCGCCGATCCTTGACGATCTCGACGCCGAGCAGCAGTCCACGCCCGCGCACGTCGCCGATGCAGTCGAAGCGCTCCATCAGGTCGAGCAGCCCGCGCCGCAGCCGGTCGCCCATCACGTTCGCGCGCTGGACGAGGCCGTCGCGCTGCACCACGTCGAGTACGCGCAGGCCGACCGCGGCCGGCAGCGGGTCCGACACGTGCGTCGTGTAGAACAGGTAGCCGAGCTCGTGTGCGCGTTCCTCGATCTGTGCCGACGTGACGACGGCCGCGAGCGGTAGCCCGGCGCCAAGGGTCTTCGACAGCGTGAGGAGGTCGGGCGTCACGCCGTCTCGCTGGCACGCGAACATCGTGCCGGTGCGTCCGACGCCGGTTTGCGCTTCGTCGAGGATCAGCAGCATTCCGCGCTCCTCGCACTTGCGCTTGAGCGCCGCCATGTAGCCTTCGGGCAGTTCGATGATGCCGCCCGAACTCAGGATCGGTTCCGCGATGAACGCCGCGAGGTTGCCGCTCGACTGGCGATCGATCAGGTCGAACGCGTAATCGAGTTCGGCGAGATAGTCGTAGGTGCCGTTGCGTTCGAAGCGCGGCCGGTACGTGAACGGCGCCGGAATCGCGAACGAGCCGACGGCGGCCGGGCCGACGCCCTTGCGGCCGGCGCTGTATGTGGCCGACGCCGCGGCGCCCGTCATGCCGTGCCACGACTGCGCGAAGCCGACGATCTCGTACTTGCCGGTGACGAGCTTCGCCATCCGGATCGCCGCTTCGTTCGATTCCGCGCCGGTGCTCAGCAGCAGCGCGCGATCGAGCCCGGGCGGCGTGATGTCGGCGAGGCGCGTCGCGAGGTCGACGACGGGGCGCGACAGCATCCCGCTGAACAGGTGATCGAGCTTGCCCGCGTATTCGCTGATGACGGAGACGATCTCCGGGTGGCTGTGCCCGAGCACCGCGCTCATCTGGCCCGACGTGAAATCGAGGATCGCGCGGCCGTTGGCGTCGTAGACGAAGCTGCCTTGCGCGCGCTCGATGATCATCGGCTCGAACGTGCCGCCGTAGCGGATCAGGTGCTGCCTGGCGTTGTGCCAGAAGGTTGCGTCGTCGTTCAGGGACATCGGGCTTCTCCGGACAAGGGCAGGGATCGCTTGCAGTCTAGGCGCCGGTCTGGTTTTATGGAAACGAATAGTTCTTATGCAAGGTAGAAAAGGAGCTAATACCTTGGGACGCTCGCTCGAAATCGACCTGCTGCGCTCGTTCGTCGTCATCGCCGAGGTGCGTTCGTTGAGCCGCGCGGCGGCGCGGGTCGGCCGCACGCAGTCCGCGCTCAGCCAGCAGATGCGGCGGCTCGAGGAGAGTGTCGACCAGCCGCTGTTCCAGCGCACCGGCCGCGGCGTGCTGCTGACGCACCCCGGCGAGCGGCTGCTCGTGCATGCGCAGCGCATCCTGCGGCAGCACGACGAGGCGATGGCCGATCTGTGCGGCACGGGGTTGTCGGGCACCATCCGGTTCGGCTGCCCGGACGATTACGCGGCCGTGTTCCTGCCGTCGCTGCTGCGGCAGTTCTCGAGCCAGCATCCGCAGGCGATTGTCGAGGTCGTGTGCGGGCCGACGCCGCGGTTGCTTGAACACCTCGACAAGCGGGCGGTTGATCTCGCGATGATCTCGTTGCCGGACGATGGGTCGACGGACGATTTCATCCGTCGCGAGCAACTGGTCTGGATCGGTTATCCGGGGCTGGACGCCGCGCAGTTCGATCCGTTGCCGCTCGCGCTTTCCGATCCCGATACGCTCGATCACATCGCGGCCTGCGATGCATTGCAGCGCGCGGGCCGTGATTATCGCGTCGCGTATGCGAGCAGCAGCCTGGCGGGGCTGACCGCGCTGGTGCGTTCGGGGCAGGCGTTCGCGGTGATGACGCAGACGGCGGTGCCCGCCGATCTGGCGATCCTCGCCGGCGATCGCGGGTTGCCGCTGTTGCCGACGGTGGGCATTACGCTGCGGTTCGACCGGAAACGGCCGTCGCATTTGACGGCGGTGTTTGCGGAGCACATTCGGGCGGTGTTGCCGGTGCTGTGACGGGAGGCCTTCGCTCCCGACAATGCCGCAGCTACCGTCAATCGTCCGGCATCGATGCCGGATTGAACTCGATCGAACGCACGTGAAAGCCGCCTGTCAACAAACGGATCGCGCCGCGGCCGGCATTTTTCGTCAGCGGGGAAGCAGGGGGGGAGCGACCCGTTCGTGACGGGCGATCTAGAATTGACGTTCGACCGACCGAATCGCCGTTGCCAGCCCGATGCCGCGACGCCGATATCGGCCTGTCGGGCGACCTGTTCTCTTCAACGGATTCCAACATGCGCATCCCGCCGCTCAAGGCCATCATCGCGTTCGAAAGTGTCGCCCGGACCAAAAGCGTCAATCGCGCGGCGGAAGAACTCGGCCTGACCGCGTCCGCCGTGAGCCACCAGCTCAGCAATCTCGAATCGCAGATCGGCCAGCCGTTGTTCCAGCGATCGGGACGCGGACTCGTCCTCACACCGACCGGCGAACGCTACCTGGCGGACGTCACCGGGTCGCTGGCCGACTTGAGCCGCGCAACCGAGCGCGCGTCGAGCCGCACGGAAGTGGACATCCTGCGCGTGCATTCGAGCCCGAGCTTCGGGCTGATGTGGCTATTGCCGCGGCTGTCGTCGTTTCAGGAGGCGAACGGCGATATTCAGCTGAATCTGGCGTGCTCTTACGAAAACGTGTCGTTCTCGAACGGCTTCTACGATATCGACGTCCGCCATGGCTACGGCAACTGGGACAACCTCGAAGTCAAAACGGTGCGCGGCGAGTTCATTGCGCCGCTTGCTTCGCCGCAATACCTCGAACAGCATCCGGTGAGGGCGCCGGAAGACCTGCTCGCGCACCGCCTGATCTATTCCGAAACGCCGCTGGTGCAGTGGAAACAGTGGTTCGGCCGGACCGGCGTGTCGCACGCCGCGCAGAAGACCTTCGATTTTTCATTCGACCGCTCGTACATGTCGCTCGAAACCGCCGCGCTCGGTCTCGGCATCGCGCTCGAAAGCCTGATGCTTGCGTCGGTGAAGATTCGCGAGGGGCTGCTGGTGCCGGTGTTCGACGAGACATACGCTGTGGAGGTCGGCGCGCATCACCTCGTTTACCCGCGGCAGAACGCGGAGCTGCCGCGCGTGAAGCGCTTCCTCGCCTGGATTGAGCGGGAGGTCGCGGGGGGCGGGCGGACGCGCTGAGCGAAGCGCCTGCGCGCCGTACGCAATATTGCATTGCGGCACGCTGCGACGGGCGGCGCGGCGTCATCTGAAATTTTCTCAACTATGGCTGAGCGTTTCCGCGTTGATGCGGGTGTCGGGTGAGCCGACACTCTGGACACACATCAACATAGGAGACGGACGATGTTGCTCGACAACAGGACCATCATCGTGACCGGCGCGGCGTCGCCGCGCGGCATCGGCAAGGCTACTGCCCGCGCGCTCGCCGCCCACGGTGCGCGCATTGCGATTCTCGACCTTCGTCGCGAAGACGCCGAGGCGGCTGCCGCCGAACTCGGGACGGACCATCTCGGGCTGGCGTGCGACGTGACCGATCGCGACGCATGCGTGGCCGCGGCCCGCGCGACGCTGGAGCGTTATGGCCGCATCGACGGCCTCGTGAACAACGCCGGCATCACGCAGCCCGTGCGCACGATGGACATTTCCGGGCGCGACTTCGATGCGATCGTCGACGTGAACCTGCGCGGTACGCTGTACATGTCGCAAGCGGTGCTGCCGGCGATGCAGGAGCAGCGTGGCGGCAGCATCGTATGCATGTCGTCGGTGTCCGCGCAGCGCGGCGGCGGCATCTTCGGCGGGCCGCACTACAGCGCCGCCAAGGCCGGCGTGCTTGGCCTCGCGAAGGCGATGGCGCGCGAGTTCGGCGCCGACCGTATCCGCATCAATTCGATCACGCCGGGCCTGATCCAGACCGACATCACCGGCGACAAGCTGACGCCCGACATGCGCGAGGAGATCATCAAGGGCATTCCGCTCGGCCGCCTCGGCGATGCCGCCGATGTCGCCAATGCGTGCCTGTTCCTGCTGAGCGACCTGTCGAGCTACTTGACGGGCATCACGCTCGACGTCAATGGCGGGATGCTGATTCACTGACCACGGCGCCGCGATACACGCGGCGCCGCCCATCATGCACCCGGGACAACTCGGGGCCATGGCAGGAGACAAAGATGAGAGCAAGGTACCCCGCACCGTCGGTTCAGGGCGAGATGCTGCAACGGGACGATGCACGGACGTTCGAAGCGGCCACGTACGCGAAGGTCGCGCGCCGGCTGATCCCATTCCTGATGTTGTGCTACCTGGGCGCGTATCTCGACCGCGTCAACGTCGGCTTCGCGAAGCTGCAGATGCTCAACGACCTGCGTTTCAGCGAGACGGTATACGGGATGGGCGCAGGCATCTTCTTTCTCGGCTACTTTCTGTTCGAAGTCCCGAGCAACCTGATCCTGCATCGCGTCGGTGCGCGCCGCTGGCTCGCGCGCATCATGCTGACGTGGGCCGTGATTTCCGCGAGCTTCGTATTCGTGAAGTCGCCCACTGCGTTCTACGTGCTGCGGTTTCTGCTCGGCGTTGCCGAAGCGGGCTTTGCACCGGGCGTGATCCTGTACCTCACGTACTGGTTTCCGTCGGCGCGTCGCGCGAAGGCGCTGTCGCTGTTCTTCATGGCGATTCCGCTGGCCGGAATCATCGGCGGGCCACTGTCGGGCGCGATCATGCACGCGCTGCACGGCGCGATGTCGATGGCGGGCTGGAAGTGGTTGTTCCTGCTCGAAGCGTTGCCTTCGTTCGTGCTGGGTTTTGCGATCCTGCTGTATCTCGACGACGGCATCGCCGGCGCAAAATGGCTGACCGATGCCGAAAAAGCCTTGCTGACGCGCAATGTTTCGACCGACGCCGAGCACACGACCGCCCACCTGTCGATTCGTGCATTCGTCGCCGACCGCCGCCTGTGGCTGATGGCCGCGATCTACTTCTGCGTCGTGCTCGGGCAGTACGGGCTAACGTTCTGGTTGCCCACGATCATTCGCAAGGCCGGCGTCGCGGATCCGCTGTGGGTCGGCCTGCTTACCGCGATTCCGTATGCCTGTGCGATCGTCGCGCTGCCGCTGATCGGCATGAGCGCGGATCGCCGCCGCGAGCGCCGCTTCCATCTGGCGGTGCCGATGCTGATCGCCGCGGCAGGCTTCGCGACGTTGCCGATGCTCGGCACCGTCACCGCGTCGATCGTGTGCCTGAGCATTGCGTCCGCCGGCATCCTGGCATCGTCGTCGCAGTTCTGGTCGCTGCCGACCGCGCTGCTGGGCGGGATGTCGGCAGCAGCGGGAATCGCCGCGGTCAACTGCTTCGCGAACCTTGCGGGCTTCTTCTCGCCGGCGATCGTCGGCTGGCTGAACGACCTGACCGGCAAGTCCACCGCGGGGCTGCTCTTCATCTCCGTCGCGATCACGCTCGGCGCACTGCTGGTGTTCCTCGTGCCCCGATCCGTGAACCGCTGATTCGATTTGTCTTCTTTCCGACCGATACTGGAGCTATCGATGGATACCGAAACCATCCATGAAGCGGTCACGCTCGCCGAGCGCGCGTACCGCATCCGAAGAAACGCCGTGCTGATGGGCGAAGTGCAGGGGCAGGGCTATGTCGGCCAGGCGCTCGACATCGCCGATGTGCTGGCCGTCGCGTATTTCGGCGCGATGCGCTATCGCGCCGACGATCCCGAGTGGGACGGGCGCGACCGCTTCCTGCTGTCGAACGGCCACTACGCGATCGCGCTGTACGCCGCGCTGTTCGAGGCCGGTATCCTGCCGGCCGAGGAGCTCGAAACCTACGGCAGCGACGACAGTCGCTTGCCGATGTCCGGGATGGCGAGCTACACGCCCGGGATGGAAATGTCCGGCGGCTCGCTCGGGCAGGGCCTGACGATCGCGGTCGGCCGTTGTCTCGGTCTCAGGCGCAAGGGCTCGGATGCGTTCGTCTATACGCTGTTTTCGGACGGCGAGCTCGACGAAGGCGCGATCTGGGAAGGGCTCATGTCGGCCGCGCACTGGAAGCTCGACAACCTGATCGCGATCGTCGACGTGAACAACCAGCAGGCCGACGGTCCGTCGACGCAGATCATGGCGTTCGAGCCGCTGGTCGACAAGCTCGAAGCGTTCGGCTGGTACACGCAACGTGTGGACGGCAACGACGTCGATGCGGTCAAGCGCGCGTTCGACAATGCGCGCCGGCATGACAAGCCGCAGCCGCGGATCATCGTCTGCGACACGAAGATGGGGTGCGGCGTGCCGTTCCTCGAAGCACGCGAGAAGAGCCATTTCATCCGGGTCGATGCGCACGAGTGGAAACTCGCGCTCGACGCACTCGAAGCAGGGAGACACGCATGAGCACCGTCGACAACAAGCCGCGCCTGAAGACCTCCGCGATGATCGCGTCCATCGCGGCCGAGGGGCAGGCGACCCGTTCCGCGCCGTTCGGCCATGCGCTCGCGAACCTCGCGCGCACGAACGGCAACGTGATCGGCATGACGGCCGATCTTGGCAAGTACACCGACCTGCACATCTTTGCGAAGGCATTTCCCGAGCGTTACTACCAGATGGGCATGGCCGAGCAATTGCTGATGGGTGCCGCCGCCGGGTTCGCGCACGAAGGCGCACAGCCGTTCGTCACGACCTATGCGGTGTTTGCGACTCGCCGTGCGTACGATTTCATTCACCAGGCGATCGCGGAGGACAATCTCGATGTGAAGCTGGTGTGTGCATTGCCGGGACTCACGACCGGCTACGGGCCGAGCCATCAGGCGGCCGAGGATCTCGCGTTGATGCGTGCGATGCCGAACATGACCGTGATCGATCCGTGCGACGCCCTGGACATCGAGCAGATGGTGCCGGCGATCGCCGCGCACAAGGGGCCAGTATACGCACGGCTGCTGCGTGGAAACGTGCCGGTCGTGCTTGACGAATACGATTACCGTTTCGAGCTCGGCAAGGCCAAGCTGCTGCGCGACGGCAACGATGTGCTGCTGATCTCGTCCGGGATCATGACGATGCGCGCGCTCGAGGTTGCGAAAGCGCTCGAGGCAGATCGCGTCGATGTGGCCGTGCTGCATGTGCCGACGATCAAGCCGCTCGATACGGCGACCATCGTTCGCGAAGCGGCGCGCAAGGGGCGCATGGTGATCGTCGCGGAGAACCATACGGTGATCGGCGGACTCGGCGAAGCGGTGGCGACGGCGTTGCTCGGGGCCGGTGTCACCATGCCGTTCCGCCAGATCGCGCTGCCGGATGCGTACCTCGCCGCGGGCGCGTTGCCGACGCTGCACGAGCGCTACGGAATCTCGGCCGGCGCGATGCGCACGAGTATCAGATCGTGGCTCGGCTGATGGCTTGAAACCCGGCTTGCGCAGGTGGCGCCGGATCGTAACCGGATCCGGTACGACGCGCTGGAAACAAAAAAACCGCGAAGCGTTGCGCTGTCGCGGTTTCTTGCAAGTGCCCGAAACACGGTGAAAACCGTATCTGGTGCCGACGGCGAGACTCGAACTCGCACAGCTTTCGCCACTACCCCCTCAAGATAGCGTGTCTACCAATTTCACCACGTCGGCACTGCAGGGGCGCAATTCTAGCGTCACATTGCGCATTTGTGAAGGGGGCGTGACACGGTTGCGGGGGAGGCGAAAGCGATCCCGGTAAAATTCGTCGGATCGATCCGACGATCATCGCAACCGCAACCCGTTTCCTCCCCGTGACGACGACCCTCGAACAACTGCAGTCCGGCCAGCTGTCGGGCGCCCGGCAACTCAAGCTCGCGTGCGGGCTGACCGAATTCCCGCGCGAGATCTTCGATCTGGCGGACACGCTCGAAGTACTCGACCTGTCCGGCAATGCGCTGTCCGCGCTGCCGGACGACCTGTCGCGGCTGCATCGCCTGCGCATCCTGTTCGCGTCCGGCAACCGCTTCACCGCATTCCCCGAAGTCCTCGGCACGTGTGCGCAGCTCGACATGATCGGCTTCAAGGCGAACCGGATCCGCACGGTGCCGCGGGGTTCGCTGCCGCGCGCGCTGCGCTGGCTGATCCTGACCGACAACGAAATCGACGCACTGCCCGCCGACATCGGCGCTTGCTCGCGCTTGCAGAAGCTGATGCTCGCGGGCAACCGGCTGCGGGCGCTGCCCGCCGACATGGCGGGCTGCCGGGCGCTCGAACTGGTGCGCCTGTCGGCGAACCGGCTCGACGCGCTGCCGGACTGGCTGCTGCGCCTGCCGCGTCTCGCGTGGCTCGCGTCCGCGGGCAATCCGCTCGGCGCCGCGCCTGAAGCAGCGGCTTCGGCCGAGCCGGGCGTCGCGGACATCGACTGGACGTCGCTCACCTGCGGCCAGAAGCTCGGGGAAGGCGCATCGGGCGTCATCTACCGCGCGCAGTGGCGGGCGGACGGCCAGGCGCCGCGCGCGGTCGCGGTCAAGCTGTTCAAGGGCGCGGTGACGAGCGACGGCCTGCCCGACTGCGAAATGGCCGCCTGCCTGCATGCAGGGCGCCACCCGAACATGATTCCGGTGATCGGCAAGGTGCACGGCCATCCGGACGGCACGCACGGTCTCGTGATGGCGCTGGTCGATCCGGCGCTGACGAATCTCGCCGGGCCGCCGAGCTTCGCGTCCTGCACGCGCGACGTGTATGCGGCAGATGCGCGATTCGAGCCGGCAGCGGCGGTGCGGATCGCGCACGGCATCGCATCGGTCGCCGCCCATCTCCACGCGCGCGGCATCATGCATGGCGACCTGTACGCGCACAACATCCTGCGCGACGACGAGGGCGGCGCGCTGCTCGGCGATTTCGGCGCGGCGTCGGTCTACGACGTGAACGACCGCGAGCGCGCGGCGCGGCTCGAACGGCTGGAAGTCAGGGCGTTCGGTTATCTGCTCGGCGAGTTGCTCGACAGAAGCGAGCCGCGTGCGTGGCAGGGTTCGCCCACACTCGAAGCGCTGGTTGCCGCGTGTCTGAACGAGGATATCGATGCGCGGCCGTCGTTCGACCGGATTGCGGCCGTGCTGGGCGCGTGGAAGGATTGACGATTCCGTCCGCGCTCCGGCGCCGGCAGGCGCCGTGCTGATGCTTATGCCTGCCGAGCGGTCAGCAGCCTGATCCCGAGACCGACGAACAGCAGCCCGCTGGCGCGCTTGGCCGCGCGGACGAACGGGCTGGCGCCGATGCCGTGATGAAGCCGGCGCACGCCGAACGAATAGACGCTGTGCACCACGACGACGGTGCATGCGATCGTCGCGTACATCACGACGAACTGCATCGCGAGCGGGCGATCGTGCGCGATGAACTGCGGCATGAACGCCGACACGAAGATCATCGTCTTCGGATTGCTGCCCGAGACGAACAGCGCTTCACGGAACAGCTTCCTGCGATCGGGCATGGCGGTCTCCGTTGCGCCGGTCGACGCAGCGGCCTTCCGGTCGCCGCGCAACTGCCGGATGCCCAGAAAGATCAGATACGCGGCACCGATGATCTTCATCGCGATGAACAACGGCGGCATTGCCGCCAGCACCGCGCCGACGCCGAGTGCGACGAGCACGACCACTACGGCCTGCGCGACGAGGTTGCCCGCGATCGTCGCGGCGGTGCCGCGTGACCCGTATCGCACCGTGTTGCGGATGACGAGCAGCACGTTGGGGCCCGGCGACAGCGTCGTGACGAGATAGGCTGCGGCAAACAGCATCCAGGTCTGAATGGACATGCGGCGCTCCGGGAGACGGGTTCGGCGATCGGGGTGAATCCGTGCATGATGCCACGACCATGCGAATCACCCCGACCGACGCACGACATCAACGCGTGTCGCGCACGCAGTATGTGGCGATCGACAACGGCGCATCGATTGCCGACGGCCGCGTGATCCAGGCGACCCACGCCGCCCATAACCCGCAGACGATCAGCACGGCGACATTCAGCGGTGTCCGGTAGCGGACGATCCGGTCAGCCAGCGGCAGGCGTTCCTTGCTCATGTTCGTCTCCATCGGTCGTTGCGTATGCGGCATTACTGGCCGGTATAGGAAGGCGCCTTCGCGTCGCAGCTCACGGACACCGTCGAGCCGTCGGCGAAATGCAGCCGGAACGGCACCTTCGCGCCGGGCGCGACCGGCTTGCGCGGCTCCTCCAGCATCACGTGATAGTGCTTCGGCCTGAATGTCACGGTGCCGTGCGCAGGCACGTCGACCGCGTCGACGTGCACCATCTTCGCGGTGCTGCCGGCCGTCTGCGTTTCGTGGATCATCGCCATCCCGTACGCGGGCGTATCGATGCCCGTGAGGGTGACGGGCTTGTCGCCGTCGTTCTTCAGCGTGAAGTAGCCGGACGACGGCACCGTCGCCGGCATCGTGCGGATCCAGCACGCATCGGCCTGTACGGTCGATGCGGCGAACGTGGCGGGCGCTTGCAGTGCCAGCAGGGCAAACAGCAGGCTGGTCGGAATCGAGCGTTTCATCGGTTGTGTTCCTGATTGGGTATCGAAGATGGCCGCGCGAGCGTCGTCTGCATTACTTCAGCGTGAACGAGTAGTGACCGTGCGTGCGATGCCCGTCACTCGCCACTGCAACCCATGCGACCGTATACGTGCCGGGCGTCAGGTTCGCCAGCGCGACCTGCATCCGCTTCCGGTTGCCGGCGTCGACAGCGGATTTCCCGTCGGCGACCGACTGGCCGTGGCTGTCCGTGACCGCAATCGAACTGAATGCGGGTTCGAGCGTTTCGCTGAAGTCGATCGTGACCGCGTGCGGCGCGCTCGACAGCGTGGCATCGGCGGCCGGCTCGAGGGTTTTCGGATGTGCGTGTGCGTGAGCGGCCTGCGCGATGACGAAGCCGAGTGCGACGAGTGCGCCGCGGACAAAGGAGGTGGTTTTCATGGCTGGGTGATTCCGTTGGAAATGGCAGGGAAACGATGCGTTCCGCGTGTCGCCGCACGTTCGCGCACGAGTGCATGCACGGCACGACGCCGCAAGCGATACGGTGAAACGTGATCGTCCTTCGAAACGTGACACGTCATGCACGCGCAGCACGTGCGGACGGCGCGATGCGCGACGGCATCACGCGCGGTGACGGCGAATCAGGACGCGAACGGCGGGGCGCGCGGTTGCGCGGTCGTGAGCGGCAGCGTGCGGCGCAGGCTTTCGAAGCGGGTTGCTTCGCGATGCAGGAGGAGTTGAACGTTGGCCGCGAACGTGAGTTCGGTCGCGGGCAGGGCTGGCGTATGGGCAAGCAGGCTGCAATAGCCGCAAGCCTGCAGATGGGCCTGCAGGCTCTTCGACGACGCATCGCCCGCGTGATCGCCGCCAGCCGGCCCGGCCGTGCAGTAACCGGCGAGCAGCGCGTCGACGCGGCCTTGCGTGGTCAGCGCCTGCGAGATCGTCGGCGCGAGCGCCGTCATCAGGATGGCGAGCATCCCGATCAGACTGACGATCTTCCGGAGACGACGACTCAGCATGCGATGCGCGGCGGCGGGTGGACGGCGATGGTGCGGATTATGCCACGCGCCCGCAGCGAGGGCATGCGGGCACGCGGATACCGGGAGTGACGCGCGGCGCGCTTACGCGTGCTTCGCCAGATATTTCGTGATCAGCATCATCTGCGCGGCCCAGCCCTGATCGTTCATCTCGCGCGCCTTCGCACGGCGCGCCTCGATCAGTTGGTCGAAACCCGTTTCGGTGACCGTCAGCAGCGTGCCGCCGTCGGTTTCCGCGAGCGTGAAGGTGACGAGCGTCATCGGCTCGGACGCGTAATCGACGTTCGGATCGATCGCGAACGGGTGCCAGCGAAAGGAGAACAGTTGCTTCGGCTCGACGCGATCGACGACGATTTCGAACACGGCGCCCGCATACGGCTCCTGTGCCTTGGCGACGTCGTCGTCGACGCGCGTCGGCGTGATGCGGCCGAACAGCGGCCGGCCGGCCACGAACGGCCCGTCGAACGTCACGCCGAACCAGGTGCCGAACTCCCCGGCATTGCTGACGGCTTCCCACACGCGCGCCAGCGGCGCGGCGAGCACGGCTTGTTTCTCGATGGGATCGATTGGCTGGGTCATCACGTTCTCCACGCAGGCATCATCGTTGCGGGACGGCGCGCGGCCGCGCGCCGCGATCAGTCGATCATCTCCGCGTCGGGCACGTCGAGCACGACATCGGAGGTCGCGACGGCCACGCACGGCAGCGTATAGCCGTCGGCCTTTTCGTCGCGGCTCAGTCCCGGCCATTCGATCGTATAGCGTACGCTTCCGCTGACGATCCTGCACAGGCAGCTGCGGCACGTGCCGTTGCGGCACGAGCGCGGCAGCCTGACGTGCGCGAACGCGGCGGCTTCGAGCAGCGTCAGCGAATCGGGGGCGTCGAACGTCGCGCCGAGCGGCTCGATGCGCACGAGAGGCGGGTGGTCGGGATCGGTCATGGGTCGAAGCGGGCGGCGAAACGGGCGGCGAAGCGGCGGCAAGGCGAGCGCCAAGCATACCCGAAGCCGCATGCGGCCGGCCCGGACGTCAGTGTCGCCGCAGGTAGCGGTACACGGTATTGCGCGCGAGTCCGAGCTCACGCGCGGCGGCCGATACGTTGCCGCCGTGCCGCGCGAGCACCGCGTCGATCACCGCGGCCTGGTGGCTCTGCAGCGTCGTCGCTTCGCGCGTGTCGGCCGCTGCGGCGGCTTGCGCCGCGGGCGCGTGGTCGCAGTCGAGCCAGAAATCGTCGGGCAGGTGCGCGAGCGTGATTTCGGGTTCGTCCTCGGCGAGCATGCCGGCCGTACGCAGCACGTTGGTCATTTGCCGCAGGTTGCCGGGCCAGCGGTGCCGCATGAACGCGTCGAGCACGTCGGCCGCGAGGCGGCTCGGCATCGGTTCGCTGCGCGCGAGCCGCGCGAGGATCCGCTCGACCAGCGCGGGCAGGTCGGTGCGCGCGGAGAGCGCCGGCAGCGTGACCGCGAGTCCGTTGATCCGGTAGAACAGGTCTTCGCGGAACGTGCCTTCCGCGATCATCGCGCGCAGGTCGCGGTGGGTCGCGCAGACCACGCGCACGTCGACCGGCACCGCGCGTGCGCCGCCGAGCGGCATCACCGCGCGCTCCTGCAGCACGCGCATCAGCCTGACCTGCTGCGCGAGCGGCATGTCGCCGATTTCGTCGAGAAACAGCGTGCCGCCGTCGGCCTGCGCGATCTTGCCGGGGCTGCCGCGCTTGCGGGCGCCAGTGAAGGCGCCGTCCTCATAGCCGAACAGTTCGGCCTCGATCAGCGAATCCGGCAGTGCCGCGCAGTTGACCGCGACGAACGGGCCGTCCGCGCGTGGCGAAGCCTGGTGCAGCGCACGCGCGAGCCATTCCTTGCCGGTGCCCGTCTGGCCGAGGATCAGCAACGGCAGGTCGCGTCCGCGGATCTTCGCGACGCGTTCGAGCACGGCGGCCATTCGCGCATCGCCGGTGTCGAGTGTCGCGAACGTGATTGCGTCGGGGTCCGGCGCCCGCACGCGCACGGCGGGCGCGGGCGGCGTGACGGCGACGGTCGTCTTGTGTGCTTCCGCGAATTCGCAGCGCGCGAGCACGCGCACGCCGGTCGACAGCGTGAGGCGGAACGGTGCGCCGGGCGCGCGGGCCGCCTGCTGGGCGAGCTGGCCGAAGTGCATCCCGAACAGCGCATCGCAGCCTTGATGCTGCAATGCATCGAACGTTGCGCCGAGCTGGAATTGCGCGCTGCGGTTCGCGGCGATCAGCCCGCCGTCGGGGCCGAACGCGACGAGTCCGGCGAACAGCGAGTCGACGCAATCCTCGTGAGCGTGGAAGCGCAGCCGCAGCGCTTCCGCGCACTGGTTCGCGAACAGGTGGTTTTCGATCAGCTGCGCGGACATCCGCACGAGCGCGAGCGTATGGGGGCTGAAGCCGCGCGGATCGCCGCTCACGTCGAGCGTGCCGAGCGTGCGGCCGAACGGGTCGATGATCGGCGCGCACGAGCAGGTGAGGATATGGTTCGCGCGCAGGAAGTGTTCGGGCCCATGCACGGCGACTGCCTGGCCCGAGGCGAGCGCGGTGCCGATCGCGTTGGTGCCGCGTGCGCCTTCGGCCCACGACACGCCGGTGCACAGTGCGACGCGGTTGGCTTTCTCGATGAAGTCCGCGTCGCCGATGCTGTGCAGGATCACGCCGTCGGCGTCGGTGAGCAGCACGAGGCTTTGCGTGTCGGCGATCTGCGAGTGGAGGTTCTCCATCACGGGGCGCGCGTGCGCGAACAATGCGTGGTTCGTGTCGAGCAGTTCGCGCAGCGCGAGTCGCGACAGCGGCGAGAAATCGGGGCGCTCGTTTGCGCGCAGGCCGACCGCGGTTGAACGGGCATGCGCCTGCGCGAGCAGGTCGTTGCGGCCCGCGGTGGCGGGCAGCACGAAAGATTGAGGCATGTCTTGTCTCCTGTCGGCCTCAGTTAGCGCTTTAGCGCTTACTGAGGCCCCATGCTTCGCGGTCGGTCCAGTTAGCGCTTTAGCGCTTACTGAGGCCCCATGCTTCGCGGTCGGTCCAGTTAGCGCTTCAGCGCTTACTGGGGCCCCATGCTTCGCGGTCGGTCCAGTTAGCGCTTTAGCGCTTACTGAGGCCCCATGCTTCGCGGTCGGCCCCAGTTAGCGCTTCAGCGCCAACTGGAACGCCATGCTTCGCGGTCGCTCCACCTTGACGCCTTGCACCGCACCATCCGCCGCCCGGGCCGCCGCGATCGATATCGCCTCATCATACAAGCGCGGCGCGCGTTGCGCGACCGCGTACAAAAACCGCTTGCTTTTAAGCACCCGCCTGCAATGATGGAAATGGAACACGCACGCGCCGTGTTCCGCATCGCAACATGCATGCGACGTGACATGCATCCGTTCGGGAGACGCATCATGGTTCGGACGGAACTGAGAGTCGTGCTGGCGGCCATCGCCACCTTCATCATGCTGGGCGGCATCGCCGTGGCGATCCACGGTCTGCTGTTCGACCTGATCGACGCGGTGCAATACGGTGCGGCCGCGATCGCGGTGGGCGCCACGACCGCCGCGATCTCGCTGAACATCTGGCCCACCGATCCTCATTGATGCCCATTCGGCAAACGGTGCCGGATGTCGTGCTGGTCTGAGGAAATGCGCGTCGGAACGACGCACATCGCAAATTTTGCCTCCTGCGCGAAACCGTCTAAAGTGGAATGCAACCGGCATGCATTGTCCGCGCCATACCCCGTGGTCGTGCCTCTGCCGGCGAGCCCGCGTACATATTCGTCCGGCCGGTAGCGGACGACGAACGCGGTCATGTGTTTTCTACCGGACAGGCGGCTCCCATGCAGATCCATTTCACGAATGAGAAGCCCGAATATTCGGGGCGCGACCTGATGCTTGGATTCACGGCGCTGGTCAATGGCGAGCGCGTCCAATGTCAGATCACCGCCGAGGCGCTGGAGGACCATTTCGGTGCGGCATCGCCGCGCTTCGAGGACATGGTCGGTGCGTACGATCAGCACCGCGAGCGCATCGAGGCGGCCGCGCGGCGGCTGTTGTCCGAGACGCGCGCGCAGTGCGTGACGCTGCGCAGCGGCTACGTGCGCTTCTACGAGGCGAACTGGCGCTGAGCCGGACGACCGGGCGGCGACGGAGCGGGCGCCGCATACCGGCGCCCGTGTCGTATCGGTGTGCCTGACGCATCGAGCGGCGGGTACGCGCGTCACGTCCAGGACGTTCGTGCGTGTTCGTATCCGGCTGTCCCCGATCTCGCCGACCATCGCCCCAATCCCGCAAGACGATCGATCGCTTCGGATCACGTATCGTTTCCGTTGTGCACGATCGCCGCATGGCGTGCGCCGCACCCGGAAACAACAACGCCACCCGAAGGTGGCGTTGTTTCACCGTGCATCGCACCGAGGCGCACGCATCACTCGCTGCCGAGATAGAAGAAGCGGAACAGGAACACGGCCGCGATGATCCACACGATCGGCTTGACCGAGCGGGCCTGGCCCGTCAGCAGCTTCAGGCCGCCGTACGCGATGAAGCCGAACGCGACGCCGTTCGCGATCGAGTACGTGAACGGCATCAGCAGCGCGGTCAGCGCGGCCGGCACGGCTTCGGTCGCGTCGTCCCACGGCACGTCGACCATCTCGCGCAGCATCAGGCACGACACGTACAGCAGCGCCGGTGCCGTTGCGTAGCCCGGCACGACGCCGGCGAGCGGCGCGATGAACAGGCACGCGAGGAACAGCACCGCGACGGTGATCGCCGTCACGCCCGTGCGGCCGCCGGCCTGCACGCCCGACGCGCTTTCGATATACGCGGTGGTCGACGACGTGCCGAGCACCGAGCCCGCGACGATCGCGGTGCTGTCGGCGAGCAGCGCCTTGTTCAGGCGGTGCATCTTGCCTTCGACGAGCAGGCCCGCGCGGTTCGCGACGCCCATCAGCGTGCCGGTCGCATCGAACAGCTCGACGAGGAAGAACACGAGGATCACGTTGATGATGCCGGTCGACAGCGCGGCGCCGATGTCGAGCTTGAACAGCGTCGCATCGATCGACGGCGGCGCGGAGAACACGCCGTGGAACTGGTTGTCGCCGAAGAAGAACGACAGGATCGTGACGCCGATGATGCCGATCAGGATCGCACCGCGCACGCGCAGGTGGTCGAGCGTGACGATCGTGAAGAAACCGATGATCGCGAGGATCGTGTCGTGCTTGTGCAGGTCGCCGAGCGTGACGAGCGTGGCCGGGCTGCCGACGATCACGCCCGACGTCTTCAGCGAGATGATGCCGAGGAACAGGCCGATGCCGGCGGTGATCGAGATGCGCAGCGATTTCGGAATGCCGTTGACGATCGCTTCGCGCACGCGGAACAGCGTGACGAGCAGGAACAGGCAGCCGGAGATGAACACCGCGCCGAGCGCGGCCTGCCACGTGAAACCCATCCCCTTGACGACCGTGTACGCGAAATATGCGTTCAGGCCCATGCCGGGCGCGCAGGCGATCGGGTAGTTCGCGTACAGCCCCATGATGATCGACGCCAGCGCCGCGACGAGGCAGGTCGCGACGAACACGGATTCCTTCGGCATGCCGGCGTCGCCGAGGATCGCGGGGTTGACGAAGATGATGTAGGCCATCGTCAGGAACGTGGTGACACCCGCGAGTATTTCGGTGCGGAAGTCGGTGCCGGCTTCAGCGAAGCCGAAATACCGCTTGATGGATTCCATATAGGCGTTTCTCCGGTCGGGTTGTCGTGTTGCTTGTTGTTTGTGCCGAATTGTTGTAAAGGCAGCACGCGGCCGGGCTACTGTAACCAGCCACTATTGCCACGCTATCGGCGGATTGTAATAGCGCGGATAGCTCGGACGATATAGTTGCGGGGCACGATCGGCCGCGTTCGCGCGAACGGTCGGACAGGCCGGCCGCGCGAGGAAGGCGCGCATTTTACCGGTTCGCGCGAAGCGGGCGGGCGGAAACGATGGAAACGATTCGATGGCGGGCGGGCCGTGCCGGCCGATGCGGGCGCAACGGCGTGCCGGACGCGCAGCGCGCGGCCGCAACACGATGACATGCGACTGCAATGGCCTGCCCGCAAGCTGGACGAATGCAGGGCGGTCGCGGCGCGTGCGCGAACGCGCGCATGACCGGCGCGGGTGCGCGACGGCGTGCAGCGGCCATTCGTCAGTCCAGGCGGTTGCAGATATCGGGCTATCCTGCGCCGAAGCCGTCCCGTCCGCAACTGTCATTTCGCGATGCGGGCCCGACTGTGGTTTCTGTGTAAAAGATTGCAAGACGTCATCGCGTTAACCGGCAACTCTTTCTAGGATGGATACACCGCGCACACACGCCGGCCGGTAGTTGCCGACGCGGGGGAGTCGCAGTCCGTGCAGGCCAGGCGGTGAAGTGCGGTGACGGTCGTTGCGCGTTCGGGCAGGCGCGACCGGTTGCGATTGCCCGACGCGGGTTCGTCCGTAATCACGGAGGTCAGCATGTTGAACTGGATCAGCCGTTGGGCGATGCGGCACGCCCCCACGCCGGAAAAAACCGCTGCGTCGATGCTCGTGACGGCGCGCATGGAACTGTTCACAGCCGAACAGCGCGTCATCGATGCGAAATTACAAGCGGATTACTGGCGCACACGGGTGTCATTTCTCGAGGAGGTGCAGAAGCAGGGCATCGACCCGTGGGTGACCTCGCAGGCGACGCAACGCCCCGACCTTGATTCCACTCCCCGCAGCACGGGCCCGCGTCTCGCCGCCAGCACCTGATGCATGCGATGCATGTGACGGTTGCGCACGGCGCGCGATCGCACGCGGCACGCACGCGCGTGCCGCGTCATTCGATGCGCACCTGCGGCGCGTTGCGCCGCGGGTGCGTCCGTTTCCGGATGCGGTGATTCCGCGCGTTCCGGTGTCCCGTTGCGCGCGTGAGAGCGCATCGTCAATCCCGTCTTCGCCATCGTCCGGCGAGCAAACGTCGCATGCGCGCGAGCGTGCGTCTCAGTCGGTCGCCGCGCCGCACGTACGCCGTCGTGATCGACGCTTCGGCCGCCCGGTCGTCATCGGAGCCGAGCCAGATGCGATCGCCGCGCGCGATGCGCAGCACGTCGCCGGGTTGCACCCAGTAATCGTCGATGCTCGGCGGGCGCGTGATCCACAGCGGCGCGCCGTGCGCACGAATTTCCGCATCGCTCGGCGCGCGCCAGGTCAATGTCGTGCGCGGCGCAACCGCGAAACGGATCACGACGGTCGGTAACGCGATCGCGCCGGCGCGGCGCGAATCGGGACGGTCGAACAACGGGCTTGCCTGGTCCATCGTCTTCTCCATTCGTTGAGCCGGACGGATGACGCGCACCAGAACAAAAAGGCCTCATCCGTTTCCGGTGAGGCCTTGTGTGACATGCGGTACTGCTCGGATGCTAACGCACAAGCGCCTCCCGTGATCCATTCTTTCGAATGTTCACCGGGCAATGATTCGCGATGGCGATGAGCTTGAACGTAGGCATGCGAACGAGTTTGTCGATGTCGTACGGCGTTGTCAACGACTATTTTCGAGACAGACGGCGATTACGCGTCGCGCTGCGCGAGGCCGTTCACGAGCAGTTCGGACAGCAGGCCCGTCATCCCGTTCGGATGGGTGGCGGCGCGCGCCTTCAGCTGTTCGACGAGTTCGGCGTTGAGCTTGCACGCGAACGGCACGAGGCCCTGTTCCTGGTCGAGCTTGCGCTGCGCGCGGCGATCGAGCTTCTCCGCTTCCTCGGCGCCCTTGCCGAAGCGCGCGGAGCTCGACTGCTTCATCGCGTGCGTCAGCTTGAGCGCCTTGTTCTTTTCTAGATCGGTTTTCTTCATGGCCATCGCGGCACCTCCGGGAAATGAAGCCGCGATTGTACGCATTTCGGCGGGCGTCCCCGCCGAAACCGTCGCGAACCTGCTTGCGAACCCGCTTGCGAACCCCGTCACGCGCCCTTCGTCGTGCCCCAGTTGCCGCCGTGCGCGGCGGCTTGCGCGGCCGGCGAGCGCGCCAGATACGCAAGCGCCTGCTCGGTCGAGCCTTCATGGTGCGGCGTATAGCCCGGCTTGAAGTAGCGCAGCGCCGCGCCGATCACCTTCCAGAACGACGGCAGGTGGCCGCGCCGCGCACCCTTCCACCACGACAGAACGAAACCCGGATAGCGGCCGGCGGCCGGGTCGCGCCGGTACATGAACCGCGCGCCGCTCGTGATGAAGTAGAGCAGCAGCACGATCACGAACGCCATGTGCACGCAGCGCTCCGGGTAGCTGCCGCCCATGTGGTTGTAGATGTCGAAGGCGACGGTCCGGTGCTCGACTTCCTCCGCGCCGTGCCAGCGCAGCAGGTCGACCATCGTCGGGTCGGCGCGGCTTGCGTCGAGCCCGTGCGCGTTGAGCACCCAGTTGCCGAGATAGCCGAAGAAATGTTCGAGCGATGCGATCACCGCGAGCTGCTGCCGCAGCCAGAAGCGCGTGTGGCCGATCTTCAGCCCGAACGGCGCTTCGCCGAGCACGCGCGTGAACAGCCAGTTCAGCTTCCGCGTGAACGGCTTCGTGTCGATCCCGTGCCGGTCGTAGTAATGCTTGAGCACGCCGCCGTGCGAGCGCGAATGCACGGCTTCCTGGCGCAGGAAGCCTTCGGCCTCGTCGCGCAGGCGCGCATCGGTGATGTGCGGCAGCGCCTTGTTGTACACGCGGCAGAACCACAGCTCGCCTTCCGGGAACAGCAGGTTCAGCGTGTTGATGATGTGCGTGCTGCCCGGGTCGTCCGGCACCCAGGTGATCGGCGTGTCGCTGAAGTCGAACTTCACGTGCCGGGCCTTGATCTTGTGATAGTCGGCGGTAGCGGTCATCGGTGTCTCCGTTCCTGTGTGGCGGCGTGCGCCGTCAATGCGATGCCATGCTGATGCGGGCGAGCATCCGGCCGAGCCACGGCATGAAGCGGCCGACGAAGCGCAGCGCGTGCGCCTCGGTGCCGACCGCCACGACCGGCCGGTTGCGCAGCACGCCGTCGACCATCGCCTGCGCGACGGTCTCGGGCTTCAGGCCGCGCATCTGGTACAGCTTCGTCGCGCGCTTGCGCAGCCGTGCCTCGTCCTGTGCGTTGGCGCCCGCGTATTGCGTCGACGCCATGATTCCGGTTTCCGCGAAACCCGGGCACACGGCCGTCACGCCGATGCCTTGCTCCGCGAGTTCCGCGCGCATGCATTCGCTGAGCATCAGCACGGCGGCCTTCGTCGTCGCGTACGCGGGCAGGTCGCGCGACGGCCCGAACGCGGCGGCCGACGCGGTGTTGACGATGTGGCCGCCGGTGCCGCGCGCGGCCATCTGTCGTGCGAACAGCCGCGAGCCGTGGATCACGCCCCACAGGTTCACGTGCAGGATGCGCTCCCAGTGCCGCTCGCTCGTGTCGAGCATGCCGCCGGCCATGCCGATGCCCGCGTTGTTGATCACGACGTCCGCGCCGCCGAGTTCGCTGCCGACCCACGCCACAAGTGCCTCCATCTCGTCCGCGGACCCGACGTCCACGCGTTTCGCGTGTGCGTGCGCGCCGGTCAGCCCGAGCAGCAGCGCGGTGCGCTCGGCGCTCGCGAGATCGATGTCGCACGCGACGACCGTCGCGCCTTCGCGGGCGAACGCGAGGGCCGCGCAGCGGCCGATGCCGCTGCCCGCGCCGGTGACGACCGCGACCTTGCCGCTGAAGCGGCCGCTGGTCGCGCGGCGGCGTGCGTTCGCGAGCGCGGGCGGTTCGTCGCCCGATTCGACCGCGTCGATCAGCTGCTCGGCGAGGCCCGCGAAGCGTGCGGGATCGGCGAGCGGCAGCCAGTGGCCGGCCGCGACTTCGCGACGGTAGTACTGCGGCACCCAGCGCGACAGGTTCTCGGACAGCGCCGGGCTCACGTACTTGTCGCCGAGCGGCACGATCGTCTGCACCGGTGCGTGCGCGTAGCGCTCGCGCGGTGCGAACAGGCAGCGGATGAAGTTCGCGCGATAGAGGCGCACGCCGCGCGCGCCGTCGTCGGCCTGCGTCGCGCGCGGTGCGGCCGGCGTCTTCTCGAGCCGGCGCAGCAGGCCCGGCCACGCGCGGCCGAGCCACAGCCGCCAGCCGAGCTCGGGGATGAACGGCAGGTGGAACAGGTACACGTACCACGAGCGCACGAGCTGGCCGCCGAGCCTGGCCAGCGACGCGGGCGTCGGGCGCAGCACGCGTTCGCGCAGCCAGAAGCCGACGTGGTCGAGGCACGGCCCCGAGCACGACGTGTACGACGCGATGCGGCCGGCGAGCCGCGGATCCGTGACGAATTCCCAGCCCTGGATCGAGCCCCAGTCGTGCGCGACCAGATGCACCGCGCGGCCGGGGCAGAGCGTGTCGATCACCGCGATGAAGTCGTCGGTCAGCTTCGCGAGGTGGTAGTCGGCCGTGCGCTTCGGCACGCCGGACAGGCCCGCGCCGCGCACGTCGTAGGCGATCACGTGGTGCTTGCGCGCGAGCAGCGGCGCGACCTGCTGCCACACGCTGCTGTCGTCGGGGTAGCCGTGCACGAGCACGACCGGCGAGCGGGCCGGGTCGCCCCAGGTCCTGACCGCGAGCGTCAGGTCGCCGGAGGCGACGGCCGTCTCGTTGTGAACCGATTCGAACAGGGCCAGCGGCGCTTCGTCGGAAAGAGGCTGCATCGTGAGTCCGTCGTTCAGGGATTCGGGGATTCGGGAGGAAGGCGCGACGCGTGCGCGTCAGGCCGCGGCCGGCACGGTCGCGACGGCCTGCGCGCGTTCGGCCTGGCGGCGCTGCCAGCGGCGCACGTGCGGCAGGTCGTCGTCGAGCCAGTACGCGTCGTCGTCGGTGATCACCAGCAGTTCCTCGAATTTCGCGCCGACGCCGGCAAAGCCGAGATGCGGCTCGACGGCCCACAGGCCCGGCACGGGGGCATGTTCGGAGCGGCGGTCGATCGACCACAGCGGCGACCAGCCCTGCTGCTTTGCCGCGCGGCCCTGGTCGAGCAGCAGGTTGCGCGTCGCGTTCAGCCCGAAGCGCGCGACGAAGCGCGGCTTCGACAGCTTGTGGATCTTCGCGACGCGATGCGCGAGCACCTTGAACGGATAGGCCTTGTGGCGCGGCTCGACGCCCTGGCGGCGGCATAGTGCGTCGACTGCCTGCGCGACCTCGGCCATCGGGCGGCGCGCTTTCACGAGCCGCACGATCATGTCGCGATGGTCCATCAGGTCGTCCTGCAGCTGTTCGAGGATCGGGTTCTGGCCGAGGCAGTGCGCGTAGCCGACGTCCGCGACGATCCCGTTCAACACGGGCGCGACGTCGAGGATCACGGGCATGTCGGTTTCGAGCTGACGGTTGCCTGGGAAGAACGCGAGGTTGAAGCCGCCCATGTGCTTGAGGCCGGAGAAGCCCTCGAACGCGGTGCGGTCGCCGAACCACGCGAACGGCTTGTGCAGCCAGTCGTGCACGCCGTGGTCCTGCAGCCATTCGGTCAGCAGGCGCGTGGCTTCCTTCTCGGTGATGCCGGGGTAGAGCATCGCGCCGACGGTCTCGACGCAGCGATAGGCAAGCTGCTGGACCGCGCGGAATTGCGGCAGCTCGTCGAGGTGGACTTCCGGCAGCGGGTGGTCGGCCATGATGCGTCTCCAAATGTCGGCCGGCGTTGGCGCTTCAGCGCTTGTCGACCGGTGTGGGTGCTTCAGCACTGACTCCGGTCCCGCGCATGGCGCACGCCGGTCCTGTGCAAAGCGGGGGGCGCTGATCCGGAATGCATCCGCGGGTATTCCCGTCGCGAATTATTCAGCCAGCATTTAATGTGCCATTGATTAATGTAACGATGATAGCCGGTTCGGCGCGGCACGCCAGCCCCCGGGGGTGAGGATTTGTCCTAATGAAGGGCTGAAATGGAGGGGAGACTCTAGGTTTCCAGGGGGTGGGGCGGATGAACGCCGGCGTGCATGCGTGGGGATCGGGGGCGCCGGCCGGAAGGTGTCGCGAGCGGTGCCGGTGCCGGCGCCGGCCCGGATGGCCGCGCGTGCGGCCGCCTCGTGACGGCCCGGCATGTCGCGCCGGATCAACTCCCCGTCGCATCGCGGCGCGACGCTGTCAAATTGCCGAAATAATTTCGTCACATCATTCGCCCCCGGTTCGGAGCCGTCCCGGCTTCGCCGCGCCGATGAGCCGCCGGTGCGCGGTGTGCCGCGCGGGTAGCGACCGAAGCCGATTCGACATTTCCCACGGAGAGAGACCATGCAACGCCGCCTGTTCATGAATACCCTTGCCGCGGCGACCGCTGCGACGTCGCTGATGCTCAAGGCCGGCACGGCCAACGCGAAGCGTGCAACCGCGCCGGATGCGCTGGATCCGGGCCGCTGGTCGCCGTTCAACGCCGCGCGCCTGCAGGCCGTGCTTGACCAGCATGGCGTCGCGAGCGCGCGCTACGACGAAAAGCGCCGCCCGTACGCGGTGTTCGACTGGGACAACACGTGCATCATGAACGACTGCGAAGAGGCGCTGCTGATGTACCAGATCGATCATCTGCAGTACAAGCTGACGCCGGGCGAATTCGTCGACGTGATGTGGAAGGACGTGCCGAAGGGCGCCTTCATGAAGGACTACACGACGGTGGACGGCAAGCCGGTGACGATGGAAGACCTCGCCGCCGACGTCGAATCCGACTATCGCTGGCTCTACGCGAACTACAAGGGATTCGGCGGCGACAAGAGCCTCGACGAGATTCGCGAGACCGATCAGTTCAAGGATTTCCGCGCGAAGCTGTACTTCATGTACGACGCGATCTGCGACACGCATCCGCTCGAGATCGGCTACAAGTGGATCATCTACTTCTACCAGAACATGACGACCGCCGAGCTGCAGGCGATGGCGGAAGCGTCGAACAACCACGGCATCGGCGACGCGCTGCGCAAGGTCCGCTACGAAAGCCCGAAGACGCTGCCGGGCAAGGCCGGCGTGGTGGCCGACACGCATTTCCACGGCATTCGCATTCATGAGGAAATCCGCGCGGTGATGCACACGCTGCGCGCGAACGGCATCGACGTGTACGTGAGCACGGCGTCGCTCGACGACGTCGTGCGCGTGTTCGCCGGCAATCCGAACTACGGCTACGGCGTGCCGCCCGGGAACGTGATCGGCCTGCGCCTCGACATGCGGGACGGCAAGTACACGAGCACGTATCCGGCCGGCTGGCATTTCAACTGGGGGCCCGGCAAGACGGTGGGCATCCGCAACGTCCTCGAGTCGAAGAAGGGCTACGGCCCGCTGCTGGTGTTCGGCGACAGCGACGGCGACGCGTGGATGCTGCGCGACTTCAAGGACACCGCGGCCGGCGTGATCGTCAACCGGATGAAGAAGGGCGAGATCGGCGCGGACAGCAAGCTCGCGGCCGAGCAGATCGGCAAGCCGGACGCGCGCTTCCTGCTGCAGGGCCGCGACGAGCACACGGGCCTGATGATCCCGGACGAGAAGTCGATCAAGTACGGCAAGACCGATCGCAAGCTGCTGGCTTGACAGGCGCCGGCCGCCGGGCCGTTGCGGCCCGGCGTCCATCGGGATCGATGGCCGCGCCGCGCGGGCCGGAACACGAGCGTCTCAGCGCTCGCGCGGCGAGCCGAGCCGCTCCAGCAACGCCCCCAGCAGATCGATCGGCAGCGGAAACACGATCGTCGAGTTCTTGTCCGCCGCGATCGTCGTCAGCGTCTGCAGATAGCGCAACTGCATCGCCTGCGGCTGCAGCGCAAGCCGCTGCGCGGCCTGCAGCAGTTTCTCCGACGCCTGCAGTTCGCCTTCCGCGTGAATGACCTTCGCGCGCCGCTCGCGCTCGGCCTCGGCCTGCCGCGCGATCGCGCGCACCATCGTCTCGTTCAGGTCCACGTGCTTGATCTCGACCGTCGACACCTTGATGCCCCACGCGTCGGTCTGCGCGTCGAGCGTCTTCTGGATGTCGGCGTTCAACTGCTCGCGCTCGGCGAGCAGCGCATCGAGCTCGTGCTTGCCGAGCACCGAGCGCAGCGTCGTCTGCGAGAGCTGGCTCGTCGCGTCGAAGAAGCGCGCGACCTGGATCACGGCCTTCTCCGGATCGACGACGCGGAAATACACGACCGCATTCACCTTCACCGACACGTTGTCGCGCGTGATCACGTCCTGCGGCGGTACGTCGAACACGACGGTGCGCAGGTCGATCCGCACGACCTGCTGGACGATCGGGATGATCAGCACGAGCCCCGGCCCCTTCACCTTCCAGAACCGGCCGAGCATGAACACGACGCCGCGCTCGTATTCGCGGAAGATGCGGATCGATGACGCGACGAGCACCACGGCAAAGACGATCAGGACGCTGCTGAAGCCGAACGTGTAACCGATCATGAAGGTTCTCCTTGATGTTGTTCTTGCGCCGGCACGTCGTAGAGCGGGGCGA
This sequence comes from Burkholderia sp. Bp9140, assembly GCF_003853425.1. Taxonomy (NCBI): domain Bacteria; kingdom Pseudomonadati; phylum Pseudomonadota; class Betaproteobacteria; order Burkholderiales; family Burkholderiaceae; genus Burkholderia; species Burkholderia sp. Bp9140. Next base: position 318,699 of record NZ_QTPQ01000001.1, read on the forward strand.
CGGTGAGCAGCAGCCCGTGGCGGCCGGTGACGCGCACGCGGCAACCGGCGGCCAGCGGTGCGCTGCTGGCGACGCGCCACCGCTCGCCGTGCACGAGCGCCCAGCCGCCTGCCGACGGCGCGACGTCGGCGGCGCCAAGCGGCTGGTCAGGATGGAGGCCGTCGTCGAGCACTTCGCCGATGCTGCCGACCATCGCCTCGGCGCCCGTCACGACCGGGCGCCGCCGCGCGCGCAGCGCGACGCTCGACACGCCGGCGACGAGCAGCCCGCCGCCGAGCCCCAGGCTCGCGATCACCGGCCACGGAATCCCGTAGCCGGGCACGTCGGTGTCGATCAGCATCAGCGCACCGATCGTGAACGCGACGATCCCGCCGAAACCGAGCACGCCGAAGGTCGGCAGGAACGCCTCGGCCACCAGGCAGCCGAGACCGAGCAGCACGAGCGCGAGGCCCGCATAGCTGATCGGCAGCAGTTGCATCGCGAACAGCCCGATCAGCAGGCAGATGGTGCCGGCGACGCCCGGCAGCACGAAGCCGGGGTTCGCGAATTCGAAGAACAGCCCGTAGATGCCGATGGTCAGTAGGATCAGCGCGACGTTCGGATCGGCGATGATCGACAGGAAGCGGTTGCGCCAGTCGGGCGCGAGCACGACGAGCGGCGCATGCGCGGTCGCGAGGTGCAGCGTGCCGGCGGTCGTCGTCACGGTGCGGCCGTCGAGCTGGCGGGCGAGGTCGGCCGGGTCCTGCGCGATCAGGTCGACGACATGCTGCGCGCGCGCCTCGTTCGCCGACAGGCTCACGGCTTCGCGCACCGCGCGCTCGGCCCATTCGGCATTGCGTCCGCGCAACTGCGCGAGGCCACGGATGTAGGCGGCGGCGTCCTGCATCGCCTTGCGGATCTCGGTCGACTGCGTGTCGTTCGGCAGCTCGGCGGGTGTCGAGGCGGCGCCGGAGGCACCCGATGCCCCGGCCGGCGACGGCCTCGTCGTGCCCGGCGTACCCGGTGTACCCGGCGCACCACCGATGCCGAACTGCACCGGCGACGCCGCACCGAGATTGGTGCCGGGCGCCATCGCGGCGACGTGGCTCGCGTAGACGATGTAGGTGCCCGCGCTCGCGGCCCGTGCGCCGCCGGGCGCGACGAACGCGGCAACCGGCACCGGCGAGCCGAGGATCGCCCTGATGATCTGCCGCATCGACGTGTCGAGCCCGCCGGGCGTATCGAGCTGCAGGATCGCGAGCGGCGCGTGCTCGCGCGCCGCGCGCTCGAGCGAACGGACGATGAAGTCGGCGCTGGCCGGCCCGATCGCGCCGTTGACCGGAATCACGACGACCGGCGCCGCAGCGGCGGGCGCGGCGGCGGGCGGCGGGGCGGCAACCGCCGCGCATACGACGAGCAGCGCCGCAAACAGCGCGGCGCGCGCGACCCGCGCGGACAGCGGGTGACGGGGGCGGCCGTCGGGCGATGCGGCTGACGGCGGCCCATGACGATGAATGCGCATCGGGGCGTCCGGGCGGCGCGCAGCCGCACGCCGTCCGGCTCGCGGAAAGGGCGTTGGCCCGATGATTGAAGATTAGGCGGTTTCTGCGGAAAGCGCGAAGGCGGGGCCGCCGGCCGCGCACTCAGCCGGCGCCGCCGCCCCGCGCGAGCGCTTCTTCCCGGTACTCGGCCGGGCTGCGCCCGCTCCATTTGCGAAACGCGCGGTAGAACGCGCTCGGTTCCGCGAAACCGGTGGCGGCCGCGACGTCGGCGATGGTCCGCGACGGATCGGCCAGCGCCTCGAACGCGAGGTCGCGCCGCAGCGTGTCCTTGATCGACTGGTATGCATGGCCTTCCTGGTGCAGCTTGCGGCGCAGCGTCGCCTCGGCCACGTGCAGCCGCGCGGCCATCCCGCCCGCACCGGGCCACGCGGCGGGCGGCATCCCGCGCAGCACCGTGCGCACGCGCTGCGCGAGCGCGTTCGGGTTGCGGTACTTGACGATGAAGCTGGCCGGCGCGTTGCGCAGGAACGTCTTCAGCGTCTTCGCGTTCTGCACGACCGGCAGCGTCGCGAATTCGGGATCGAAATCGACATACGAATCGGGCTGGTTGAACCGCATGTCGTCGCACAGCATCGACGGGTATTCGTGGTCGGCCGGCGGCGTGTCGCAGCGGAAGCTCGCGTGCAGCACCGGGATGCGCCGCCCGATCAGCCAGCAGGTGAGCCCGTACACGATGATGAAATAGGTCGCATACGTAAACATCGCGGGCGCGGCGGCGCTGTTGCGGTGCACGAAGCGCAGCCGCACGCGCTGCGGGTTGGCGTCGAGCTCCGCGTGCAGGTCGTCGAGCACGCAGTGCATGAAATTCACCGCGCGCGCCATCGCGTGCAGCCCGTCCTGCGCGGACAGCGCGGCCTGGCTCATCGCGATGAAGCTGCCGCTGCGCATCGGGTGGCGATCCTGCCCGAAAAACTCGTCGTCGAGCGCGCGCGCGATCGCGTTCCACAACGCGCCGTATTGCTGCGCGGACACCCGCGCACGCGGCTGCACGAGCAGCGCGGGCGCGATGCCGGCCTGCGCGAGCAGCGGCTCGGCCGCGACGCCGCGCCGGGTGGCGAGCGCGACGCTGTAAGCGACGAGGCTGATCGCGACGGTGCCCTTGTCTTCCTGCTTCATCGAAGCCGCCGGTATGGCAAAAACGCTCAGTGTAAATGAGCGGCGCGAGCATCGAACAGTCGCGCGCGCTTGCCTACACTTGTTGCATCGAAACGGAAGGTCGGTCGCGGCACGCGGCCGCGGGAGACAGCAGCGCCATGGACGAGCTTTACACTGAAGACCAGCGGATGATCCGCGACGCCGCGCGCGCGTTTGCCACCGAGGTGCTGGCGCCGAACGCCGCGCAGTGGGACCACGACGCGCACCTGCCCGACGCCGTCGTCGCGCAGCTCGGCGAACTCGGCCTGCTCGGGATGATCGTGCCGCAGGAACTGGGCGGCGCGTATACGGATTACGTCGCCTACGCGCTGGCGATGGAGGAGATCGCGGCCGGCGACGCCGCGTGCGCAACGCTGATGAGCGTGCACAACTCGGTCGGCTGCGGGCCGATCCTCGGCTTCGGCACGCCCGCGCAGAAGGATCGCTGGCTCGCCGAGATGGCGGCGGGCCGCATCATCGGCGCGTTCTGCCTGACCGAGCCGCAGGCCGGCTCCGAAGCGAACAACCTGCGCACGCGGGCGGAGCTGCGCGACGGCAAGTGGGTGCTGAACGGCGCGAAGCAGTTCGTGACCAACGGCCAGCGCGCCGGTGTCGCGATCGTTTTTGCCATGACGGACCCGGAAGCCGGCAAGCGCGGCATTTCCGCGTTCCTGGTGCCGACCGACACGCCGGGTTTCATCGTCGGCAAGCCGGAGAAGAAGATGGGCATCCGCGCATCCGACACGTGCCCGATCACGTTCGAGAACTGCGCGATTCCGGAAGAAAACCTGCTCGGCAATCGCGGCGAAGGGCTGAAGATCGCGCTGTCGAACCTCGAAGGCGGCCGCATCGGCATCGCCGCGCAGGCGCTCGGCATCGCACGCGCCGCGTTCGACAAGGCGCGCCGCTACGCGGGCGAGCGCGTGCAGTTCGGCAAGCCGATCGCCGAGCACCAGGCGATCCAGCACAAGCTCGCCGACATGGCCACGCAGATCAACGCGGCGCGCCTGCTCGTGCATCACGCGGCGAAGCTGCGCACGGCCGGGCTGCCGTGCCTGTCGGAAGCGTCGCAGGCGAAGCTGTTCGCCTCCGAGATGGCCGAGCGCGTGTGCTCGGACGCGATCCAGATCCACGGCGGCTACGGCTACCTCGCCGATTACGAAGTCGAGCGTCATTACCGCGACGCGCGTATCACGCAGATCTACGAGGGCACCAGCGAAGTGCAGCGGATGGTGATCGCGCGACAGCTTTGAGTCGCGACGCGCGCTCCACCGGCCACCACGCAAACCGATAGACAGGCAGGCAAACAAACAGACAGGGCACGAGGGTATCGCGGCAAACGCGGCACGCAACGACGTGACCGTGCGCCGCGCAACACGGAACCGGGCATGTGCTGCAGCGCATGCGCCGGTTGACCGCTGGGCATGGAGACTGGACGGAGACGACACATGACGGTACAGGCATACCTGGACGCACGCGACTTTCTGCTGCGCCATCGCACCGACTACGAAACCGCCTACCGCGATTTCGAATGGCCGGTGCTCGATGCGTTCAACTGGGCGCTCGACTACTTCGATCCGATGGCGCGCGGCAACGACACGCCCGCGCTGTGGATCGTCGACGCGGCAACCGGTACGGGCGACCCGTATTCGTTCGCGCAGATGTCCGAGCGCTCGTCGCGGATCGCGAACTGGCTGCGCGGCGTCGGCGTCGTGCGCGGCGACCGGATCCTGCTGATGCTGCCGAACCGTGTCGAGCTGTGGGACGCGATGCTCGCCGCGATGAAGCTCGGCGCGATCGTGCTGCCCGCGACCACGCAGCTGTCGGCCGACGACGTGCGCGACCGCGTGCGGATCGGCGGCGCCAAATACGCGATCGTCGACGAGAACGAAACCGCGAAGTTCGAACAGGCCGATCTCGGCCTCAAGCAGAAAATCGTCGCCGGCGCGCCGCGCGCGGGCTGGCTCGCGATGAACGACGGCTACGCGGCGAGCGCCGCGTTCGAGCCGGACGCCGTCACGCAGTCGAACGAGTCGATGCTGCTGTACTTCACGTCGGGCACGACGTCGAAGCCGAAGCTCGTCGAGCATACGCACCGCACCTATCCGGTCGGGCACCTGTCGACGATGTACTGGGTCGGCCTGCAGCCGGGCGACATCCACTGGAACATCAGCTCGCCGGGCTGGGCGAAGCACGCGTGGAGCTGCTTCTTCGCGCCGTGGAACGCGCAGGCGTGCGTGTTCGTATTCAACTACGCGCGCTTCGAGCCGAAGGCCGTGCTCGATGCGCTCGTCAAATACCAGGTGACCACGCTGTGCGCGCCGCCGACCGTGTGGCGCATGCTCGTGCAGCAGCCGCTCGCGTCGTTCGACGTGAAGCTGCGCGAGATCGTCGGCGCGGGCGAGCCGCTGAATCCCGAGATCATCGAGCGCGTGAAGAAGGCGTGGGGCATCACGATTCGCGACGGCTACGGCCAGACCGAGACGACCTGCCTGATCGGCAATACGCCGGGCCAGCCGGTCGTCGCGGGCTCGATGGGGCGGCCGCTGCCCGGCTACCGGATCGCGCTGCTCGACCCGGACGGCGCGCCCGTCAGCGAAGGCGAGGTCGCGCTGCCGATCGGCCCTGACGTGACGCGCCCGGTCGGGCTGATGAACGGCTATGCGAACAATCCCGACGCGACGGCCCACGCGATGCGCGACGGCCATTACCGCACGTCGGACATCGCGATGTGCGGCGACGACGGCTACTACGTGTACATCGGCCGCGCGGACGACGTGTTCAAGTCGTCCGACTACCGGCTGAGCCCGTTCGAACTGGAAAGCGTGCTGATCGAGCATCCGGCGATCGCGGAAGCGGCCGTCGTGCCGAGCCCGGATCCGGTGCGGCTGTCGGTGCCGAAGACCTTCATCACGCTGCGCCAGGGCTACGAGGAAAGCCCGGCACTCGCGCTGGAGATCTTCCGCTTCTCGCGCGAGAAGCTCGCGCCGTACAAGCGCATTCGTCGCCTGCAATTCGCGGAGCTGCCGAAGACCATCTCGGGGAAGATCCGCCGCGTCGAGCTGCGCCGCCGCGAGATCGAGCGCGGCGACGACGCGAGCACGCGGATGCCCGGCGAATACTGGGAAGAGGATTTCGCCGCCGACCTGAAATGACCTGCCGCGGGCCGTGCGCGCCGCATGCAGCGGCCGCTGCCCGCAAAACCGATTGAACCGGCCGCGCGTCGCATGACGCTACACGGCCCACTGCAAGGAGAGCACATCGATGAATGCGAATCCGACGCCCCAGACGGGGCAAGACGTGCCGACGGTCAAGCTGCTGATCGACGGCGCCTTCGTCGAGTCCGCCACGAACGAGTGGCGCGACATCGTCAACCCGGCGACGCAGCAGGTACTTGCGCGCGTGCCATTCGCGACCGTCGCGGAAGTCGACGCGGCCGTGCAGGCCGCGCACGCCGCGTATGCGACGTGGAAGAACACGCCGGTCTCCGCGCGCATGCGCATCATGCTGAAGTTCCAGGATCTCGTGCGCGCGAACCAGCAGCGCATCGCGAAGACGCTGACGGCCGAGCAGGGCAAGACGCTGCCCGACGCCGAAGGCGACATCTTCCGCGGCCTCGAGGTGGTCGAGCATGCATGTTCGGTCGGCACGCTGCAGCTCGGCGAATTCGCGGAGAACGTCGCGGGCGGCGTCGACACCTACACGCTGCGCCAGCCGCTCGGCGTGTGCGCGGGCATCACGCCGTTCAATTTCCCCGCGATGATTCCGCTGTGGATGTTCCCGATGGCGATCGTGTGCGGCAACACGTTCGTGCTGAAGCCGTCCGAGCAGGACCCGATGTCGACGATGGAACTCGTCGAGCTCGCGGTCGAGGCCGGCGTGCCGAAGGGCGTGCTGAACGTCGTGCACGGCGGCAAGGAAGTCGTCGACGCGATCTGCACGCATCCGCTCGTGAAAGCGATCTCGTTCGTCGGCTCGACGGCGGTCGGCACGCACGTGTACAACCTCGGCAGCCAGCACGGCAAGCGCGTGCAGTCGATGATGGGTGCGAAGAACCACGCGGTGGTGCTGCCCGATGCGAACCGCGAGCAGGCGATCAACGCGCTGGTCGGCGCGGGCTTCGGCGCGGCCGGCCAGCGCTGCATGGCGACCTCCGTCGCGGTGCTGGTCGGCAACGCGCGCGACTGGCTGCCGGACATCGTCGCGAAGGCGAAGGCGCTGAAGGTCAATGCGGGCTCGCAAGCGGGCACCGACGTCGGGCCGGTCGTGTCGCGCGGCGCGAAGGCGCGCATCCTGTCGCTGATCGACGCCGGTACCAAGGAAGGCGCGAAGCTCGAACTCGACGGCCGTGACGTGAAGGTCGCCGGTTTCGAGGAAGGCAACTTCATCGGGCCGACGATCTTCTCGGGCGTGAAGCCCGACATGACGGTCTATACGCATGAAATCTTCGGGCCGGTGCTGGTCGTGATGGAAGTCGACACGCTCGACGAGGCGATCGCGCTCGTCAACGCGAACCCGATGGGCAACGGCGTGGGCATCTTCACGCAAAGCGGCGCGGCCGCACGCAAGTTCCAGAGCGAGATCGACGTCGGCCAGGTCGGCATCAACATCCCGATTCCGGTGCCGGTGCCGTTCTTCAGCTTCACCGGTTCGCGCGGCTCGAAGCTCGGCGATCTCGGCCCGTACGGCAAGCAGGTCGTGCAGTTCTACACGCAGACCAAGACGGTCACAGCGCGCTGGTTCGACGACGACACGACGGCCGGCCCTGTGAACACTACGATCCGGCTGCATTGAGCCGCGGAGGACACGACCATGAAGATCGGTTTTATCGGACTGGGCCACATGGGTGCGCCGATGGTGCTGAACCTGTTGAAGGCCGGCCATGAAGTGCATGCGTTCGACCTGAGCGCCGATGCATTGCGCGCGCTGCAGGACGCCGGCGCGCAGGTGGCCGCATCGCCGCGCGACGCGGCGTCGGGCGCGGCGTTCGTGATCACGATGCTGCCGGCCGCGCCGCACGTGCGCTCGGTGCTCGCCGGCGAGAACGGCGTGCTGGCCGGCCTCGATGCCGGCGCGACCGTGATCGATTCGAGCACGATCGACCCGGCGAGCGCGCAGGCGTTCGGCGCGCTCGTGCGCGAGCACGGCGGCGCGTTCGTCGACGCGCCCGTGTCGGGCGGCACCGGCGGCGCGGCGGCCGGCACGCTGACCTTCATGGTCGGCGGCAGCGATGCCGATTTCGAGCGCGTGAAGCCCGTGCTCGCCGGCATGGGCAAGAACATCGTCCACTGCGGCGCGACGGGGATGGGGCAGGTCGCGAAGGTCTGCAACAACCTCGTGCTCGGCATCTCGATGGCGGCCGTGTCGGAAGCGATGTCGCTCGGCGTCGCGCTCGGCATCGACCCGAAGGTGCTGGCCGGCATCATGAACACGTCGACGGGCCGCTGCTGGAGCTCGGACACCTACAACCCGTATCCGGGCGTGATCGACACCGCGCCGTCGTCGCGCGGCTACAGCGGCGGCTTCGGCACCGACCTGATGCTGAAGGATCTCGGCCTCGCGAACGATGCCGCGAAGCAGGCGCGCCAGCCCGTCTATCTCGGCGCGCTCGCGCAGCAGCTGTACCAGGCGATGAGCAGCCGCGGCGACGGCCAGCTCGATTTCTCGGCGGTGATCCGCCTGTACCAACCGGCCACGAAGAAGGACGCCTCATGATCGAACTGGACTACGTCGACGACGGCGCGATCGCGTGCGCGACGCTCAAGCGTCCGCCCGCGAACGCCTTTACCGCCGACGGGCTGCGGCAGCTGCAGGAAACCGTCGCGGCACTGAATGCGAACCCGCGCGTGCGTGCGCTGGTGATCACCGGCGACGGCCCGAAGTTCTTCAGCGCGGGCGCCGACCTGAACACGTTCGCCGACGGCGACCGCGCGGTCGCACGCGCGATGGCCGCGCGTTTCGGCGCGGCGTTCGAGGCGCTGCATGACGCGCGCATCGTGACGATCGCGGCGATCAACGGCTATGCGATGGGCGGCGGCCTCGAATGCGCGCTCGCGTGCGACCTGCGGATCGCCGAGACGCACGCGCAGATGGCGCTGCCCGAGCCGTCGGTCGGCCTGCTGCCGTGCGGGCTCGGCACGCAGACGCTGCCCTGGCTCGTCGGCGAAGGCTGGGCGAAGAAGATCATCCTGGCCGGCACGCGCGTTGACGCGGCGACCGCGCTCAGGATAGGCCTCGTCGAGGACGTGGTCGAAAGCGGCGCGGCCCGCGATGCGGCGCTGGCGCTCGCGCGCAACGTCGCGCGGCAGAGCCCGCATGCGGTCGCCTACAGCAAGGAACTGATCGGCCTCGCGCGCCGCGGCGTGCCGCGCGGCGCGGCGCTCGCGGTCGAGCGCGAGCGCTTCGTCGACCTGTTCGACACGAACGATCCGCGCGAAGGCGTGGCCGCGTTTCTCGGCAAGCGCGCGCCGCAGTGGCACACCGATGGAGACGCGCAACGATGAGCACGCCGGTCACGACTCATGACAGCTTCGCGCAACCGGCACCGGAGGTGCTGTTCCGCGTGGTGAACCGCGTCGCGCTGATCACGCTGAACCGGCCGGCCGCGCTCAATGCGTTGTCGTATCCGATGATCGGCGAGCTGGCCGCGCGCCTCGAGCGTTGCCGCACCGACGACCAGATCGTCGCGGTCGTGCTGCGCGGCGCGGGCGAGAAGGGCTTCTGCGCGGGTGGCGACGTGCGCGCGCTGTACAGGATGGTCGCGCAGCGCGAGACCTGGCTGCCGTTCTTCGTCGACGAATACCGGCTCGATTACGCGATCCATACGTTCCCGAAGCCGGTGGTCGCGCTGATGGACGGCGTGACGATGGGCGGCGGGATGGGGCTCGCGCAAGGCGCGGCGCTGCGCGTCGCGACCGAGCGCAGCAAGATCGCGATGCCCGAGACGCGCATCGGCCTCGTGCCCGACGTCGGCGCGACGCATTTCCTGTCGCGCATGCCGGTCGAGCTCGAGCTGTACGTGGGGCTGACGGGCGCGATGCTGTCCGGCGCCGACGCACTGAGCGCGAAGCTCGCGGACCTGTGCGTGCCGTCGTCGTGGCTCGATACGTTCGAGACGCGCATCGAGAGCGTCAAGTGGGACAGCGACGTGCTGCCCGCGCTGCGCAAGGTGTTCGAGCCGCCGTGCAACGTCGTGCCGCATGCGGCGCTCGACACGCAGATGGCGTGGATCGTCCGTCACTTCGACAAGCGCTCGACCGTCGAGCGGATCGTCGCGACGCTCAAGCAGGAGCTCGCGCGCGACGAGCTGTCGCGCGAGCACCGTCAATGGCTGCAGGCGACGCTCGATGCGCTTGCCGGCCATTCGCCGACGATGCTGTGCGTGACGCGCGAAGCGCTGCTGCGCGGCCGCCAGATGACGCTGGCCGAGTCGTTCCGGATGGAGCTCGGCATCGTGGCGCGCGCGATCGAGGAAGGCGACTTCCGCGAAGGCGTGCGCGCGCATCTCGTCGACAAGGATCGCAAGCCGCGCTGGGCGCCGGCGTCGCTCGTCGAGCTGCGCGCCGAGCGCGTGCGGCATTTCCTGACGTCGCCGTGGAAGCTGTTCGCGCATCCGCTCGCCGATCTCGGCGCGGCTTGATCGCGGCGTGACGGCCCGGCGCGCCCGTGCGGCGCGTCGGTTTCACCCCACTTTCTTTATGCTCGCGTGTTCCGGGCGCTCGATCATCGGCGGCACCGCCTGCACGAGCGCATCGATCACGCAGCGCGTCTTGCGCGGCAGGTAGCGCGTCTTCGGCCAGATCGCGTGGATGTCGCCTTCGCACACGAAGCAGCGGTCGAGCACGACGACCATCTCGCCGCGCTTCACGTAATGATCGAGCAGCCAGCTCGGCAGCCATGCGATCCCGAACCCCGATGCGCCGGCCGCCGCGATCGCCTGCACGTCGTCGAAGCTGAGCTGATGCGGCATGTCGACGCGCACCGTCGAGCCGTCCGGCGCGCGCAGGTCCCATGGTTGCGCGACGCCCGAGCGTGAATACGCGATCGTCCGGTGGTGCTTCAGGTCGTCGAGCGATTGCGGCATCCCGTAGCGCGCCAGATACGACGGTGCTGCGCCGAGGCTCCCGTATTGCGTGCCGAGCCGCCGCACCGCGAGGCTCGTGCTGTCCGCGAGCGGGCCGATCCGCACCGCGAGATCGATCCCTTCCTCGACCAGGTCGACGAACCGGTCGGTGATCGACACGTCGATCCGCAGGTGCGGATAGGTGCGCGCGAGATCGAGCACGATCGGCGTCACGCAGTGATGCCCGAACGCGAGCGGCACGCTCAGGCGCAGCTTGCCGCGTGCTTCGTTGCGGCCGCAATCGAGATCGGCTTCCGCCGCTTCGAGTTCCGACAGCGCGCGCACGCAGCGGTCGTAGTACGCCTGGCCGTCGTCGGTCAGGCTCTGGCTGCGGGTCGTGCGCTGCAGCAGCCGCGCGCCGAGCCGCTTCTCGAGCCGCGCGATCGCCTTGCCGACCGCCGAGCGCGTCATGTCGAGCCGTTCCGCGGCGAGCGCGAAGCTGCCGGATTCCACGACCTGGACGAAGGTCGTCACGCCGTCGAGTCTGTCGGTCATCGTGGGTTGTGCTGATTGCGTCCTGGGATTCCCCAGTCTGGAGAAATGGACGCGTCAATGGGGAGGACGATTCTCACTATAGTACCGATTCCCGTCCAGCGTGCGTCGCCGGCCGCACGCGGCGAATCCTTCTCACCTGGAGGCGCGCGGCCCGTTGCGGGCCGTCGCGCAAGACGCATGACGCTATCCCACTCCCGCAGGAATGCGGTCGCGCTCGCGGCCGTCTGTCTCACGTCGCTGATGTTCGGCCTCGAGATCTCGAGTGTGCCGGTGATCCTGCCGACGCTCGAACACGTGCTGCACGGCGACTTCAACGGCATGCAGTGGATCATGAATGCGTACACGATCGCGTGCACGACGGTACTGATGGCGGCCGGCACGCTCGCCGACCGGTTCGGCCGCAAGCGCGTGTACGTGATCGGCACCGTGCTGTTCGGCGCGACGTCGTTGCTGTGCGGGCTCGCGCCGGACGTGCCGGTGCTGGTCGCCGGCCGGCTGCTGCAGGGCGCGAGCGGCGGCGCGATGCTGATCTGCCAGATCGCCGTGCTGTCGCACCAGTTCCGCGAGGGGCGCGAGCGCGGCCGCGCGTTCGGGATCTGGGGCATCGTGTTCGGGATCGGTCTCGGCTTCGGGCCGATCGTCGGCGGCGCGATCGTCGCGCTGGCGAGCTGGCCGTGGGTGTTCCTCGTGCATGCGCCGCTCGCGGCCGTCGCGCTCGTGCTGATCGGCGGCGCGGTGCGGGAGTCGCGCGATCCGCATGCGGGCACGCTCGACGTCGCAGGCATCGTCACGCTGTCGCTCGCGGTGCTGGGTCTCGCGTTCACCATCACACAAGGTGCGGAGTCGGGGCTCACGAGCGCGGCCGGCATCGGCGTGCTCGGCGCGACCGTGCTCGCGCTGGCCGGCTTCCTCGTCGCGGAGCGCGTGAGCGCGCGGCCGATGTTCGACTTCTCCGTGTTCCGGATTCGCGCGTTCACGGGGGCGATCTTCGGCTCGATGGGGATGAACTTCAGCTTCTGGCCGTTCATGATCTACCTGCCGATCTGGTTCCAGGTCGCGCTCGGCTACGACAGCGTGAGCGCCGGCCTCGCGCTGCTCGCATACACGCTGCCGACGCTGGTCGCGCCGCCGTTCGGCGAGCGGCTCGCGCTGCGCTTCGGGCCCGGCGTCGTGATTCCGGGCGGGCTGTTCACGATCGCGGCCGGTTTCGCGCTGATGCGGATCGGCAGCAGCGTCGACCACGCAAGCTGGCTCACGATGCTGCCCGGCTGCGTGATCGCCGGCATCGGGCTCGGGCTCACCAACACGCCGGTCACGAACACGACGACGGGCGCCGTGCCGGGCTCGCGGGCCGGGATGGCGTCGGGCATCGACATGAGCGCGCGGATGATCTCGCTCGCGCTGAACATCGCGGCGATGGGTTTCGTGCTGGTCGCGGGGATCGTCGCGAGCCTGAAGGCCGGCGTCGCGGGCGCGGTCGACGCGGGCGCGCTGCGCGCGCTGGCGCAGCAGGTCGCGTCGGGCCGCACCGACGGGCTGCAGGCGATCGCGCCGGCGCTCGCAAAGGCCGACCCGACCGGCGCTGCGTTGCACGCGGCGCTTGTGCACGGGTTCGGCTGGGTGATGGTGTACGGCGCCGCCGGCGTGGCCGTGCTCGCGACCGCGAGCGCGGTGGCGTTTGCGCCGGCGCGGCGCAGGGCGGCGGTGTGCGAATGATGTGGCAGGGCGGGGCGCGCGGGCCCGCCTGCGGTCAGGACGTGCCGCCGCCCAGTGCGCGGTAGAGCGTCATCTGGTTGTTGAGCCGGTTCAGCCGCGTCAGTTCGTCAGCACTTTGCGCGTCGCGCAGCCGCTGCTGCTGGTCGAGCCACGGCTGCACGGCCGTCGCGCCAGCCGCGAATTGCGCGGCGGCCAGCCGTTCCGCGCGCTGCGCCTGCGTCAGCGACAACGCGCGCTGTTCGGCCTCGCGTTCGAGCTGCACGCGCGCCGACAGCGCGTTCTCGACTTCCGCGAGTGCGCTGTAGAGCCGCTGACGGAAACCGACGACGGCTTCCTCGTACTGCGTCTTCGATACCTTGATCTGCAGTTGCATCGTGTTCCACTGGATGAACGGCAGCGCGAGGCCGAGTCCGAGCGTGCCGACCGGGTTCGTGAGCACGCGCTCGAGGCTCGTGCTCGACGTGCCCGCGTTGCCGGTCAGCGTGAACGCCGGATAGAAGCTGGTGCGGGTCGCATCGACCTGGGCGAGCGATTCGCGCAGCCGGAACTCGGCCGCGCGCAGGTCCGGGCGGCGGCCGAGCAGGCTGGCGGGCAGGCCGGCCGCGACCTCGGGCGGTGCTGCGTCGGGCAGTGCCGACGGTTCGGCGGCCAGCTGTTGCGGCGGCCGGTCGAACAGGATCGCGAGCGCGTGACGATTCTCGGTGCGTTGCTGGATCAGCTGCGTCTGTGCCGCGCGTTGAGCGGCCACGCTCTGTTCGGCCTGCGCGAGGTCGAGCCCCGACACGGCGCCGGCCGCGTGGCGCGAGCGGACGATCGCGAGCGTACGCACCGCATACGCGATGTTCGCGTCGCCGAGTGCGATCAGCCGGTTCAGATAGCCGATCCGCCAGTACAGCGACGCCGTCGTGCCGATCAGCGACAGCCGTGCGGCGTCGAGATCGGCGGCGGTCGCATCCGCTTCCCAGCGCGCGGCGTCGCGCAGCGCGGCCAGCCGGCCCCACAGGTCGATTTCGTAGCTGAGCGAGCCGGTGACGCCGCTCGACCGGCTCATCCGGTGCGTATCGAGCGTGCGCGACACGGCGCCGTTCGCACCGAGCGAAACGGCGGGCGTCAGGTTCGTGTCGGCGAGCCCGGCCTGCAGTTGCGCGCGGTACACGCGAATCGCCGCGATCGCGAGATCGTTGTTCGCGCGCAGCGCGTCGTCGATCAGCGCGTCGAGTTGCGGATCGCCGAAGCTGCGCCACCAGTCGCGCGTCGCGGCCGGCGAGCCGGCGGACACCGGCGCCGCCCAGTTCGCGGGCATGGCGGCCACAGGCAGCGGTGCGTGGCGCGCCCCCGTGCAGCCGGCCAGCAGCGCGGCCGCGCACGCGAAGGCGCCGAGGCGGTGAAGCGATGCGGATTGCGTCATGGCCGGGCTCCGTCAGTCGCGTGCGAGCGCATCGATCGGATCCAGCCGCGATGCGTTGCGTGCCGGCATGAAGCCGAAGATCACGCCGGTAAGCGTCGAGCAGACGAACGCGGTGATGATCGCGCCGGCGGAAAACACCATCTTCCACTGCGCGACGAACATCGAGAACACGGCACCGAGCCCGAACGACAGCGCGATCCCGATCGTGCCGCCGAGCAGGCAGACGAGCACGGCCTCGACGAGGAACTGCTGCAGGATGTCGGACTGCCGTGCGCCGACCGCCATCCGGATGCCGATCTCGCGCGTGCGCTCGGTGACCGACACCAGCATGATGTTCATCACGCCGATCCCGCCGACGACGAGCGAGATCACCGCGATCAGCGACAGCAGCAGCGTCAGCGACTGACCGGTCTTCTCGACGGTCTTGACCACGCTGTCCATGTTGTATGTGAAGAAGTCCTTGCGGCCGTGGCGCCGGATCATCAGCTTCTCGATGCTCTTCTCGGCGGCGGCGCTCGGCTGCCCGTCGCGCACGCGCACGGTGATGCTGTCCAGGTGGCGCTGGCCGAACAGCCGGCCGCTCGCGGTGGTATACGGCACCCACACGTTCAGGCTTTTCACGCTGCCGAACGCGCTCTTCTTGTCGGCCGTGACGCCGATCACGACGCACGGCACGTTGTCGACCAGGATCACTTCGCCGATCGCCTTGCCTGTCGCGCCGAACAGCTTGCGGCGCGTGTTCGGGTCGATCACGGCGACCTGCGCCTGACGGCGTACCGCTTCGTCGTCGAATGCGATGCCACGCGCGAATTGCATCCCGCGCGCCTGGAAGAAGCGGGCGCCGACCCCGCTCACGAGCGCGTTCACGTCGATGTTGCGGTAGCGCAGCAGCAGCGTGCGCGACGTTTCGGGCGTCGCGCTGTCGACGTACGGCTGCTCGGCGAGCGCGGCGACATCGGCGGGCACGAGCGTCTGGATCGAGTCGGCGCGGCTGTCACCCCAGTCGGTGCCCGGATAGAGGTTGATCGTGTTCGTGCCGATGCTGCCGATTTCGTCGAGCATGTAGCGCTTCGCGCCTTCGCCGATCGCGACGATCGACACGACCGACGTGATGCCGATGATGATGCCGAGCATCGTCAGCAGCGTGCGCAACCGGTGCGACACGAGTGCGATCCACGCCATTCGGCAGGCTTCGGCGAAGCGGCCGGTGCCGGCCGTGAAGCGCCGGGCGCGGGTGTCTTGCGCGGCGGGCGGTGTCGTGTCGTCGCGGTCGTGCGCGGATGGCGCGCCCGTCGTCGCGTCTGCGTGTGTCGCGCCGAGCCCCGCTTCGGCGAGCGCTTCCGCGTAATGGCGATTCGGCCGGTCGGCGACGATCTCGCCATCGCTGATCTCGATGATGCGCCGTGCATGACGCGCGACGGCCTTGTCGTGCGTGACGATCACGATCGTATGGCCGAGCGCGTTCAGCTCGTGCAGGATGCGCAGCACGTCCTGGCCGCTCTTCGTATCGAGCGCGCCCGTCGGTTCGTCGGCGAGGATCACCTGGCCGCCGTTCATCAGCGCACGCGCAATGCTGACGCGCTGCTGCTGGCCGCCCGACAACTGGCCGGGCCGGTGATGCATGCGATCGGCGAGCCCGAGGCGCGCGAGCAGTTCGCGCGCCCGCTTGTGCCGTTCGGTGCGCGCGGTGCCCGCGTAGATCGCAGGCATCTCGAGATTCGCGACCGCGTCCACGTGCGGCAGCAGGTGGTAGCGCTGGAACACGAAGCCGAAATGCTCGCGGCGCAGCTGCGCGAGCTCGTCGCTGTCGAGCATGTGCGTGTCGCGGCCGCCGACCGTGTAGGTCCCTGCGCTCGGATGGTCGAGACAGCCGAGGATGTTCATCAGCGTCGACTTGCCCGAGCCCGACGCGCCGACGATCGCGACGATCTCGCCCGCGTCGATCGACAGGTTCACGTTGTTCAGCACGACGACGTCCTTGTCGCCGGCCGGGAAGCGCCGCGTGACGGCGGCGAGTTTCAGCAGGGGGGCGCTCATCGTCACACCAGGTCCGCGAGCGGCGCGTGCTCGTCGGCGGCAGCTTCGCCGATCACGACGCGCTCGCCGTCCTTCAGGCCGGCCAGCACCTCGACGCGCACGTTGTTGTTGATGCCGATGCGTACCGCACGCGATTCTGTGCTGCCGTCGGCGCGCAGCACGCGGACCGCATACGTGCCGTCCTTGCGTTTCTCGCCGAGCGCGGCGGCCGGCATGCTGAGCGCGTTGCGCGCGTTGTCGAGCACGATGCTGACCTGTGCGGTCATCGAGATGCGCAGCCGATGCTCGGGATTCGGCACATCGAACAGCGCGTTGTAGAACACGGCGCTGTTCGGCTTCGTGCTGCCGCCCGCGCCGCCGAGCGTACTCTGCGCGTCGGCGTAGTTCTGCGGCGCCGGTTCGATCGCGCGCAACTTGCCGTAGTGTCGCTTGTCCGGTTCGCCGAGGATCGTGAAATATGCAGTCTGACCGGCATGCACGCGGATCACGTCGGCTTCCGAGATCTGCGCCTTGACGGTCATCGTGTCGAGGTCGGCGAGCTTCAGGATCACCGGTGCCTGCTGTTGCGCGATCACGGTCTGGCCTTCCTGCGTGACGATCGCGACGACTTTTCCATCGATCGGCGCGACGATGCGCGTATAGCCGACGTTGGCCTGCGCGGTCTCGATCTGAATGCGGGCCGAGCGGATCTGCGCGGCGAGCGACGCGAGGGTGGCGCGCTGTACGTCGAGCGCCGCGCGCGCGGCTTCGAAGGCTTCACGGGATGTCGCATCGTCGGGCAGCATCGCCTGTTGGCGCCGGAATGCGAGTTCGGCTTGCGCGAGCTGCGCGGCGGTCGATTGCTGCTGCGCGCGCAGGCTTGCCTCGCCGGCGCGCGCCTGGCGCAGCGCATTTTCGGAAATCACCGGATCGATTTCGGCGAGCCACTGGCCTTTCGTGACCTTGTCGCCGAGCTTCGCCTTCAGCGTCTTCAACTGCCCGGACACCTGCGCACCGACGTCGACCTGCCTGAACGCCTGTAGCGCGCCGGTCGCGAGCACCGAGTTTTCGAGATCGCTGCGTGTGACGGGCGCGGTCAGGTAATGAGGACGCTTGTCGGGTGCGCAAGCCTTCAGCGCGACACCGGCGGCAATGGCGGCGACGGCGAGGGTGGCCAGCACGATGCGCGGGCGGCGATGGGTCTTCCGATTCATGAGAGCGCGATGAAGATGAGGCTGTGCCGGCGGCACGTGCGGCCGGGCAGGGTGATCCGGGCGGCGGCGCATGCCGCGCGCGATGCCTGCGGCGGCGTTGGCGCACGCATCGCACGGGTGCGACGATCCGGATCAGCTGCTGATGGTAAGCGACGCGTTCTCGTCAGTTCGTATCGAAAGTGTGCTGAATTGTGCGAATGGTGCGCCGACGCGGGGGCCGCGCGGCCTCTTTGTTGCGATCTGTGAAGATCGTGCGCGCAGCGGCGTTGTACATGCTCGCGGCAGCGTTACCGCCGCGCAGCCACGATCGCCATCATCGGCCGGTCGCGTGCCTCGTCGAGCGCGGGCAGCGAGCGGTTCAGGCGGCTGTAGCCTTCGAAGAAGGCGGGATCGTCGTAGATGTGCTGCGTCATGCGGCGTGCCTCGTGTCTCGTGCGAATGCGGCGCGCGATGCCGCGCGGCCGGTTCCGCGCGCTTACGCGCCGCCGCCGCGTGCGTCGATCCTGCGTTGCGTATCCGCGTCGACGATCGCGCGGATCGCGCCGAACAGCGGCGCCGCGTCCGTGTAGCGCCGGCCGTAGCCGAGATTGAACGCGTAGTCGAAGCCGGGCGGATTGCTGCCCTGGTTGTGCTGCAGGATCGTCTCGAGCTTGTCGAGTGCCTTCGCGGCGCGCGCTTCCGGTGTTTCGGCTGCCTTGTATTCGTCCCACAGTGCGACGATCTCGTCGCGCAGCGCGCGATCGAGCCCGGCCGTCAGCGTCAGCAGGTCGTCGCGTTCGTGCGTGCTCTTGTCCGGATGCGCGGCCTGCTCGATCGCGGGGATGTCACCGTGCAGCGCTTCGCCGAGATCGTGGACGACGCACAGTTTCAGCAGTTTCGTCGTGTCGACGTCGGGCAGCGCATCGGCGAACACGAGCGCCATCAGGCACAGCCGCCAGCTGTGTTCAGCCGTGCTTTCGGCGCGGCCCGTCGACGTGTGGCCGCTGCGCAGCACGTCTTTCAGGCGTTCGGCTTCGCGCAGGAAATCGAGCCGCGCGTGGATCGTGTCGAGGTTCATCGTCAGCGCAATGCGTGAATGGAGCCGTCAAGCGTACGCCGTGCGCACGCGCTGCGTCCACGCATGAAATATGCGTGCCGAGCACGGGTCCGGCGACTTGCGCGCGTGCTACAGCGTTTCGACGAGCCGCGCGGCGGAGCCGTCCGACAGCGTCATCCGCGTCCACCGGCAGGTGCTGCCGCGGATCGGCACGACGCGCGACGCATTGGCACCCGTCGCGAATTCGACGCTCGGAGGCCCCGCGCGATCGTGCCAGCCGAGCGGGTCGAGCGCGGCCTCTATGCGGACGATCTCCGGCGACGCATAGCGCCACAGCGACGTGCCGAGCAACGCGGGCAGCGGTCGAGAGAACTCGGCCGCGCGCGACGGCGAGCACGCGAGCAGACGATGCGTGAGGTCGCACACGAGATGCAGGCGGGCCGTACTGCCCGCGATCAGCCGGGCGAGTGCGCGGTCGCCGGCCGAATCGAGACGCGCGGCAAGCAGCCGCTCGGCGGACACGCTCGTCGGGCGACATCTGCTGGATGCCGGCTTCCCAGCGCGAGATCGTCGATTGCGCGACGCCGAACAGCTCGGCCGCGTGGCTCTGCTTGATGCGATGCAGCGTGCGCCAGCGCTTGAGTTGCGGGCCGAGGGGCGGGGTGTGAAGTGGCGAGGCCGTCATGTCGATGCTCCGGTTTGCGCGCCCCGTGCGAGCGAGAGCATTTGCGAGTTGCCGCTGCCGCCCGCACGGGCCGTTACATGTTCCGCAGGCGCGAGTCGCGCTCAGGCGGCTTTCGCTGTCGGAAGCGGAATTCTCGCGTAGCGCCCGCCCGTCGTCGAACCGGACATCTGCCGCGGCAGCGGGTTGCGCGTCTACCGCGCGGGCCACATGCATGGCGCGCCGGAACTGGCGGAATCGCACGGCGCCGTGCCGGCAACGTTTTCGCGAGGCTTTCAACCGGCTCCACCATATCTTATTATTTGACCAAAGCGGCGCGCGCCGGCCGCCATCGGTCATGTCGACGCATGACGCGCCGGTCAGCATTCCCGCCTTCCGACTTCCGCATCGCACGATGCGCGGTCGGCACGACAGGGCACGCGTGGCCATCGCGTATCCCAAAAAAAAGATACGAGGGCGCAATGGTACGACTGGTCTTGCTGCTGCTGGGCATCGAATATCTGCGAACGCGCTGGCGCGGGCTGACCGTGCTGGGCTGGCTGTGGGTCGTCGCGGGCGTCGGCATCTTCGTCGACGCGCTCGACGGCGCGCTGCATTTTCCGATCGAACTGTTCGCGTGGCTATTCCTGGTCGAGGGACTCGCGACGCTCGCGGTGGCCGGCAGCGGCGTCGGCGGGCAGCGCATCCTGCGCTACGTGAAGGGCGTCGCGGTCGTATTGGCCGCCGGGCTCGTGTTCGCGGGCCATCATCACGGCCACTTCCTGCTGTCGATGATCTTCGGCACGCTGTTCCTCGTCGACGGGCTGCTGCAGTGCACGTCCGCATGGATGGTGCGTTACCGGCGCTGGAATGTCGCGTTCGCGTGGGGCGTCGTCGAGATCCTGCTCGCGATCTTCTTCTACCAGCCGTACCCGACCCACTATGCGGGCACCGTGCCGTACTGCCTCGGCCTGCTGCTGATGTTCGGCGGGATGCACATGCTGAGCCTCGCCGCGCGCGTGCGGCGGCTGACGCGCAACCCCGCGTTCGTCACGTCGCCGGCGCCGGCGATCGTGCCCGACATCGACGCGGCGCCGGACCTCCCGCGCTTCACGCAATCCGAATGGGATGGCCCGCCGGCCGACCAAGAGCGCGCGCTCACCGTGCACGTGTGGACGCCGATCGGCACGTCGAAGGCCGAAGCGCAGCGCTATCCGGTGATCGACCGCTACATCGCGGCGGTGGACGTCAACGGCGTGATCTCGACCGGCCATGCGGCGCTGGAGTCGCCCGAGGGCATCTACATCAGCCTGTATCCGGCCGTCGAGATCGATCGTTCTCCCGACGAATTCACGCGAATCCTGCGCGCGACGCGCGAGAACGACGTGCCCGGGTTGTTCCAGCCCGACTACGCGACCGAGTCGAACGCGTGGTGCCCGTCGACCGTGCGCGTGCGGATTCGCAACTACGATCCGGTGAAGCTGGAGGCATTCTGGTCGTCGTACCGGCAGACGGTCACGTACAACCTCACGCACCGCAACTGCTCGAGCACCGTGTCGAACGCGCTCGAAGCGGCACTCGACGGCGCGGTGTGGCGGCTCAAGGGCACGCGGGCCGGGTGGGGCGCATTCGTCCGGCTGCTGCTCACGCCCGAGCTGTGGGTTGCCGCGCAGATCCGCAAGCGCGCGGTGACGATGGCCTGGACGCCCGGGCTCACGCTCGACTATGCGCGCGCGCTCAGCATGCTGGCCGATCCGCGGCCATTCGCGTGGTGGAAGGTCGCGCGCTCGGCCGTGAAGGCGATCATGGCATCGCGGCGGGCGTGGCGCGAGCAGGACAGCGCGGCGCTGTCGCCGGGTGGATCGGAAGCCGCGTCGATGAAATAGTCGCGCGGCGCCGGATGCGGTGCGGGCGTTCCGCGACGATGAGCCGCGGCCCGGCGGACATATTTCGTTCGTCTTCATATTCGTGCCACGTTGCGGCGGCAACAATCGCGGGCAGACATTCGACAATCTTGCGGCGCATCCCGCGACCGCAAGCCCTTTCCGAGGAAACGCCATGCTCAAGACGCTCGCCCGCGCCGCGGCCGCACTCGCCGTCGCATCCGCCTCGCTGCACGCCGTCGCGCAGACCAGCTACGACTACCTGTTGCTCGCGGCTTCGTGGGAGCCCGGTTTCTGCGCGTCGCACGACACGCCGGAGTGTACGAACCTCGCCGGCACGTATGCGGCGACGAGCTTGTCGCTGCATGGTCTGTGGCCGAACCGGTACGACGGCAACCAGCCGTTCTACTGCGGCGTGCCGCAGAGCGACGTCGATCTCGACAACGCGCACCAGTGGTGCAGCATGGATGCGTATCCGGTCAGCACCGCGACGCGCAACACGCTGTCGGCCTACATGCCGGGCGTGGCGTCGTGCCTCGACAAGCACGAATGGTTCAAGCACGGCACCTGCTCGAATTCGGCATCGCCCGACACGTACTGGAACCAGGCGACCGGCATGATCAGCCGGCTCGGCAACACGTCGTTCAACGCGTTCCTGCAGGCGAACGCGGGCAAGACGGTGACGCGCAACCAGTTGCTGTCCGCGTTCGAAGGCGCGTTCGGCAGCAATACGCGCAGCGCAGTATCGCTGAAATGCACGAAGACCAACGGCGTCAGCTATTTCACGGAAGCGTGGATCGCGGTGAAGACGAGTGCGACCTCGCAGTTTCCGAGCGCGGCGTCGCTCGTGACGGACGGCAATACGCAGGGGACGTGCCCGACGTCGGGCGTGTATATCGCCAAGTAACGCGCGAAGTTGGGTGGAATGCGCCGGCCGGAAGCGTTCCGGTCGGCGTTGTGCGGGCGTTGCGCGGCTACGCGAGCAGCCGCAGCGCGTCCGCGAGCGACAGCACCGTCGTGCGCGTCTCGAACGCGGTCACGAACAAATGTTCGTGCACGACCTGATCCGGGTCGTAGCAGCAGTCCTTGACCGTATACAGCCGGAAATCCGCGTCGCTCGCGTGCGCAACCGACGACAGCACGACGCCGGTCGACGCAATCCCGACCAGGATCAGCGTATCGATGCCTTGCGCGACGAGCCGCGCCTGAAGGTCAGTGCCGAAAAACACGCTCGCGCGATGCGCGGCGATCAGCGGCTCGGTGTCCAGCCGCCCGAGCTCCGGGCACGGGCCGTCATTGACGAACAGGCCGAGCTGCTTGATCCCTTGCCCGTTCTTGTTGCGCGGACTGACTTCCGGATAGCCGGGGCTGAAGCGGAGATTGGCGAAGCAAACGTGGACGCCGCCGGCCCGCGCCGCATCGCACAGCCTGCGCGTGTTGGCGAGCAGGGCGGGCGCGACCGAGGGAAAGAGGCCGAGGATGTCGGTTTGGTAGTGCATCACGACCAGTGCGGTTTGCGCGGGCACGATCGGCGGAATCGGTGCGCTCGCGCCTGCGTGGCGAGTCGCTGCGAGATCTGGAGCGTGTTCCGGTTGCATGACTGATGCTCTCCCATGAGTCACTTCGGTGTGTTCGGAAAATCGATCGCTCCGTATACGTTGTCAATCGTTCGAGCGCCAGCGTGCTGGAACTCCGCAATATAGCCCGACGCCGTCATTCCGATGCCGACCGAGCGGGCGAGTGCCGCGCTGCCTTCGACGACCGGATTCGGCCACGAGTGGCCCGTCGACGCCGGCGCTGGCATTGCCGACAATCGTCCATCAAGACTCCAGCGCCATGAGGCGCGCCAAAAATGCTTGTACGTCGGTTCACCGAAAACGATGCGCCGTGTCGGCATGGATGGGCCACTGGATTTCAACACCTGAATCGTTCAGGCCGCGTTAGCGGATCCGCGTCCCCCTTGGCTTACATGCTCAGATTCCTATGCAAACTCCCGCTCTTCCACTTTCTCTTTGAACGAATCCGTTTTACTGGTCGGGGCCGCCTCACAAGCACCGTAGTTGTAACCGCCATAGCGCGCGAACATTTGAATGTCGTTCCCTCCGAGGCGACGCTTTTGCAACGCGTATGCTCGAGCGGATTCGGAGAGGAAAAACCTATGTTCGCCGTGATCCGACTCCACACTCAGCAACGACTTCTCGGTCAGTTCAGCAACGCCGCTGGCAACGTCAGACGGCTTATACGTCGTATCACACACTAGCGCGCGCAACGCGTCGAAAGTAAAAGCACTCTCGAATGCCGCAGCGTGACCAAACAGTTTCTGACTTGATGGGCTCAGCGACGCAAAGCTCCAGTCGAAGCTGGCCCGTAACGTCTGGTGGTGCGCAAGAGCGGTCCTGTATCCCTGCGTCAGCAATGCGAATCGATCGTCGAGAAATCCGTGAACCCCTCGAACGCCCAATGCACCGACACGTCTGACTGCCATTTCGATCGCCAAAGGATTACCGTCGAGTCGACGACAAATATCCCCAACGAGATGGGCGCTTTTTCTTAAAGCATCAACGTCGCAACCTGACTGTTGCGCGCGCTGCAAGAACATTTGCACTGCCGCACAATCCAGAACCTCGGTGGTGGATGAACCCGGGAGTGACACATCGAGCGGGGGTACCTGGAAGACGACCTCACCTCGTACCCGCAACGGTTCGCGGCTCGTTACGAGTACCTGCAAGTTGTTACGCCGCATGCCAAGTAAATCGACAAGTCGAGCGACCGCATCGATGACGTGCTCTGCGTTGTCTAGCACTAGTAGAGTGCGGTCTTGCGGCAAAGCTGCGACTAGCTCGTCGATCCCCGACCTGTCGTCCCGTATCGACAGGCCGAATGCCGTAGCAACCTTTTGCAAAACCGTTTCCGGAGAGGCAGCAGCGGCAAGCTTGACGAACCGTGTGATATCAAAGCGGCCACATGCCGCCGCATGAGCAACTTCCATTGCTGCGCTTGTTTTCCCGACTCCACCGGCGCCCACCAGTGTCAATATATGCGTCGTGTCCAGTAGTGCCGCGATATTGGAGATCAGTCTGTCGCGTCCCGTGAGTGCCCGGTGCCGTAGCGGGATATCGCCGTCGCCCTGCCTGGCTGGCGTAGCCACCGTCAAATTCGCGCCGGGGGCCTGCCTTTGCGTTAGCAGGTAACCGCGACCGGGTACGGTCAAGATCAGGTCGCGCTGCGGCCCGAGCAATTTTCGCAACGCGGAAAGGTGCACATGCAGATTGTTTTCTTCAACGACCGTTCCGGGCCAGACCGCGTCCATCAATTCATCTTTCGTTACGAGACGTCCCGCCGCTGACAAAAGTACTGCGAGCACGTCAAAGGCACGCGAACCGACATGGATAGTCTCCCCATTACGTCGCAATGAGCGCGTCGACAAATCGACTTCGAGTGTGCCTAGCAACATGGCATCAGGCCTCATCAATCAGACAAACCGGGCCACTGAGCCAGCAACCCCTGCTTTCATCGGCCGGATCGCGGAAGTTCACCGTAATCGCGGACGGACGTCCCATCGCCACGCCCTGACGCACGACGACGCCGCGTACGCCCCGGGCGACGAGCCCATGGCGATGCGCGCCGAACAGCAGCGCTGCCGCTGCGATGCCGGTCGCCGCGTCCTCCGGATAGCCGGATGCGCGCGGGAATTGCCGTGCCTCAAACACGTGCGGTGCATCAGGATCGTACGAAAACGGATACAGACCGGTCGACGACAGGGCGTCGCATAAGGCTTTGACGAGGTCCAGCTTCGGCGTGATCGCATTCAGCCGTGAGGTCGTGCGGACCGGCACCAGCGTTTTGGTGCGGCTCGTCGTCGCGTTGACGATGCCGAGAGGCAGCAGATCGCTCGCATCAAGGTTCAATGCATCGAGTGTTCTGGCGATCAGCGCCGCGTCAATGACCGGCTCGACGCGTCCCGCAGGCTGGCTGACTTCGATCCGCGCGTCGGACGGGTCGTACCGTGCCTCGACACTGCCGCTCAGCGACTCGATCAGCGCCGTGTTCGTGCACCAGGCGCCGGTGTGACGCAGCAGCCACAATGCGCCCAGCGCCGCGTGTCCGCACATCTCCATTTCGTGGTCGGGCACAAAAAAGCGGAAGCGGAAATCGTGGCGCGGGTCGACGGCGCGCATCACAAACCCGCTTTCCAGGCCATACGCGCGGGCCACGTCTTTCATTTGCGCCTCGGACCAGCCGTTCGCGTCGAGCGCAATCGGGGCCGGATTGCCGCCTTCGTCTGTGGTGGAAAATACTCGTACAAGTCGTACTCGTTGTACGATGCTCATGCGCTTGTTCCCTAACTCATCCCGCCTATCGGGTTGCCGCCTTTTGTGAAGCTAGCGCGAAGGCCAGCCCGTCGTCCCTCGCAGCATGCACGATCGGCGGTTTTTCTTCGCTTCCATTTGGGACGGAACATACTCACTATTGGGCCATGGCGGTTGCGTTAGCGTGTTGCCGCAATCCACCCGACACTCCCAAGTCGCAGGTTCTCCTCATGTTTTATCAAACGTCTAAATCGCACATTCCCGCCGACCGCGTGGCCGCGACCTGTCGCATCACGATGGCCGATTACGTGACGTCGTGGCACGAGCATGAAGAGTTCATGTTCCTGCTGCCCCATCAAGGCGCGCTGACGCTGACTTCGGAGCGTTCGAAGCACGCGCAGCGCATCAGCGCCGGCGTGCTTGCGATGGTTCCGGCCGGGATTTTTCACGACACGGCGAGCAATCGCGGAGAGCATTGCCATACAGCGGTATATGTGGAGCGCGACTTTGTTTCGTTTTGTGCGCGCAAATCCAATGGTCGGATCGCCAGGGGCGAGGCACCGCGCTACTGCGCGCCGCCACATGCACTGCTTGGCGCGCTGCGTTTGCAAAGACAGTTCGACGCGGCCGACAAAACGGGGGAAGCACATGATATGTCGCGGTATCAACACGATCTGGTCGATCGGCTGATTGCATCAGCGTGCGTGGAGGCCGTGCTAAGCGCCGCACCGAGCGGTGCCGATCCGAAGGTTTCGCGCGGGCAGTTGGTCTGTGAAATTAAGGCGTATCTTGACGTCATGCTGGCGGAGCGGATTGATATCGAGGCAATCGCTGCGGAATTCGGCATATCGCGACGGCATCTCACTCGCATCTTCCGCGAGGAGACAGGCGAAAGCGTCACCGCTTATCAGCTCCGACAACGTGTAACGCGCGCGCGTTCGCTCTTGAACGTTCCCGGCACGACCGTGCTGTCGGCGGCCTTGAGCGTAGGGATCGGATCGCCGTCCTACCTGGCAAGGCTATTTAACAAGTTCGGTATGCCTTCGCCCCGCGATCTAAAGGCAACGGGGGTGCTCGATGCAACTGACGCTTCTTCGCTTCTGTCAACTCCGCCAGACTCAAACCTTCATCCGGTAAATCCTGGCGTACCTAACCGCACGCGATAAGGGGGCTGCCGGCGGTTTGGACGCAGCGGTTCCAGACTGTGACACTGAACGGCGGATTCTGATGGCTGTTATCGAGAATTTCGAAAGTCTGCTCGGGGCCGATTGCTGCCGATGGTCGAATTCCCCATTGCGCGCACCGGCATGCGTGGATATGAACCTGCCGCCGTTGCGCCAGATGACGCACGCCCAACTTCGCCACCTCAAAAAATCGACCTTCCCGAATAAGTCGTCAACCACTCCAAAGCCCGGGTCCCCGCCAGCGAGTTCCCGTTAGCATCGAGCCCCGGCGCCCACACGCACACGGCCATCTCCCCCGGCAGCACCGCGACGATCCCGCCGCCGACGCCGCTTTTCGCCGGCAGGCCAACACGATAGACGAAGTCGCCCGCCGCGTCATAGGTGCCGCAGGTCAGCATCAGCGCCGACAGCCGCTTGGCCGAACTCGCGTCGACGATCCGCTCGCCGGTGACGGGCGCGACGCCGCCGTTCGCGAGAAACAGCGCGGCTTGCGCGAGCTCGACGCAGTTCATCGTGATCGCGCACTGGCGGCAATACGCGTCGACCACCGTGTCGGGCGGCATCTGCATGTTGCCGAAGCTCGCCATGAAATGCGCCATCGCGCGGTTGCGTTCCGCGTGCTGGAGCTCCGACAGCGCGACGCGCGAATCGTAGTCGACGTCGATCGCGCCGATCAGCCGCCGCACGAATTCGACGAGCGCGGTCTCGGCTTTCACGAAGCGGCGGCACAGCACGTCGGTGACGACCAGCGCGCCGGCATTGATGAACGGATTGCGCGGCTTGCCGCGCTCGCTTTCGAGCTGAACCAGCGAATTGAACGCGTTGCCGGACGGCTCGCGGCCGACCCGCTCCCACAGCGCATCGCCGAGCAGCTGGAACGCGAGCGTGCACGCGAACAGCTTCGAGATGCTCTGGATCGAGAAGCGCTCCCGCGCGTCGCCGACCGTGTAAACGTTTCCGTCGAGCGTCACGACGGCCATCCCGAACTTGTCGGCGGGCACCGTCGCGAGCTCGGGAATGTAGTCGGCGACGCGTCCCTGGCCGATCCAGGGGGCGAGTTCGGTGTGGATGCGTTCGAGGATCGGCTGGTAGTTCATCACGTGAGGCAGGGCGGGCGCGCGGCCCGGTTTTCGCGGAGCCCGTATGGAACCGTTTCGGCGCCGGTTCGTCAAGCGCGGCGGCCATCGCGCCCTTATTTTCGAAATCGGCAAACAGGTGATCGGCGGGCGCAGTATCATGCGGTACGTTTCGGCCGATGGCCGGCAGCCGGCGCAAGCCCGCCGCCGCCGCGGTCTCCCCGTATGATCCGACCGCTGCCCATGTCTTTTCGCATCCTGCTCGTCGAAGACGATACTCGCCTGTCCACGCTGATCGCCGGCTACCTGCGCAAGAACGACTATGAAGTCGATACTGTGCTGCATGGTGACGCCGCCGTGCCGGCGATCCTGTCCACGCGCCCGGATCTCGTCATTCTCGACGTGAACCTGCCGGGCAAGGACGGTTTCGAGATCTGCCGCGAGGCGCGCAAGCAGTACGACGGCGTGATCATCATGGTGACGGCGCGCGACGAGCCGTTCGACGAACTGCTCGGCCTCGAATTCGGCGCCGACGACTACGTGCACAAGCCGGTCGAGCCGCGCATCCTGCTCGCGCGGATCAAGGCGCAACTGCGCCGCGCGCCCGCGCGCGCGGCAGAAGGCGCCGCGCCGCAGCCGGAGCGCTATACGTTCGGCCAGTTCTCGATCGACCGCACCGACCGCTCGGTCGTGCTGCCCGGCGGCGGCTCGCCCGACCTCACGTCGGCCGAGTTCGACCTGCTGTGGGTGCTGGTGTGCCATGCAGGGGAGGTGGTCAGCCGCGACGACCTGATGCTGCAGCTGCGCGGCGTCGAGTTCGACGGCCTCGACCGCACGATCGACGGGCGCATCTCGAAGCTGCGCCGCAAGCTGCACGACGATGCGGGCAACCCGCAGCGGATCAAGACGATCCGCAGCAAGGGTTACCAGTTCAGCAAGCATGCGTGGGCATGACGCCGCGCCGGCGCGCCGCCGCCGGCCGCCGCATCCCCGCATCGCGCGATAGCCGGAAGCCGCGATGATCCGACGCACCCGTTCGCACCCCGATGCACCGCCGCTTTCGCCGCCGCGCTATGTCAAATGGCGCTGGCTGCATTTCCGCCGCGCATGGACCGACACGCGCGCCGACCGCATTCCGAGCTGGTCGCGCCTGTACGTGCGCACCTACGTGCACCTGCTCGGCCTCGTGCTGCTGACCGCGCTCGTGCCGGCGCTCGCGCTGTGCGTCGTGTTGTCGCCGGAAGTCGTGTGGCACGCGTTCGACGCGCTGCCGGGCGATGTCTGGATCGTGCTCGCGTTCGTGTTCGCCGCGCCCGCGCTCGCGGCGTACCGGTGGATGCGGCCGGTCTGGTCCGATCTCGTGATGGTGCGCGAGCGCGCGATCGACTTCACCGGCGGGCGTTTCAACACGCGCGCGCGGGAGTCGCACAGCGTGATCATCGGCCCGCTCGCACGCACGCTGAATGCGCTCGCGATGCGCATGGAGCGGCTGATCGCCGCGCAGCGCGACCTGACGAACGGGATCTCGCACGAGCTGCGCACGCCGCTCGCGCGCGTGCGCTTCGCGCTCGAGATGCTGCGCGAGCCGGGCTCCGCCGCCGAATACCACGGTGCGCTGGAAAGCATCGCGCAGGACGTGACCGAGCTCGAGGAACTGATCGACATGAGCCTCACGTATGCGCGGCTCGAATACAGCTCGCTGCAGTCGAACCTCGAGCTGACCGCGCCGGTCGCGTGGTTCGAGCACCAGGTCAGCGACGCGCAACTGCTGTATCCGGAACGCGCGATCGAGTCGTGCATCGCGATCGCGTCGGACCTGCGCGTGAAGATGGACCGGCGGCTGATGTCGTACGCGATGCGCAACCTGCTGCGCAACGCGAGCAAGTATGCGAAAGCGCAGATCGTCGTCGGGATCGCGATCGAGCACGGCAACATCGCGATCTTCGTCGAGGACGACGGCCCGGGCGTGCCGGAAAACGAACGCGAGCGGATCTTCGACGCGTTCGTGCGCCTCGACCGCCGCACCGGCGGCTACGGGCTCGGCCTCGCGATCACGCGGCAGGTGCTCCACGCGCACAACGGCCGGATCGCGGTCGTCGACCCGGCCGAACTCGGCGGCGCGCGCTTCGAGATCAGCTGGCCGATCTGACCGCCTGTCCGGCGCGGCCGGGGCACGAGGCCGCCGCGCCGCGGATGCCGCCGCGGCGACCGCCGCACGCCGGGATCAATACGTGCGGCCGAGCTGCAGGTAGATGTTGCGCCGCCCGCCCGGCGCGAGCGCGACGCCCATGTACAGCGGACCGAACGCGGTCGACAGGCTCGTGAAGAACGTATAGCTCTGCTTGAGCGTACCGCCGCCGACCTTCACGCCGCTCGACCACACGTTGCCGACTTCCGCGCTGGCGCCGACCGACAGCGCCTTGATCGGGGACGCGTTGAACGTCATCAGCTGGTTCATGTAGGTCACGTTGCCGTACGCGAGTTCGTTGCCGGTCAGCTGGTCGGCCGCATATGCGGCCAGATGCTGGAACCCGCCGAGCGTGAAGTTGAACGCGTTGATCAGGTTGGTGCCGCCGATGCTCTTGCCGCCCTCGATCGTTGCACTGACGCTGTGCCGGCCGAACTGCTGCGCGATCATCGCCTTGCCGTAGAGCTCGGTGTAAGGCGTATTCGACGTATCGGCGAGGTCCTCCGCGGACTGGCTGTTGTGCGACCACAGCGACCGTTCGACACGGAATTCGCCGTAGTAGCCGCGGCGCGGGAACATCGGATCGTCGAGCTGATCGATGACGAGCCGCGCGCGCGCGGTCAGCGCCTGCGACGTGAAGCTCGGCCAGATCAGCGTCGAGCTGCCGTCGTCGAACGGGAACGGCAGGTTGTAGTTCGGCGAGCCGTGCCCGGTCGCGTAGCCGATACCCATCCGGAAGTCGCCGAGCCGCGCGATCGGCAGGCCGAAGTCGAGCCCGGTGCGCGCCGTCTGCATCAAGTACTGGTTCAGCTTCACCTCGCCGCTGTTGTCGTACAGGTTCACGTAGCGACGCTGATATTCCGCATAGGGCGAAACATACAAACCGTATGCGGCCGGCAACGGCTGCCGCAATTCGACGCGCGCCGACTGCAGGTCGCTGCCGATCGTCGTGTCCGCGCGGAATTCGAGGCCCGATTCGGTGAGCCACGGACGCCGGTAGCCGACGTGCAGGCGGAAGCCGCCCTCGTCGGTCGAACTGCTCGACATCCCGACGCCGAACAGCAGGAAATTCGGCCCCCAGTATTTCTCGCGCGCATCGATCTCGAGCACGTTCTCGTCACCGTGGCTCACGATCTGCTGCGACACGCTCTCGAAATTGCCGCCGGTCGTCAGCCCGAGCAGGTCCTGGCTGACGGTCGCCGGATCGTAGGTGTCGCCCGGTTTCACGTGCAGCGCGTCGCTGACGACACGCTTCGGCACGCCGCCGGTCGTCTTGATCTCGATCCGCGTGATGCGGATCGGCGGCGGCAGCGGCTGCGCATGCGCGGACCGGTAGGCCGCGTACTGTTCCGGCGTGAGCGCGAAGTGCCTGAGCCGCGGCAGCGCCGCGGTCGCGGCGGCCGCACCGGCGGCGATCGCCTGCTTCGCATTCTGGAAATCGGTGAACGCGAGCGCGCCGAGGTCGGGCGTGAGCAGCACGTCCTGCGCGGCGAGCTGCTTGCGCTGCGACGTGACGTTCTGGCGGATCAGGATGCCGACCATCTGCTGCATCACGTCGGCCGGCGACGCGAGCGCGTCGAGCGGACGCAGCGGCGAGCCGATGTCGACGGCGATCACGACCTTCGCACCCATCTGCCGCGCGGTGTCGACCGGCAGGTTGCTGACGAGCCCGCCGTCGACGAGCGCGCGGCCGTTGATCTCGGCCGGCGCGAACAGGCCGGGCATCGCCATGCTCGCGCGGATCGCGAGCGGCAGCGAGCCGCGATCCAGCACGACCATCTGGCCCGTCTGCAGGTCGGTCGCGACCGCGCGATACGGGATCGGCAACTGGTCGAACGGCTGGTTGGTCGGCACCGCGGCCGTCCAGTTCGCGAGCAGCGCCTGCAGCCGGTTGCCCTGCACGAGGCCGACCGGCGCCTTCACGCCCTTCTTGCCGAAGCCGAGCGTCAGGCTGTTGATGTACAGGCGCTCGTCCTCGCGGCTGCTTTGCGGCAGGTCGGCACGGTCGGTCACGTCGAATGCGATGTCGGCCAGGTTCACCTCCGACAGCCGCTTTTTCATCTCGTCTGCGGCCATCCCGCTCGCATACAGGCCGCCGACCACGGCGCCCATGCTGGTGCCGGCGACGCAGTCGATCGGGATGCGGTTGTCCTCGAGCACCTTCAGCACGCCGAGGTGCGCGTACCCGCGGGCGCCGCCGCCGGACAGCACGAGACCGATCGACGGCCGGCCGGCCGGACCGCCGTCGGCGTTGCAGGTCGGCGCGGGCGTCGCGGCGGGGGCGGCGCCCGTCGTGGCAGATGCCGCCGGTGCGGCGGCAGCGGCCGCCGTGGCGGTGCGGGTGGCGGTGTCGGCGGCCGGCAGGGGCTGCGCGGCAACGGTGCAGCACCAGAGCGCAGCGAGCGTTGCGCCGAGCTGGCGCACCCTTGGCCAGCGGAGAGAAGCGGTCGCTGTCATGGTGGAATACTGGGCGTGATCGGGCGTCGGACGCCTGCCTGGAGCAGGCAAGACCGAGAGATTACCGTGTTTTACAAGCGCAACGCGAGAGGCCGATGCGTAGACGCAGGCCTGCCGAAACGCGTTTTCGGCAATTTCGTCGCGAAAAAATCATCGGAATTGCTTAAAGTATCGGCACGATTTGCCGCTAAGTCCGTGATGGGGCTGCAAAGACGCGCCGCGGGGATGCGGCATGGCCGTTCCGGCCCGTTCGTTCGAAAAAAAGGGCTTGATATGTCGACACCGCTGTTCGGAAAGTTGTTTGCGCAACCCGTTGCGATCGACCCTGGAACAGCGAGTACGCGGATCTATACGCACGAGCGCGGCGTGGTGCTGAACCAGCCGTCGGTCGTCTGCTTTCGCAAGGGCGGCGCGTCCGACGCGCGGCCGACGCTCGAAGCGGTCGGCGAACTCGCGAAGGCGCTGCTCGGCCGCGAGCCGGCGCATCTCGAGGCCGTGCGGCCCATGCGGCACGGCGTGATCGCCGATGCGCACGCGGCCGAGCAGATGATCCGCCGCTTCATCGACATGTCGCGCACGCGTTCGCGCTTCGGCCGGCGCGTCGAGGTCACGCTGTGCGTGCCGTCGGATGCGACGGCGGTCGAGCGTCGCGCGATCCGCGAGGCCGCGTTCGCGGCCGGTGTATCGGACGTCGAACTGATCGAGGAAGCGCTTGCCGCCGGGCTCGGCGCGGGGCTGCCGGTGACCGAGCCGGTCGGCTCGATGGTCGTCGACATCGGCGCCGGGACGACGGAGGTCGCGGTGATCGCGCTGGGCGGCATCGTCTACCGCGAGGCGATCCGCGTCGGCGGCAACCAGTTCGACGCGGCGATCGTCAACTACGTGCGCAACCTGTACGGCGTGCTGCTCGGCGAGCAAACCGCCGAGCGCGTGAAGCAGACGATCGGCTCGGCCACCCGCGCCGTGCCGCGCACGTCGACGCGCGCGATCGGACGCGGCGTCGAGGACGGCCTGCCGCGCTCGATCGAGCTGTCCAACCACGATGTGGCGGACGCGCTGGCCGCGCCGCTCAAGCAGGTGATCGGCGCGGTGAAGTCGGTGCTGGAAAACGCGCCGGCCGAACTCGTGACCGACATCGCGCATCGCGGCGTGGTGCTGACGGGCGGCGGCGCGCTGCTTGCGGATCTCGAACGCCTGCTGCGCGACGAGACCGGGCTGAGCGCGCGGATTGCCGACGAGCCGGCCACCTGCGCGGTGCGCGGCGCCGGCGAGGCGATGGGACGGCTCGCGATGTGCCGGGTGGATTGACGCCGGGCCGGCGCCCGCTCGGCGACGTTCGTTGAAAGTCTTTCGAACCGCAAACGCCGGTCGCTCCTTTCCCGTTCCGGATTTTCCTCGCCGTTTCACGTCGAATCCGGTGCGCTATTCCATTGGTGAAACCGGAGTCGCCGGCGCCGAATGATCATCGACGATCCGGATTTCGGGCTTCACTCGCGCCGGATTCGAAAGTGATGTGTCGGATGTTGAAAATTCCTGCTGCCGATGCGGTCGATCGAAACGGTCCGCGATTATCAGAGCCAACTGCCGTTACCACCCCGTATATATCAAGGTATAAAAACCTGATCGCACATGCTGCATGGCGATTGGTGTTTTCACTGATATCGCGGATACCCGGTAGCTTTGTCCGATATCGCGTGGAATGACCGCCGGATATCGAGAAACCCGATCGCCGGGCGTGCGGATCAAAGTAAAAAATACGCGCCGCGCGCCGCCCTCGCTTCGCTGGATAAACATCGACTGGAAAACCCTTTTTTTTTGATCTAGCCTTGTCTGACTAAAAGCAGAGCGGTAATCAAATCAACCAGAAAGTCGCTGCTTAAAAAACAGGGGGCCACCATCATGTCGTCCGGCTAGTTCTGCATTTGCAAACGAGAATCGATTAACTCGTAGTTCATCCACGAATAAACCGACGTCGTATCGCGACCGCCGGAGGGGACGCTTGCGTCCCGAATTTTGCGCCGTCGCCGGTTCGACTCAACGGCCATGTTGACGCCGAGGGGAAAGCATGAACATTGCGCATTCGAAGAAGAGCGGAGAGCCGTTTCCGAGACTCCTGTTGCCGACGGGCATTTTCCTGGCATTGTCCGGCGCGGGCATCGTTCCCGCCTACGCAACCTGTTCGACGGCAGGCACCACGGTGACCTGTTCGGGCGTCGCGAATCCGCTGGCGCCCAGCTATTCGAACAGCGCCAACAACCTGAACGTCACGGTCAATCCCGGCGCGAGCGTCGGTGTCCTGCTCGGCGTCGGCGGCACCGCGATGTCGTTGACCGGCAACAATGTCATGCTGACCAACAACGGCACCATCGATCCGTCCGCGCTCGGGACGGGTCTCGGCGTGCTGTCGAGCGGCGCGGTGGTCGGCAATGCGGCGGCGAGCACCACGATCGTGACCAACAACGGCACGATGAACGGCTCGACCGGCGTGGCGATCAGCGGCGTGACGGGCATGGCGCTGTCGGTCCAGAACGGTACGGGCGGTACCTCGACGATCAACAACACCGGCACGATCGGCTCGAACCCGCTGGTCGGCGCGACCCTCACCGGCGCGGACGCGCCCGTGGTCGCTGCATACGGCGGCGGCACGGTCAACATGACGAACAGCGGGACGATCACCGGGCGCGTGTCGCTCGGGTCGAACGGCACGCCCGGACTGGGCAATACGTTTACCAATTCGGGCACGATCAACGGCAGCGTGTCGATGGGCGCGAACAGCACGAACACGTTCAACGCGGTCACGGGCTCGTCGGTCAACACGGCGGGCGGCACCGGCGGCGCGTTCAACATCACGGTCGGCCCGGTCACGCTCGGCGTGGCGGCGACGGGCGTCGTTGACGGCGGCGCGGGCGGCAACAACACGCTCAACCTGCAGCAGGGCGCGTCGGCAAACGGCACCATCGCGGTCAACAACTACATCAACTTCAATCACCTCAACGTCCAGGCCGGCACCTGGACGATCAGCGGCGCATCGTCCGCGCAGGACGCGACGCTGGCGGGCGGCGTCGCGATCATCGACAACAATGCGTCGCTCGGCACGGGCACCATCACGGCCACCGGCGGTGCGCTGCAGGCAGGCGCCGCCGGGCTCGCCGTCAGCAACAACGTGGATCTCGGCGCGGGCGGGCTGACGGTGCAGGGCGCGACCGGGCTCACGCTGTCGGGCACGGTGGCGGGCAGCGGCGCGCTGACGAAGAACGACAGCGGCACGCTGACGCTGGCGGCCGCCAACACGTATACGGGCGGCACGAACCTGAACAGCGGCGGCCTCGTGGTCGGCAACGGCGGAGCGCTCGGCGCCGGCGCGCTCAATGTCAACGCATCGGCTTCGCTCGACTCGAGCACGAACGTGACGCTCGGCAACGCGGTCAATCTGGCCACCGGCACGACGCTGACGATCGGCGGCAGCAACAACCTCGGATTGTCCGGCACGATTGCCGGCGCCGGCGGCCTCGTGAAGAACGGCGCGGCGACGACGACGCTGACGGGCGCGAACACGTACACGGGCGACACGACGATCAATGCCGGCACGCTCGCGCTGGGCGCGGGCGGCAGCCTGGCGGCGAGCGGCACGGTGAACCTCGCCGGCGCGGGCGCGACGTTCGACCTGGGCGGCGCTACCGGGACGCAGACGATCGGCGCGCTGGCCGGCTCGGCCGGCACCAACGTCAACCTCGGCGGCAATTCGCTGATACTCGACGGCAGCGTCAATACGACTTACGCCGGGACGATCGGCGGCACGGGCAGCCTGACGCTGTCCGGTACCGGCACGCAATCGCTGACCGGCACGAACGTCTATTCGGGCGGCACGAACCTGAACGGCGGCAACGTCGTCGTCGGCAGCAATAGCGCGCTGGGCGTCGGCGCGGTGAACGTCAACGGCTCGTCGACACTCGACGCGACCACCAACGTGTCGCTCGCGAACGCCATCAACATCGCCACCGGCACGACGCTCACGCTCGGCGGCAGCACCGGTCTCGGGCTGGGCGGCACGATCTCCGGCGGCGGCGGGCTCGTGAAGGACGGCGCGGCGGCGCTGACGCTGAGCGGCGCGAACAATTACTCGGGCGGCACGACGCTGAACGCCGGCGCCCTCGTGCTCGGCAATGCCGCGGCACTCGGCACGGGCGCGCTGACCGTCGGCGGCACGGCGACGCTCGATACGACCACGAGCCTGGCGGTCGGCAATGCGATCGATCTCGGCGCGGGCGCGACGCTCACGCTCGGCGGCAGCAACGCGCTCGGGCTGGGCGGCGTGATTTCCGGCACGGGCGCGCTCGTGAAGGACGGCGCGGCGACCACGACACTGACGGGCGCGAACACGTATAGCGGCGGCACGACGATCAACGCGGGCACACTGGCGATCGGCGCGGGCGGCAGCCTCGCATCGACCGGCGCGGTGAATCTCGCCGGCGCGGGCGCGACGTTCGACCTGAGCGGCGCAGCGGGCGCGCAGTCGCTCGGCGCGCTGTCCGGTGTCGCGGGGACGAGCGTCAATCTGGGCGGCACCGCGCTGACGCTGGGCGGGACGGCAAGCGGCACGTTCAGCGGCACGATCGGCGGCACCGGCAGCCTGACGCTCGCCGGCACCGGCACGCAGGCGCTCAATGGCGCGAGCACCTATTCGGGCGGCACGAACCTGAACAGCGGCACCGTGATGCTCGGCAACAACGCGGCGCTGGGCACCGGCACGTTGAATGTCGGCGGCGCGGCGACGCTCGATACGAACGCGAGCCTGTCGGTCGCCAACGCGATCGATCTCGGCACGGGCGCGACGCTCACGCTCGGCGGCAGCAACGCGCTCGGGCTGGGCGGCGCGATTTCCGGCGCGGGCGCGCTCGTGAAGGACGGCGCGGCGACCACGACGCTGACGGGCGTGAACACGTATACCGGCGGTACGACGATCAACGCCGGAACACTGGCGGTCGGCGCGGGCGGCAGCCTCGCATCGACGGGCGCGATGACGCTCGCCGGCGCAGGCGCGACGCTCGATCTGAGCACTGCGTCGGGTGCGCAGTCGGTCGGCGCGCTGACCGGTGCGGCAGGCAGCACCGTGAACCTCGGCGCGAACGCGCTGGCGCTGACCGGCAGCGGCAACGGCACGTTCAGCGGCACGATCGGCGGTACGGGCAGCCTGACGCTCGCGGGCACCGGCACGCAGACCCTGACGGGCGTGAACACGTACACCGGCGGCACGAACCTGAATAGCGGCACCGTGATGCTCGGCAACAACGCGGCGCTGGGCACCGGCGCGTTGAATGTCGGCGGCGCGGCGACGCTCGACACGAACGCGAGCCTGTCGGTCGCCAACGCGATCGATCTCGGCACGGGCGCGACGCTCACGCTCGGCGGCAGCAACGCGCTCGGGCTGGGCGGCGCGATTTCCGGCGCGGGCGCGCTCGTGAAGGACGGCGCGGCGACCACGAC